>CAZKFN010000091.1:0-7637 GCA_964552035.1 uncultured Flavobacteriales bacterium
TTGGCATGGGTCGTATCTGCAGTAAATGCTGCTACAGGAGTTTCTTCAACTTTAATATATTCCACCTTAGGATTACTTATTTCACAACTATCATCATTTCTACCAAAAAGTTCAACTGTAAATTCACCGGCAGTTAAAAATCTATGCCCCACAAACTCATCTAGGCTATGAAGGGTATCACCATCTCCAAACCGCCAACTAAAAAAGGTAGCATCGCCTGTGGATAAGTTCCTAAAGCTAACGCTATCCCCTGTACAAATAGTTCTTTTATCAGCAGTAAAATCAACTGAAAGTGGACTGGACTTAATAAGCCCTTTTAACAAAACTGAATCTACGCAACCTAAGGTGTCTTCTATCCATAAATAAACGTCTCTGCTACCCGCAGTATAATAGGTGATTAATTCAGTTCTTTGGGTTGAAGAATCTCCATTCCCAAAGGTCCATAATCTATCTCTAATACCATATTTACTATTGGAAGAGTCTGTAAATTGGACAATTGTGGGCAAACAAGCATCAATTATTTCATAGCCTACTTTTGCAATAGGCTGACTGACAATAACTGTATCGAGTCGCTTTGTTCTACATCCCCCATTTACAGCATCTAATTCTACAAAATAAATACCCGAACTATCAAAAATATGATCAAAACTGTACTGATTTGTTACAAACTTATTGTTCATATACCAGTTGATGCTATCGTAATAATTTGCATTCTGAAATATAAAATGTGCGGTATCGCCTAAACAGTAGGAATATCGACTCGATGTAATAGAAACCGGAGGCACGGGTGTGATAGAAATAGTATCGATAGCGGTACTACTACTACAAGGAGATGAGTCATTAAAAACGAGCAATTTAACTTCATAAATAGAATCCTTGGGATAGGTATGAACAGGGTTTATGTTAACGGAATCAATCGGTGAACCATCTCCAAAATCCCAATAAAATCGTGTTACATCTAGGGCAGCTGAATAAAATTTTATACTTCTATAGTTGCTCGTATCACAATTATTTATTTGATGAGTAATTTTAACATAAGGACCGTGAACAAAGAAAGTATTAATCGTATCAACGGTATTGGTATCACAACCATTGGAGCTAATATTCATCATAATTCCATGGCCGCCACCTACATTATTAAAATCTCCCATAGGGACTTTAACTGTATCTTTATTGTCTTGAACAATTTTTATTAGGTTACCCCGATAGGTAATATAATATTCAGTTTCAGTAATAAAATTTTTATCAAAGCTTTCATTGATGATAAAAAGGGTGTCTGTAGGACAAAGCGTATCGGGATAGAAAGAGAATTTTGGGGTTTGAATACTACCTACAGGGATATTTATTTTAGCGGAATCAGTACATCCAAGGGAATCCGTAATTTTTAGCATAATTTCTGTATAAGGAGTATCTAAATTTAAAAGAAAAGGAGGATTTTGATAATATTTAATGCTGTCAACTGTCCATTCATAAGAAGTAATAGGGTATTTTGAAAAACTACTGTCTTCAATCATAACGGAATCTGGAATACAAAAACCAGAATGATCAAACGTTATTATCTTTTGATGGATAGAGGCGATAATTCCATTGTGTATTCGATTTGTATCAGCAAGCACTGTATCTCTACAACCCAATGGACTAATGGCAATTAAAGTATCGTCAAAATAAAATGTTTTATGTTTATAATTCCCATTTTCTGTATAATGAAGAGGACTCCCTTCTTCTTTAAAGGAAGTCTTTATGGTATCTGAAATATTAGAATAAGAACCAATTCTCCAAAAATAGTCTGCAGGAATATTGCTACTTGCCGTAAAAATAAAGTTGTTATAGGGGTCACAAAAATTATGCTTATCCGTTATGAAATTGGCAATTAACTCTTCAACATAAATACTATCGGTATAAGTGCTAGAGCATGCTGAGCCGGCAGATACAGTTAACTTTACCTTGTGCCACCCAGGACTTTTATAGGTATATGCAGGTTCGGTAAACGAAGAACTATTTCCATCGCCAAAATCCCAAGTATAAGTTCTAGCACCCTCTGATTTATTGGTAACTAAAAATGAGGCACCCAGACAAATTGAATCTGTAGCAAACTCAAACAATGCCTTGCTTTTTTCTAATCTAACAAAGTTCTTTATCAATAAAGTGTCGGAACAATTGGCACTGATAACAATTAAGCGAACATCATAAGTACCTAAACCATTGTATGTATGTTTAGGGTTGGTTTCAGTGGAGGTCTTTCCATCGCCAAAATCCCAGAAATAAGATAAACCTGTTCCAGTAGATTGGTTAATAAAATTAACCGTATGTATTGAGTCGCAACTTATAGGAGAGTTAGAACTATTAAAAAGTGCTTTTGCTTGATCAAAAACAACGATAGCGGGTTTAGCAATAATGTTTTTGCATCCATTATTATCTTCAACCTCTAAGGAAGGAGCATAGTTACCAGAAGTAAGGTATTCATGATAAGTATTTTGTCCACTACCTGCCTGACTTCCATCTGAAAAATCCCATTTAAAAGATTTAAATCCCGAACTATTAGTGGTAGAGGTGCTTTTGAAATTAACAATTAGAGGAGCACATCCAAGTTTAGGGTCGTAAGTAAAATCCGGAATAGGGAGGCCAAATACCTCAATATAATTAGTTTTAATCAAAGAGTCTAAACCGTTACCATCACTTACGACTAACTTTACATTATATTTTCCTGCTTGAAGATAAGTTGCTGTTGGATCTTTTTGAGTAGAAGAATTTCCATTTCCAAAATCCCAAAAATAACTAAGGTTATTCCCCGTGCTGGTGTTTGTAAATTTAACATTAACTAATCCACAACCTGAAGTTGTATCGGCAATAAAATCAGCCTTAACTTGCCCCACACTCTTGAAAGAAAAAAAGAAAAAAAGAATCAGAAAGAGGGTGTAAGCTATAAAATCAGAAAAAGATAAATTTTTTATCATTAAAAGAATTATTAATTTGGTCTAGTGATAGAATTTAAAAATACAAAATTTAATTTAATTTTCATATTGATAATACTATCTTACTACAATACCTATGGGCAAGACGTACATTTTTCACAGAGGTTGTCTTCCGATAGGGATAAAAATCCAGCTTTTTTAAATTCATTTGATGGAAATTGGCAATTTGCAAGTGTTCACAGGCAACAATGGCAGGTAATAGGAGTACCTTATACAACTTCTTCTATACTCTTTACTCATAATTTTTATACACCTATAAGGGCTCTAGAAGTATTTGGTGGTCTTCAATATACCAATGATAAAAGTGGAAGTGCAAATCTATTAATCAATAGAATGGCTTTGAATTTGGGAGCTACTTATCAAACCGATATGGGACGATTTACATTAGCTACATCTAACAATATTTACAATAAAAACTTTAATCAAAAGGGTCTGACATTTCCTTCTCAATACGATAGAAATAGGGGAGGATTTAATGAAAACTTAGCATCAGGTGAAAATTTTGCTGGAGAATCAATAAACTATTATCAGCTAAATATAGGATTGAGATGAAAGCATAAACTTTCCGATGAGTGGAGAGTTAATTCAGGTATTTATACTCAGAATATTAATACGCATCAAGAATCTTTCTTAGACCAGAGCAACCAAAAACAAATAAGCTATGGAATTCAGCTTATTGCCATCCGACAAACTCGAGAAGAAATGAGCTTGGAGCCTTATTTTTCATTTCATAGAATCGCCAATGCTTCAGAGAGTATTGCAGGTTTAGCATTAGGGTTTGACACGGAGAGCTTTGGAGTAATTAATGAGATTAAACCATTTTTATTCCTACGAACAGGTATAAATAGAAATACAGATGCTGTTATTTTAGGTTCTTATTTTAATGTGCGAGATTTTGATTTTGCTTTATCCTACGATGCCAATGTATCCGACTTAAGATTAGCATCTAATTATAGGGGAGGTTTTGAATTAAGTTTAATCTATACAGCTAAAGCGAAGCGATTAAAAAATAGGAGGGTTCCTTGTGTACGTTATTAGGTATTTAACTTTATTACTTTTGTTCGTATTCTCTGTTCAACTATCTGCTCAGGAACATTTGGATTATATGAATGCTAGAAAGCTTAAGAGATTTGGGAAATTAGCAGAAAGAGAGAACGATTTATTAACTGCAACTCTATATTATCAAGGCTATTTAGATAAAAAACCAAAAGACTATAAAATGGCTTATCATTTAGCCGATAATTATAGAGCAATTGGCAATTTCCCTTTGGCTCAAAAGCTTTATGAAGAGGTTTGGAAAAACAAACCGGATAAATATCCTCTTTCTCAATTTTACTTAGCAGAGACCATGAGAATCAATGGAGATTGTGAAAATGCTGTTCCCATTTATGTGAATTTTAGAAAAAGATATAGAAAGGGCAATAACAGTCAAACTTATCGAAGAATGGCTAGAGAGAGAATTGAAAGTTGTGAGGATTTTGACAATTCCAAAAAGCCCGAGTTGAATCCCAATGTTGTGGTTACTTTATTGCCACAGCCAATTAATGGAGAGCATTTAGAAGCATCTCCAATTTATTTGGACAAAGAGGTTTTACTTTATAATTCCATGAAGAGTAACGGAAAGCTGGTATTTGATAGAGATGAAGAACTCCCCAAACGGAATTTTTATATTGCTGAAGAAAATAATAGAAATTGGATAGACAAAGGCTTGTGGGCGGAAGAGCCTATTCTCCAAGGGAAAGAGTTAGGCAATGGAGCTTTTAACCAAGATAAAAGTAGATTTTATTTCTCTGCTTGTGAAGCAGATTATAAAGGAAAGATAAATTGTGATTTATATAGGATAGATAAAAAAAAGGAATCTTGGTCCCATCCCATAAACTTGGGTAAGGAAGTGAATACAAAATATACAGAAACACAACCTACAGTTGGTTTAGATGAAAGAGGTAGAGAGATTGTTTATTTTGTTTCCGATAGAGATGGGGGGAAGGGGGGATTAGATATTTGGTACACCATTTACGATGAAAAAAGGAATACGTATAGAACAGCAAGAAATTGTGGTTCAAAAATTAATACCAAGGGAAATGAAATGACTCCTTTTGTAGATGCAGCTGATGGCACTTTTTATTTTAGCTCAGATGGACATAAAGGCTATGGTCAATTGGACATTTTCTTTACTTCTGGTTTAAAATCCCGTTGGGATATTGTAAGTAATTTAGTCCTGAAATAAATACTTCAGCCGATGAGTTGTACTATATTCGTCATAAGACAAAAGATAAAGGCTATTTCGTATCCAATAGGAAAAGAGATGGAAAGTTAAAGTTATGTTGTGACGACTTGTATTTTTTTGAAGAACTGGGAAAACTAAAGCTTTTGGCTAAAGGAGAAGTTAAGGCCATTACTGTAGATGGAAATAAGGAAGTTTTGCCTAGAACTAAGGTTACCTTATTTCAATTAAACGATGAGGGAGAAAGATTGTATCAAAGTAGCACTTTAAGCCGTGAAGATGGAAGTTATGATTTGCGCTTAAAGCCAAATACAAATTATATTTTACGGGTAGAAAAAGAAGAATTTTTAGCAGAAGAGCGGGAGATATCGACAAAAAACATATATCAAGACAAGGATTTAATCCACGACATTGCACTGGAAACCATAAAAGAAAGAAAGTTTATTATTGAAAATATAGAGTTCGATTTCAACAGCTATAAATTAACCACAACAGCAAAAAGTATTATAGATAAAACAGTTTATCAAATCCTATTGCAAAACCCTACTATAATTGTTGAAATATCAGCCCATTCCGATAGTATTGGCTCAAAGGCAAGTAACCTTAGCTTTTCCGGCAAACGGGCCAAACAATAGTAGATTATCTGATTCAAAAGGGAATAGATAAAAATAGAATGAAATCCAAAGGATATGGTGATACTCAGCCTATAGCTCCTAACTCTCTACCTGATGGCTCAGACAATGTAGAAGGTAGAGCTAGAAACCGCAGGGCAGAATTTAAAGTTATTGGAGAAATAGAATTAGAAGATGATTGGGATTAAATAACCGCCTTTCTAATTCGGATTAATTTTTCCAAAAGCTCTTCAAGCCTATCTAAATGGAGCATATTTGCCCCATCCGATTTAGCTTCTTGGGGATTAAAATGAGTTTCTAAGAAAATGCCATCTGCACCTGAGGCAATGGCAGCTTTACCAATTGTTTCAATCATTTCAGGTTGTCCGCCCGTAACTCCACTACTTTGGTTAGGTTGTTGAAGAGAGTGGGTAATATCCATAACCACAGGAACATTAAAAGCTTTCATGGTAGGAATTCCTCTAAAGTCAACCACTAAATCTTGGTATCCAAATGTAGTTCCTCTATCGGTTACCCAAACCTTATCATTTCCTGATTCTCTCACCTTATTAATTGCAAACTTCATAGCATCTGCCGCTAGAAACTGTCCTTTTTTTATGTTGATGTGCTTCCCTGTTTTAGCTGCAGCAACCAACAAATCCGTTTGTCGGCATAAAAAAGCTGGAATTTGAATAACGTCCACATATTTTGCGGCTAATTCAGCTTCCTCAGCTGCGTGTATATCTGTTATAACGGGAATATTGTAACGCTCTTTAATAGCTTTTAATATTTCTAGTGCTTCTTTATCGCCTATACCGGTAAAAGAATCCAGTCTAGAGCGATTGGCTTTTCGATAAGAACCTTTAAATATCCAAGGTATTTCTAAACGATTAGTTATTTCGTAGATTCTTTTAGCAATTTTAAATGCCATTTCTTCGCCTTCAATGGCACAAGGCCCTGCCAATAAAAAAAAGCTTCTATTTTTAATAAATTTAATATTAGGAACTGATTCTATCATTATTATCCGTATTGATTTTATTATTTATTAAGGTGTTTTTCTAATTGGAAAGTTATTCATAAAAAAGGTCGAAGACGCTGCTTCGACCTAAATCTTATATTGTTTTTATCAACGATTAAAACTTAAGCAGTACACCTACTTTAATATCGTTTGAAATGACCATATCCTTTACAGGATGTGTAAAAGCTACATCGAAGTCTTGACGATTAAAAACGAGTACACCTTCTGCTGTACCTTCTTCTTTGTTCACTACAATATTTTCAACAACTGCATCATTACTAATGCCTCTAATGGTAAGTAAGCCTTCTAAATTATTTCCATTCATAGCATTAATTGTAAAGCTAGCAGTTGGATGCTCTTCAACTAAAAAGAAATCATCAGATTGCAAGTGATTGATGAGATTTTCTTGAGGATTCTCTTCACTATAGTTTTCATCTGTTGGAGCAATAGTAGTCATGTCTACAACAAAGTTTCCACCAACCAATTGGTCTCCTTCAAATTCCAAATAACCGTCAGACAAGTTGATTAATCCCTCATGCGTGTACACGCCCATTAGTTCTCCGAACCAATTCACTTTACTTTCTTCCGATACTACCTGAAAGCTTTCTCTTTCTATTTGCTCACCTTCAACAGTGGTTTCCACTTCTACAACTTGTTCTTGTTGTTTATCTTTTTGAACAGCATCTCCACAGGCTGCAAATGCAATGCCAAGGAAAAGTGCAATAATTAAATAATTTGTTTTCTTCATTTTGTTTTTATTATGGTTTTTGTGAATATGCAAACATATAAATATATAAGATTCTATTTTGGAT
>CAZKFN010000091.1:7647-8451 GCA_964552035.1 uncultured Flavobacteriales bacterium
AATAAAAAAACACTGCATTTCTGCAATGAACTAATCTAAACAAGCAGGCATAGCTTTTGTTTAAATTGGCGAAAAATTAGGAAACAATCAACTCATAGGAGGGCTACTAGTTCCTGCTTTTTATATCTTTACCAAATTTAGGGGGAGACCTTTTAAATTCCTTGCTTTACTTCAGATTCACTTTACAATTTCAACCCCTTTATTTTTGTTTATTCACCAACAGTTATTAGAAATGCCATTACATTAGTCATCCCCTATCCCTTAGGTCCGCCCTCTTTGGAATCTTCTCCTCGGTTATCCTCAATTGGCAGGTTCTTTTTCTTAATTTTAATATCGATTTCCTCTTTTTTCTTATTGAATTTAATTTGTACTAAATCCCCTTCAGCTACTCTAGATTGAATAATTTCTTCTGCCAAAGGGTCTTCAATGTATTTTTGTATAGCCCTACTTAAGGATCTAGCTCCATATTCAGGGTCATATCCCTTTTGGGCGATGTATTTTTTAGCCTCATTAGCTACTTCGACAACAAGGCCCATTTCTTTGGTTCTACTATACAGAGACTCCAATTCAATATCGATAATAATTTCTATATCTTTTTCCGATAAGTTTTTAAAGATCATGACATCATCAATTCTGTTGAGAAATTCAGGAGTAAAAGCTTTTTTAAGTGCGGATTGTATCACTGATTTAACATGTCCATCTTCCTCCGAACGCTTTGCAGCAGTATTAAAACCTACTCCTTGACCAAAATCTCTTAACTGTCTAGCGCCAATATTAGAAGTCATGATGATAATGGTATTTTTA
>CAZKFN010000092.1:0-5419 GCA_964552035.1 uncultured Flavobacteriales bacterium
TCTACTAGGAATTCAACGGTACCCACACCCTCATATTTAACAGCTGCAGCCGCTTTAATAGCAGCTTTGCCCATTTTATCGCGGAGTTTATCCGTCATAAAAGGTGATGGAGTTTCTTCACATAACTTCTGATGCCTTCTTTGAATAGAGCAATCTCTTTCAGACAAGTGGCAATAGTTATTAAATTGGTCTCCTGCTACTTGGATTTCTATATGTCTTGGTTTTTCAATAAACTTTTCCATATACATTCCATCGTTCCCAAAAGCTGCGGCTGCTTCTTTTCTTGCACTATCCCATGCATCTTTAAGCTCTTTCTCACTTTTTATTATCCGCATTCCTTTTCCACCACCACCGGCGGTTGCTTTCATCATGACGGGATAGCCAATCTTTTTAGCTTCCTTTTTAGCATGTTCTACATTCTTAAGTAAGCCCTCAGAACCAGGAACTGTAGGCACTCCTGCTTTTATCATTGTTGCTTTAGCAGATGCTTTATCTCCCATCCCGTCAATCATTTCAGGTGAAGCTCCAATGAATTTTATATTATTTTCTTCACAAATTTTTGAGAACTTAGCATTTTCGGCTAAAAACCCATATCCTGGATGTATGGCATCAGAGTTGGTAATTTCTGCTGCAGCCATAATCTGTGGAATATTCAAATATGATTCGCTGCTAGCAGGAGGTCCTATACAAACTGCTTCATCGGCAAAACGAACATGTAAGCTTTCAGCATCTGCTGTAGAATAAACTGCTACTGTTTTGATACCCATTTCTTTACAAGTACGAATTACTCTTAAAGCAATCTCTCCCCTATTGGCAATTAATACCTTTTTAAACATCTTTTCTCCTTTTTTTAATTATAAAAAATGAAATTTTAGTTTAAACTTACTTTGTAGGTTCAACTAAAAATAACGGTTGGTCATATTCTACTGGCGAACCATCATCAACGAGTACTTTTACAATTTTTCCGGCAAATTCACTTTCAATTTCATTAAAAAGTTTCATGGCTTCAATGACACAGACATGATCCCCAACATTAACCGTATCCCCTACTTTAACCAATTCAGGACTTTCTGGACTCGTTCTACGATAAAATGTACCTATCATGGGTGATTTTATCTCTACATAATTTGCCTCTTTGCTTTCTTCCTCTGCCTTTTTTACCGCTTCAGCATCAGGTGCTGCTGGTGTTGCCGGCTGAAGAGCAGGAGCCGCCTGGGGAGGCATCATTTGCGTTACAATTTGAGGACGAACATCATCGCTGTCTTTATGTGTTCTAATATTAATTTTAAAGTCCTTGCTTTCTATTTCAACCTCACTAACTCCTGATTTTGAAACGAACTTTATTAATTGTTGAATTTCGCTAAGTTTCATATTCTTCCTTTTTTCTTTAATTAGGATAAAGTTATAAATTTTATTGTTAGCATTTAGCTATAAAAATAAGCTATGAATTATAGGCCCATTTAAGATAAATTGAACCCCAAGTAAATCCACCTCCAAAGGCAGATAAAATTAAATTATCTCCCTTCTTTAATTCTTTTTCCCATTCCCATAAACAAAGTGGAATAGTTCCATTGGTTGTATTGCCATATTTTTGAATGTTAAGCATCACTTGATCTTCACCAACTCCCATCCTTCTTGCCGTAGCATCAATTATGCGCTTATTAGCTTGATGTGGCACTAAGTACCGAATATCTTCACTTTTTAAATTATTGCGTTCCATAATTTCTGCTGATACATCAGCCATATTGGTTACAGCAAATTTAAAGACAGGTTGTCCTTCTTGATAAACAAAGTGTTCTCTAGCATCAACAGTTTCATGAGAGGCTGGATTAACCGACCCACCTGCTTTTTGATGAAGATAAACCCTTCCCGAACCATCCGACTTCATAATGGTATCCATAACTCCGACATCCTCCTCTGAAGGCTCTAGCAAAACTGCTCCGCCACCATCCCCAAATATAATACAAGTAGTTCGATCTGTGTAATCAATAATAGAAGACATCTTATCAGCCCCAACTACAATAACCTTTTTATAAGCGCCAGATTCTATGTATTTAGAAGCTGTAGTCAACCCATAAATAAACCCTGAGCAGGCCGCCATTAAGTCAAAGCTAAAAGCATTTTTTGCGCCAATTTTATCGGTTATAATGTTAGCAGTTGCAGGAAAAGTTAAGTCTGGTGTTACCGTGCAGCAAATTAACAAATCGATTTCTTCCGCTCCAATTCCACGTTTTTTAAGCAATTCATTAACTGCTTCAACAGCCATATCTGATGTCCCCAATCCCTCTCCTTTTTGAATCCTTCTTTCCTTTATTCCTGTTCTACTAGTAATCCATTCATCAGAGGTATCCACCATAGTTTCAAGAATTGCATTGGTCAATCTATATTCGGGTACATATCCGCCAACAGCGGTTATGGCAGCTCGCTTTTTCGTCATCTTATATCGTTTTTAATTTGCTAGTGATAATTATCAACTAAAATTAGGAGTAAATTAACAAAAAATACAAATTCACCTAATTTATGTCGGAGCATCTTAGCTATTCCAGCCTAGATTTAAAATAACTTATACTCCATTAAACATAAAGTAGAATTATTTTACTTGCGAAATTAGGCTCTTTTATCTTAAAACTACTTTAAGTCAAGCGAAAAAGGTGAAATGCCTTTGCATTTCACCTTTTAAATTGTGTTTTAACAATTAAACAACAAGGGTTGTTTAATTCACTTCGCCTTTCTCCATTACAACTTCACCTTTGTAATAAAGCTTCCCTTCATACCAATGTGCTCTATGGTATAAGTGAGGCATTCCTGTTGTAGGACAAGTTGCAACAGTTGGCGCAGTCGCTTTGTAATGCGTTCTTCTTTTATCTCTTCTGGTACTTGAGGTTCTTCTTTTTGGATGTGCCATAATCTATTTGTTTTTATCTTTCAAATTTAACAAGACAGACCACCTAGGGTCTGTTCCTTCTTTATCAATATGATTTATACTTAATTTCTTAAGTTTATTAATTACTTCTTGGTTGCAGTTTTTCTCATCAAAGTGAATCATCTTATTGGGTAGCAAAAGATGAACGTAATCGTATACTTCTTTATCTAACTCTAATTCATGCTCCCCATAAGCAATCACCTTAATTTCGTCTGTTTCTTCAAAACTCTCTTCTCCAAATCTTACAATCAAATGCTCTTCTCCTGAAATGGGAATATCTACATTCTCTGTGCAGCGATCACATTCTCCTAAAACCACTCCATTAATAGAGAAATCCAATAATAACATATTCTCTTTTTTGAGAAAATCAATATCAATATGCACCTTAGCTTCTTGAATTATTGATTTTTCAAACTGCTCAAAGAACTTAGCATCAATATCAAAACTGAATTGATGAGCCCCATTTTTTAATCCACTAAATGGAATAACTAAATGCTGTTTTTCCTGCTTCATCTTAAACCTCCTTCGACTAAAAAGGGGGTGCAAATTTACAAAAATAAGTTGATGCAGCTTATTATCTGTAAATTTCTTTACTGAAATGTGTAAACTTTAAGACAAAGTTAGAGAAAAATAAACTTTAAATACCCTATTTTATGAGTAAGGCATTGGCTTTTAAAGATTCGTTTAATCTTCTATTTTTAACAATTTCTAGCGCTTGATAAAGTGCACTCCTAAAAGAACCTTCACTTGCCACGCCCTGTCCTGCAATCTCAAAGGCTGTTCCATGGTCAGGGGAGGTCCTTACAAAAGATAATCCAGCAGTAAAGTTAACTCCCTCACCAAAAGAAAATTGCTTGGCAGGAATTAATCCCTGATCATGATACATTGCCAAAACCCCATCGAAGTTTTTATAATTAGAAGAACCAAAAAATCCATCTGCCGGATAAGGCCCAAAAGCTAAAATATCAATACTTTTTGCCTGTTTTATGGCTGGATTGATTATTTTTTCTTCTTCATCTCCCAATAAACCCCCATCTCCTGCATGAGGATTGAGCCCTAAAACGGCAATCTTAGGTTTGCGAATTCCAAAGTCATTTTTTAAAGCTGCATGGAGAAGCACTAATTTTTTTAAAATCAATTCTTCATTCAATGCCCCAGCAACCTCTTTTAAAGGAATATGCCCTGTAACTACACCAATTTTTGATTCCTGACTTAGCATTAGCATCAAGACATCCTCAGCTTGATCGGCAACTTTTAAAAACTCGGTATGACCAGGAAAGTTAAATTCCTTGGATTGGATTGTTTTTTTATTTATTGGAGCAGTAACCATCGCATCTATCTTACCCTCTTTGAGATCCTCTGTCAATGCTTTTAATGATTTATACGCATATAATCCAGCCTCTTTATTCAAATTTCCCGCCTCTATAGTTATAACCTCCTCCCAAAGATTAAGCACATTGATTACACCGTTTTTAGCTTTTTCAACTTTGTCGATGGTATTAAAATTAAAGTTTTTAAAATTCAAGGTTTTAAGGAAGTAATGGGTTAATTTCTTTGACCCATAAATGATAGGCGTACAAAGTTCACAAATGCGATTATCTTCTAATGTTTTTAAAATAACCTCCATACCTATCCCATTAAGATCACCTACAGAAAGTCCTATTTTTATTTTCGGAGGCTTTTTATCTACCATAGCTTTTATAATTTCAAAATTTAAAACAAGCTAAACTTTTAATTGTTGTATTGCAACCAAGCTTATTTGCTTAATTTTACCCATACAAAGCTAACACAATTTAAAGAGCTTAAAACCGTTATTAAATAAATAGATTATAATTGAATACAAAAGACCTATTAGCGAAGGCATTAAGAGCTGAGTTTCTAACAGCAGAAGAAGGGCAATTTTTATTTGAACATGCCCCAACAACTGACTTAGCTTGGGTAGCTAATGAACTAAAAGTTGCTAAAAAAGGCAATAAAATTGTCACTTGGCAAATTGACCGTAATGCCAACACAACCAATGTGTGTATTGCCAATTGTAAGTTTTGTAATTTCTTCCGAATACCGGGACATGAAGAAGCTTACATTACTACCATCGATCAATATAAAGAAAAAATAGAAGAAATGTTCCGTTATGGTGGTGACCAATTGCTTTTACAAGGTGGACATCATCCAGAGTTGGGACTTAAATTTTACACCGATCTTTTTAGCGAATTAAAATCTCTTTATCCCAACTTAAGGCTACATGCATTAGGTCCTCCTGAAGTAGCTCATATATGTAAAAAAGAGAGAATGTCTCACACTGATGTTCTAAAAGCTTTAAAGGAGTCTGGTTTAGATTCTTTACCTGGAGCTGGAGCTGAAATATTAAACGACAGAGTAAGGCGATTAATTTCCAAAGGGAAATGTACTGGTCAAGAGTGGTTAGATATTATGCGTGCTGCTCATCAATTGAGGATTACAACCTCTGCTACCATGATGTTTGGACACATAGAAACC
>CAZKFN010000092.1:5429-8301 GCA_964552035.1 uncultured Flavobacteriales bacterium
CTTAGAAGAGCGCTTTGAACATTTAGTTTGGTTAAGAGAAGTTCAAAGTGAAAAGCCCGAAGATGCTAAAGGTTTTTCAGCATTTATACCCTGGCCTTTTCAAGATGATGGAACCTTGTTGAGAAGAGTTAAGGGTATTAAAAATGAGGTAACTGCAGATGAATACATTAGAACCATCGCCATTTCAAGAATAATGCTTCCTAATATTGATAATGTGCAGGCTAGTTGGCTCACAGTTGGAAAGAAAGTAGCACAAATTTGTTTGCATTCTGGTGCAAATGATATGGGCTCCATTATGATTGAAGAAAATGTTGTTTCTGTTGCTGGTGCTCCACATAGATTTACAGCTGATGGAATCCAAGAAGCAATTAAAGAAGCTGGATTTATACCTCAGTTAAGAAATCAAGAATATGAATATAGAGAGTTACCTGAAGATATAGAGCAACAACTCATCAATTATTAACGTCTTATATAAAGTATGAAAAAGTTATTGCTTTTTATTACTTTACTTGGCTGTTATTTAAGCAGTTTTGCCACCCATAATCGGGCAGGACAAATTACTTATAAGCATATTTCTGGTTTAACCTATGAGTTTGAAGTTGTTATTTATGCTGATGGAACAAGTAGTGCTTTTGCTCGAAAAGACATTGAAATCGACTGGGGAGATAACCTGAAACGAGATTCACTTTATGTGAACAGTGAAAATGCTATAGATCCTTCAGACAGGACAATTATCAAAAGGATATGGAAGGGAACCCACACTTTTCCTGGCCCTGGAACTTATACAGTTAGTGTTGAAGATCCAAATCGAAACGGTGGAGTAGACAATATTTCCAATTCCGTTGGAGTCCCTTTTTATCTAGAGACTACCATTAGAATTAGTCCCATTGGAAATATAACTAACGATTCTCCACAACTTCTTAACGATCCAATCGATGAGGCTTGTGTTGGGCAGCCTTTTATTCATAATCCTGGTGCATATGACCCTAATGGAGATTCTTTAGCTTATGAATTAGCTTCTAGCAAAGGAGTAGGGGGATTTGAGGCTCCTGGGTTTTACTTTCCTGCAAATATGACAGTGGACCCCATTAATGGAGATTTGAAATGGAATTATCCCACACAAGCAGGACAGATTAATGTGGCTATTTTAATAAAGGAGTATAGAAATGGAGTACTTTTAGGTTCCATTTTAAGGGATATACAAATTGATATTAAACCGGTTTGTGATAATCAACCCCCTACAATTTTTAGTAAACAAAATTATTGTATAGAAGCAGGAAAAACTCTAAATGAATTAATTTATTCTACCGATCCTAATTCCCAAGATAAAGTAACTTTATCTGCTTCAGGTGCACCTTTTGAAGTTGCTAATAGCCCTGCTATGTTCAATGCAGGTAGCCCAAGCAATCCCATTAATTCCTATTTTATATGGAACACTTTATGTGAACACGTTCAACTTAAACCCTATGAATTTAGCGTTAGAGCCATAGATAATGGGAAGGACAGAGGGTCTATAAATTTGTCAACCTATAAATCGCACTATGTTCAAGTAATTGCTCCTTCACCTGATAGTTTTAAAATTCAAGCAGCTGGAAATGCTACTGCAAAACTTGAATGGGAAAATGGAAAATGTAAAGATGCTATTGGTTATTATTTATACCGAAGAATAGATTCAACGGGCTTTATTCCTGATAGTTGTACAACAGGAGTTCCAGAAGTTTTAGGTTATACAAAAATAGCCGATATTAATGATATTAATACCACCACATTTATTGATGATAATGAAGGAAATGGACTAGTTCCAGGTATAAAATATTGCTATCTCATTATTTCTTATTTTGAGGATAAAGCAGAAAGTTATGCTTCTGAAGAAATTTGTATCCAACTGGATAAAGTTGTCCCTTTAATTACCAAAACCTCTGTTGTACAAACGAATGAAACTAATGGGGTAATGGACTTGGAATGGTCTCCCCCAAATAAAATAGATTCTGCTAACTTCCCTGCTCCATATGGGTATTTAATTTATCATAACCACCAATTGATTGACTCCACATCTTCTTTTTGGGATACAGCTTATATACACAGTGGCATCAATACATTCAATCAACAACATAATTATAAAATTGAATTGTGGAGCTATGGAAATAACAGAATTAAGGTTGGGGAATCCTATCCTTCTAACTCTTTGTTTCTAGACTTAGCTCCAACTGATCAGGCCATGAACTTATCCTGGAATTCTATTACCCCATGGAGAAAAGACTCCTTTATTGTTTATAGAAAAGACCCCAATGCCAATAATTTTAATGCTATAGATACGGTTTATGATAGTCATTATACAGATAAAAATTTAAACAATGAAGAGGAGTACTGTTATTATATTGCAGAATACGGCAGTTATAATCTTGCTAACATAGATTTACCTTTAATTAATCTTTCTCAAGAAGCATGTGATTCGCCTGTAGATAATGTCCCTCCTTGTCCTATTTCTTTTACAGCAGATTCTGATTGTGATAAAAGCTTCTTAGAACTTCAATGGAAGAAAGGAGAGGATGAATGTGAAGAAGTACTTGCTAAATACCAAATATTTTACAGCACAAGTATTGATGGGGTAATGAAGTTGTTGGGTGAAGTTAAAGGTAATGTTTTTAGTTATAAACCTCCAAATGATAAAGAATCTGGATGCTATACTATACGTGGAATAGATTCCGTGGGGAATGTTGGTGAATTTTCTACTCCTATTTGTATAGACTTTTGTCCTTATTTTAAATTGCCTAATATTTTTACTCCAAATGGTGATGGCATCAATGATTTTTTTGAACCTATTCCTCCAAATAATCTTCCAAATACCCCAAAATATAGGGATATTGATTCT
>CAZKFN010000093.1:0-7368 GCA_964552035.1 uncultured Flavobacteriales bacterium
AGTGATATCCGTGTACGTAGTTTCATTCTATTATTCCTTTATAAATAAGTTTTCTTTAACATAGTATACTATGAGAGTTAAAAATATGCAAAGGGAAAGATTGCTTTGTGTGTTAACTAAGGGAGATTTGTGAGATTTGAGAAGAAGGAGAAAAAGGGACTAAACCGTATTTAAAAATTGTAAAAAACGGATTTTAGCTTTATACTATCTACTATGGAACAATTGACGGACTTAAAAGCTATTTTGCATTCTAAAAGAGCTAATATTTATTATTTAGAATATTGCCGTATTTTGCAAAAAGATGGTCGAGTTTTATATCTAACAGAGGCTGATAAACAAAATCTTTATTATAATATACCGATTGGAAACACAACTTGTTTATTGCTTGGTACGGGTACTTCTATTACTCAGGCGGCAGTTCGTATGCTTTGTCAAGCAGGTGTACTCCTTGGATTTTCTGGTGGAGGTGGAACACCACTTCTTATGGCAACTGAAATCGAATGGCTAACACCGCAGAGCGAATATCGACCAACAGAATATGTGCAAGGATGGCTTGGGTTTTGGTTTGATGAATCAAAGCGTTTAGAGATAGCAAAAAATTTTCAAACAGCACGTTTAGATTTTTTACTTAAAACATGGGCTAGGGATCGCGAACTTATTCAAGAAGGCTTTGATGCAAAAAGTGAAGATATTCTTTCTTTAATTGACACATTTAAACCAAAAATAACAAGTGCATACAATGTTGGAAAATTACTACAGTTGGAAGCAGAACTTACAAAAAAATTGTATAAGTTTGCTGCTACACATACCGAAACAGAAGCATTCACTCGAAGTCGTGATTCTCAAGATAAGGCAAATGTTTTTTTAAATCATGGAAATTATTTAGCCTATGGGCTTGCAGCCACGACTCTTTGGGTTTTGGGTATTCCTCATGGATTTGCGGTGATGCATGGAAAAACAAGAAGGGGAGCTTTGGTTTTTGATGTTGCAGACCTCATAAAAGACTCAATTGTTTTGCCTTGGGCTTTTATTTGTGCAAAGGAAAATGCTACAGAACAGGAGTTTAGGCAACAATGTCTACAAGCTTTTACATATCATAAAGTACTCGATTTTATGTTTGATCAAGTGAAAAGTGCATCATTGTATTATACTCAAAAAGCTACAGAGGATGATCTTTTATGATGGTCGTTTTTGTTTCTCAATGTGAAAAAAAAGCTTTAGGAAAAACTCGTAGGGTTTTAGATGCTTTTGCCGATCGAATTGGGGATAATACTTGGCAAACCGTAATAACGGAAGAAGGCTTAAATGCGGTTAGGAAACTTTTGAGAAGAACAGCGAGTAAGAGTACGGCGGTTAGTTGCCATTGGATTAGAACGAGGGCACGCAGTGATTTATTGTGGGTGGTGGGGAATAGGAAGAAATTTAATGAACGGGGAGTGGTGCCGGTGAATTATACAGAAGGAGAGGTTGAGAAATACATGGACAAAGAAAAATGGCAGAGTTTGGAAGTGATAAAATTGCTTGCAGCAATTAGTGGTTTTTTTCATGACTTAGGTAAAGCAAACAATCTTTTTCAAGAAAAAATAAAGCCAAACAACACAATGAGAAAATCTGAACCTTTCCGACATGAATGGATATCTCTACGTTTATTTTATGCTTTTGTAAAAGATAAATCTGACAAAGAATGGCTTGAAATGCTAACTAAAGCTGATAATAATACAGAGATGGAGTTGTTTGATAAATTAAAAGAAGTACAAGATAATTTAAAAAGTCCTACTAATAAAAAAGATTTTGAGCTCCCTCCTATTGCGAAATGTATAGCTTGGTTAATAATGTCTCATCATAAGTTACCATTATATAATGGAGACAATCCGCCAGATCTCAAAAATTCTGAAAAGTGGTTTGAACAAAACTTAGAGCCTAGTTGGAATTCGCCACAATGTTTATCAAGTGAGTGGGAGCAGATAGACATAGAAGAAAACTGGAGTTTTTCAAACGGTACACCATTTAAAAGTAGTTTATGGCAAACACGAGTAAGTTATTACGCGGATAAACTATTAAAATATGAGCAAGCATTTAGCCGAAATTGGTTTAACCAACATTTCACATTACATTTAGCACGTTTATGTTTAATGCTGGCAGACCATTACTACTCATCTGGATATAAAACAAATACACAAGAACAAGATCGAAACTATAAAGCTTATGCTAATACCTATGAAAATAAATATAAACAAAAACTGGACGAACATAACATAGAAGTTGGTAAAAATGCCTATAAGATAGCGGAAATACTACCAAAACTGCTGAACGAGTTGCCAATTTTACAGCAAAAAGAAGAACTCACAAAAAAAGTGCCTAAAGAGCTAAAAAATGACTTTGGTTGGCAGGATGAGTCCTATAAGCTCGCAAAAACATTGCGTGATGAAGTAAAACAAAATGGTTTTTTTGGTATTAACATGGCCTCAACAGGAAAAGGTAAAACTCGTTGTAATATACGAATTATGGCAGGTATTAGTGAAAATATACGGCTTAGTATAGCCTTAGGTTTAAGAACACTAACTTTGCAGACTGGTGATGCCTTAAAAGCTGACCTAGGTTTGAATTCAGATGAAGTGGCTGTTTTAATTGGATCAAGTGAAATTAAAGAACTTCATGAAAAAAATAAAATATCTGAAAAGCAAGAAATAGATTCTGGAGGTAGTTTGTCTTCTGAATCATTATTAGATGAGCAATTAAGTTTATATGAAAGTCTACCAGATTATTCAGGAATAGCTCAAAAATGGATAGAGCATGACCCTAAAATAATTAAACTCATTCAAGCACCGATTTTAGTAAGCACCATTGATTACTTAATGCCAGCGACAGAAGGTGTTCGTGGAGGTAGACAAATAGCTCCTATGTTAAGATTGTTGAGTTCTGACTTAATTCTTGATGAACCAGATGATTTTGGATTAGAAGATCTACCTGCTTTATGTCGATTGGTAAATTGGGCTGGAATGTTAGGTGGGCGAGTATTGTTATCAACGGCAACATTATCACCTAGTTTAGCTAAAGCTTTATTTCAAGCTTATCAAGAAGGCCGAAAACATTATATTCAAGCTAACTCTGCTGAAGCTAGTAATGATATTTGCTGTGCTTGGTTTGATGAGTTTAGTAACCAAAAATTAATAAATGCACAAGATTTTTCGATTTTTAAAAAAGAACATGAAAAATTTATTGCTAAACGAATAAGTAAACTTAAGGAAAATAAACGATTATTACATAAGGGTAAAATTATACCTGTTACAAAAGAATTAGGAAAAACACCTTCAAAAGTCTATTCAGAATATATATTGACATCTTTAAAAGAATTGCATTCAAAACATTTTGTTACGGTTGATGAAAAAAAAGTCTCTTTTGGTTTAGTAAGATTTGCGAATATAGACCCTTTAGTACAGATTACCAAATGTTTAATATCACAAAAAGCACCTGAAAACACTATTATCCATTATTGTATATATCACAGTCAATTTCCTTTATTACAGCGTTCTTGCATTGAAAATCAATTAGACAAGTATTTGAATAGAAAAAAAGAGGATGAATGGTTAAAAAACACTGATTTAGTTAGTTATTTAAAACAATTTAAACAAGAAAATCATGTATTTGTAGTACTAGCTACAGCTGTTGCAGAAGTTGGGCGTGATCACGATTATGATTGGGCAATAATAGAACCTAGCTCAATGCGTTCTATTATTCAAATTGCAGGCCGAGTGCAAAGACATCGTAAACAAAAACCAAAGACTGAAAATATTTATATTTTATCAAAAAATTTTAAGGGGTTAAAGGGAAAAATACCATCATTTGAAAAACCAGGCTTCGAGAGTAAAGAGTTACGCTATAATAGTAGAGATATAGAGGAGTTAATAACTGACTTAGAAGATATTAAAGAAATAGATGCCATTGCTCGAATTAAAAGTCCTGTAGGTATAAAAAGTATGATAAAAAAAGATAATGGATTCAGCAGTATCACATCATTTGAATTATTAGAAAGTCTAGCTCAAGAATTAAAGTTACAAGGTAATAAAAATAATCTCGGTGCTTCAGCTTGGTGGGAACATTCAGTCTCATGGACAGCATGTTTACAGAATTTGCAACAATTTAGAAAGAGCAGACCGCAAGACAATTATCGACTTACTAAAACACGAAGAGATGAGTTTATATGGCAAACAAAAGAAAAAAATTCCTTGCAAAATTATGAAAACACTTCTAATATAGAGGATGAACTCGAGTGTGAGAATTTGGGAGAAGGAGTGGTTTTTTGGGAAACTTTTAATCTGGATAAAGAAGTTGAGAAACTGGCACAGCTATATCATCAAGATGAATTAGAAATATTACATAGATTTACGTATGTTCTGCTAGATGTTCCATATGAAAACAATGTTGAACAATATTTTTATAATCCACATTTGGGAATTTATAGGAAACTTAAAAACGAGAGGTATGAAAATGAATAGTGAGTTATTTTCTTTAGCTAAAAAATTTATTGATGAGGTTGGTAGCGATATTATTGAATCAAGACATTTTAAAGATTTTTCTATTTTATATAAGACTACTGTAACTGATCTTATTAAGGAGATTACAACTAAAAACAAAAAGGAGCCTATTATAACGGATGAACTAAAAATTCTTTTTTCCGAAAAATTTAAAAAAGATACCACTAATAAGGAAAAAACTCTTTTTTATAGAGAGCAGTGTGAAAAAATATTGAAATTTTTGTCAGACGGGAATATAAAATTAGAATTTTGTGATATCGTTCGTAAATTGATAAGTGAAGATAAGGCAAGCTTTAATAGAAATTATTACGAAAAGTGGATTGATTGGAGTATTAGGCATGGAGAAGGATGCTATCTTTCCACACACAATTCTCGCTTATCACATTCTAGCAGTAAAGGATCATCTATAGATATACGGTATTATTCAGATAATATTAAGAACAAGTTAGGTTATATTAATACTGATTTGAAATATATCAGTTTAGACTGGTCATATTATGATAATAGCTACTCTTCTATAGCAGGGTTTTATTTTATTTCGGATAATGATGGAAACTATCTTGGCGATGCAATAAGACGAGGCGAAGATATTTTATCCGGCTTTACTACTGATAAAACTCTATTGTCATATTGGAATAAGAAACTTGGTGAGTATATTGTTAATAAGCATAAAAAAAGTTTCTTTTTAAATAAGCAAATTTATTTTCCAATTGAAGATAACCAATATCATCTGTTACTACCACTGGTTTCATCTTCTTTAGCTCAGCAGTTATATGAAGAGTTTCAGCAATATTTCAACGATGAACAAAAAAATGCTAGAGCTTGTAAAAAAGAAAGCAAATATACGAATACAATAGCTATTTCTTACCCGAATAAAGCTGTGCTAAAAGTTACTGCGTCTAATCATTATAATGCATCAAAACTTAATGGAATGCGAGGCGGAAAATTAAGCCTTTTAAATGCAGAACCACCACAATGGAAGTCTAGTTTCTCAAATATAAAAACAAAACAAAATATATTTGATCATCAACTTGAAAATACAATAAAAGAAGAGATTACTGAGTTAAAAAATTATCTACGTTTATTAAAAAACAAGAAACTTAGTATTTCTCACCCTGTGCGTAATGCAGCAATTAGGACAAAAGCATTGGCAGTTATCAGCTCTTTTTTTGATTATATTGAAATGCTGGTTATGGCAGAGAGTCAGCCGAATTGGGCATCCAGTTCCAATTTGCCATTCGAACAACAATTACTTTTTGAGCCTTGGCGTGAAGATGATGCTGTAAAAGATATAAAGCTAAATAAACAATGGCAAAAAGAACTGAGCATAGATTTTGGTCGATGGCTAAACAAACAACTTAATTCAGGCAAGAAAAACAGATTAAATTTAACACCTATTCATGAGGCCATTTGGACTGATT
Source organism: uncultured Flavobacteriales bacterium (assembly GCA_964552035.1). Classification (GTDB taxonomy): domain Bacteria; phylum Bacteroidota; class Bacteroidia; order Flavobacteriales_E; family Vicingaceae; genus CAZKFN01. Next base: position 5,957 of record CAZKFN010000093.1, read on the forward strand.
GGTTTTTATATAAATTGAAAGAATACAGTGATATTAAGGAGGTTTCATTATGATCCATTATCTGGTGCTAAGTTTTATCGACGTGCAAGGTGCTAATGCTATAGCTGGGTTTACATGGGGCTTCCCTGCTATAACACAGTTTTTGGGCTTCACCCATGCACTAGAAAGGAACTGGAACGATCAATTTTCAGAAGTTTATAAAATAAAAGCCTTAGGTTGTGCGGTGGTGGCTAATGCTACAGAGCAACGAGTTTTTAAAAATAGACAGAATTTAGAATTCCTTCAGAGTAAACGAACGCCTACCTTTGATAAAGATAAAAGCTCTAGCCCACCCATTATCGAAGAAGGAAAAATGAATATGACGGTTAGTTTAATAATTGAAGTTGAAGGAAATTTACCAACAAGATCAACTGAAATTATGGATTTTGAAAAAAAATTAATTGATTTATGTTATACAATGCGTCTCGCTGGTGGGGTGATACAGAAAATTAATAATTTAAAATTGATTTCTTCGAATATTATGACTGATCAAAGAAAAGTTTTGAAAACTATAAAGAATTTAGTGATGCCTGGGTTTGTGCTTAAGGATCGTAGGGATTATTTAATAGAACATTATGAGAATTTGCAAAAAGAAAATGAAGATGTGGAGTTATTGGATGCATGGTTAGATTTCTCTGCACTAAAATATAAGGCAGAAAAAATAGAGGATAATAACAGCCTTAAAGAAAATAAAGCTCAATGGAGTTATATTCCCAAACCGAATAAAGGGTATTTAGTTCCTCTTATGGTTGGGTATAAGTCGATAAGTGAATTATATGAAGCAGGTGAAGTAGAAGATGTTCGGGATATGGAAGTTCCATCTCGCTTTGTTGAAGCTGTCCATACCATTGGAGAATGGCTAGGAGCACATAGAATACAAAATATTGTCGAATATATTTGGCGTTATCAATATTTAGATGATCATTGGTATTTATGCCAACAAGAAAAAACAAGTCTTATTGTAAATACAGAAAATCAAAATGATATTTTTTCAGATGACGAAGAACTTAGCTTAGAACAAGCAATTAATTTATTATAGAGGAGATACTTATGAGTACTATTAATTTACCTTCTGTCTTAGCTTTTGAAAGAAAGATAGAACCATCGGACGCTTTAATGTTTTCAGGTAATTGGGAAAATATTAAGGATGGAAATACTAATTGGGCTTCAATTTCTTTGTTTGAAAGAAGAAATAGGGCAGTTAAAAGCAATTTTGATGCTAAGGTACTTAAAGATGAAGAGAAACTTCAAAAAGAAATAACAGAGGCAAATTTGTCATGGGGAGATGATGCTGCATTAAATCATGAACACGACACTCTTAAAGTAAGCTTTTCTATGCGTTTTTTATCTGGTCTTTCTAAGCCAAGTACATG
>CAZKFN010000093.1:7378-8099 GCA_964552035.1 uncultured Flavobacteriales bacterium
AAACAAAAAGTTGAAGAATACTTGCAAAAAGACAGCAAGACTCTGGCTCAACGCTATGCATATAATATTGCAAATGGTCGATTTTTATGGCGTAATAGAATTGATGCGTCACAAATATGCGTTATAGTAAGCGGAAACATGCTACCCGAACCTTTGAAGTTTGATTCTTACGATTACCCGTTGTATACTACGTATAAGCAAGATGATGAAAAGCTTGCACAATTAGCTAATACAATTCATCAGGGGCTAACTAGTTCTACAAGCATTGTTTTAACCATCGATGCTTTTGCTCAGTTGGGTAAGGGTCAAAGGGTTTGGCCTTCTCAGGAAATGGTCATGGGATTAAAAAAAGGAGATAAAAGCCGTTGGTTATTTTCTTTAAACAAGATAGCTGCAATTCATAGTGAAAAGATAGGAAATGCCATTCGCACTATTGACGATTGGTATGAGGGATTTGATGCCGAAATAAACTCACCCATTGCAATTGAGGCTTATGGATCAGTAACACAAAGAGGCATTGCTTATCGATCTAGTAAGACAGATTTTTTTACCTTACTAAAGAAATGGGTTAACTCAGAAACATTAACAGAACAAGATCAACATTTTGTAATAGCGATGCTAATTCGTGGTGGAGTATTTGGGGAAAAAGAAGAGGGAAAATAACAATGCGCTACTATCAAGAAATTACTCTTAGAGAAACGCCTGAGATTTCACCCTATTT
>CAZKFN010000094.1:0-8062 GCA_964552035.1 uncultured Flavobacteriales bacterium
ATCCAATACTGTTTTGCCGGATGAGAGCTTCCCCACTCTCCTTCTATTTTCTCTATGATCTAAAAAGAAACCCGTTTTATGTCCTTTGATAACATTGGCAGAAAAGCGAACGCCATATTCTATAAATTGAACTTCCTCATCAGTTAAGCTTCCATATACAATCATTCCATCTTTTAAATCAAACAAATCTTTTTGTTGAAGTGAACGGCTTAACCTTAAAACAATAGCTTGAACCGCTATAAGTTGAAGCATAGAATTTAAAATCTCTTCTAAATAAGGATACCATATTTCAGAGTATAATTTAACCACTAATACTTTATCGTAGACATCGGCAATAAGTCCTGGGAAGCCATCATTTTCTCCAAAAATTAGACGATAGCTATTCGTATTAGAATCAAGTAATGGTTTTCGCTTTTCAAAAGCTTTTTTTATTCTTTTAAAGAAAAAAGATTGGTCAACTGTTATCCCACTATAATAATGTAGCATTTTAATCCTTATGGGAGAATTAGGGTCATACAATCCAACCCCAATAACATTACTGGCTTTTTGTCCAAATAAAATTACCAAATCACCTGCTTTTCCTTCCTTATTTATCTTTTCAATGCTTTTAGAAAATATCCAGGGATGTGCAGTTTTCATCATTAATTTTTCAGCTGAAGGCTTTAACTTTACTGCTAATCTTTGAGGCCGAATATGCTGATAAGGTAGTTGAATCATGGAGTGCTAAAGTACCAATATCTGCTGAGTAATAACTAAAATAATGGATTGGTTTTCTACTTAAAAAAACAATCCTGAAACAGCTTGTACAAAACCTAATAAATTATTTAACCTACTTTTAATTAGTTATAAAAATAAGCGTCTAAATTTTCAAAATGCAATTTATTATTTAGACTACTCTATAGGTAAATACAGTTTCATTTCCCCTTTCTTAAATAAAACTTCATCTAAATGTCCCATTTTCTGTCGATCAGATGTAATCAAATGCATGTGCAAATAGGTATCATGATGTGTGAAAATAGTTTGATGTTCTGTTGAAAAAAAGCCAACTATATCTACCTTTTCATTTGTTAAATAATAGTTTATTAGTCCTTCATGTGCTTGTTTTGGAGAGCTAACTTTTGAACCTTTGGGTAAATTTACAATATGAATTTTAGCATTATCAATCTTGCCATTGAGTTTAAACATAAAAGGTCGTTTGGATTGTTTAGTCTCTTGATTTATATATTCCTCAAGCTGTTGAGTTGTCAAAATACTATCGGGCAATATTTTTTCTTCCCATTTTGAAATATTCGCATAACCAAAAAATGGTGCTTTAATAGTAAAGGTTTCTTCAACTTTCATTTTATCATTTGAAATTACAGTTGATTGGTATGATTTACCATCTATGATTAAAATTTCACCTGCTAAATATTCAAGTGGCCCAAGTCCATATAAATTGGTTTTATTGGCAATAGTATCAAGATTTATGTTTGCAAAGAGCTGTCCTTTCCACATTACATTTTTCATTTCTCCAACAACAATCACTTCATTATCTGGCTGTGCGTTGACAATTAAACTTGAGCCGTTAAAAATTATCAATGCAATTAATATATTTTTCACTTTCATTTTCTAAATTCAGTATTCAACATTATAATATTCATTATTTTATCAAGGGTGTCCTAATTTAAAAACCTATTCGTCTAATACAGACCGCCGAATAATCTTGCAACAACTTATTAAGCTTTTCAGTTTTACTACGATAATCCTCAGTAAAGTTTCAGTTTGCCAAATTGGTTTTCTCCATGAAGCTAATATTTTATTAAATACAAGGTTTTAAGCTTTTATTAATGTTAAGGTACTTGATATTGAATATTATAACTTCAAAAAAAATGCTTTTATTTTGTCACTACCACTTTGTATATTCTCTGACTTTCATTCATTAATATACGTAAAGAATATACGCCGTTTGTTACATCATCTAGATGTAATGTTTTTACACGATTTGAAGCAACTGAATTTAAAGAGTACTGTTTTACTAACTTCCCAGTAATATCATATAATTCAACTTTAACCTTGGAGGAGTTCTCAGAGAATTCTATATTTAATTCATCGCTAGTTGGATTGGGATATACTTTTGTTACTCCAAAATCTTCTACCTTATCAATTCCTACTGTTGAAAAATGAACTTTATTTGACTGTGATGAACAATTATTGGCATTGGTAACTACAACATGGTAATCTCCATTCTGTTCCACCAAATAATTCTTCTGTGTGGCACCAGGTATGGGGGAATTATTTAAATACCATTGATTATCAGAAGTTGAGCTAGAACTTAAAACATTTCCAGTTATATTAATAGTTGGAATAGGTGGATTTTGGTGAACTAAAACTCTTTTTGGTTCAGACCAAGGGCTTATATAACCTTGATTATTTCTCACTCTAACGGAATAATCTCCAGCTGTAGATACTGTAATATTTTGAGTGTTTGTATTATTTGACCATTGATAAGAAGCATATCCATTGGGTGCAGAAAGCTGGATACTTTGACCTTGACATATTGCAATATTACCAGAAGGATTAATAATTGGTTTTGATGGAATTTTAGTTAAAAGGTCAAGCATTCCTTCATGTGCATCTACTTTCCCCCATCCCCAAGTATTATCTCCTCTTGTTGGTATAGAGCCGGTGTAGTTATCAGTCAATGCATTATCCTGTAATAGCTGTTTTGCTTGTGATGATGTAAGATGAGGATATGCTTCAAGCCAAAGAGCCAATATGCCTGTTACCATAGGACTTGCCATTGATGTACCTTGCATTTTAGCAAAAAACCAATTGTTGGTATTGTTTGTAACACCCGAAACAACATCACTCCAACCCCCACCACCACTCAAAAAGTAATTATCAAATCGACTAACTGATGCGGTAACTCTATTCCCGGGTGCAGTAATGTCTGGTTTTGTTCTTCCGTCTGCTGTTGGTCCTTTACTGGAAAAAGATGCAATATTTCCTACAGTTGTAGCCGTAGTATTATATGCTCCTACAGAAATAATGCTATTCCCTGTACCACCAATTTCTCCAATAGTAGAATTAGTGGATCCTCCAGCTACAGGAGGAAGATAATTTAATTCAGTAAATATTGCATTCTCCATGGCAGCCCACATTTTAGTTTGACCTGATTTAGCTCTAACTTCAATCATTGCCCAACGGTAATTATCATCTTGTGCTGTATGGTCAATTATCACTTGCACATTATTTTTATTATTCAAAGGGTTGTGTGATGTTGCAATACCAACATAGCAGGGATCGGGAAAAAAGAAGTCGTCATCATAAAGCGTATCCAAATAGGTACTGTTAGAACTTGCTATAATATAAGGCGTCCAATCTTCAAACTCATCAGTACGAGTATTATAAATGTTAACCGCAACTATATAATCTTGATTAGGATTCCCCCAGATATCAATTACAGCTATACCATTTGTTCCTCTGGAAGAGTATGGAAACTTTATAAAAGAATATAAGCTAGTATCTGAAGAAGTATAGGTTTTACCTAAATATATAGAATCACTACCTTCATTGCCAGCTGCTCCTACTAAAATCTTCCCATTCCCTACAATGCTATCGCAAAACTGATAAAGAGGTCCCATCATGTGGCCCCATATGTCCACCAAGACTCATATTTATTACACAAGGTTTATTGACTGAATTTGCATAATTTATAATATATTGAATGCCATCTGCAATAGAAACATTTGTCAATTGGGTAGATACAAAAACCAAATCACTTTGGGGAGCAACACCCATATAAGTTGTATTTACCCCTCCACCAGCACCAGCTGCAATTCCTGCAACATGTGTACCGTGTGACTCATCTACTCGGTCTCTCTGAGCGTTTATAATTGCAGTCTGAGTAGTAAGTTCACGCCCATAAGTATAACCGCTAGGTGGTGTTCCGCTTGTGGCACTTTGTTCCCAAACCCTTTTTATTCTATAGTTATTTGTACCTGAAACATCGTAAAAGTTTGGGTGGGTATAGTCAAAGCCAATGTCTATTATTCCAATAACAACATCTTTTCCAAAATAGGATTGAGGTAATTGATACTTTTGATGAACCCGGTCTACTTTAGTCCTATTTCTTGCAACGTCCAAACTTCTTTCTGCCTTTTCGGCTATCTGAACATATGAGATACCATTTAATTGAATAATATCACGTAATTTATTAACGGGAATACTTGCTGTTGCAATATTCTGACTTGTTGAATTTATAAATCCACCTTTGCTTTCAAATTCATATTTGTCAAACTCCTCCGATATAACTAAAAATGAGTTAACGTACAGTTCACTTCCAATAAGAAATAAACTGTACTTATTTATTAAAGTTGAATCCTTTTCTTGAATAAACTTATTGTCTTTTTCTAGCTTGTCAAGCTCCATTAATAAAAATGCTGACTGAGGTGAAAATCCTTTGTTGGGTAGAGTTGAAATAGCAGATTCTGGCTCAACTTCTTTGGTTGATAAATTAATCTGTTGAGATTGTGCTAAACAGATGTTTAACCCTAAAAAAATAGATAGTAAAGTTGTAAAAAATATTCTCATAATTTAATTTGTTTTAGGTTTGTTTACTTTTTCAGCTATTCCAAAAAATTCAATACCTTCAGTTTTAAGGAATTCTTCTAAAGACTTAATTGGCACTTGTATCGTTGTAATTGCTCCTGATACTTGTCCTAATGTTATATGAATTTGCTCTAAGCTACTTCGTTTAAACTCATAATTTGTTTTTATAAATCCACTTATAAAATACTCTCCTTCTCGTGTTCTAAGGTCATATTTTTCTACAAATTCATCGGAGGGTTTAAAGCTTTCCAAGCTACTTTTTGTTTGTGAAATTTCTTTTTCTAGCTCAGAAAAAAATATTTTTGTATTGGCTGATAGGCTAAAAGATGGTTGAATTATTTCTGTCTGCATGATTTGATCGGTATTGTTTGCCGTTTTTTTCTTTCCATTACAAGCAAAAAAGAAGCCTGAAAAAATTATAAGAAAAATTAAAAATATTGATGATTGTAATTCTCGTTTCACTTTGCTTTATATTTGATATGATGTTGCCCTGTTGTCATTTTGCAATAATAAATATAGAATTAAATATTTGCTTACCTCTTTAAGCAAATGTTATTGTTAATGTTTACTTATAGATTACTACTAAAAGAATAGGTTCTATCTCTTGGATAGATAAGATACCACTTAGTTGTGGTTGTAATTCCTATTAAAATTATTAATAAATGTAGTATCCCTTTTATCATAAATGTAATTTTCAATTTCCCAGTCTTTATAAGGTTTTGGGTATTACTTTTTTTATGGTTGTTGGAATTTATGCTTTAAGATAAGTTTGTGAAAAATAATATTAAAACAAAGATACAAATATTCTATAATTCCCCTATTAATATGGCTTCTTCAAGAGCTATTGAGAGCTTTCCCCAATTCTTCTTCTTTAAATGCCAATTCATAGAGTGGTGATTTGACATTGTTTTCATCAATTCTATAGCATTTTAATTTGTCTTTAAAGATAGAAGACTTGTAAACAGATTTACCTAAAAGCATGCGAACACATTCCTGTACGCCTTCTACAATCGAAGGGTGAGGATGAATCATATGTGCTAACTCATCAATTCCTTTTTGCATATACATTAACAAAGCAACTGATTGAATAGCTGAAGAAGCATGCTCACCAATAGCACGCATTCCTAAAACCTTCATTTCATCATCATCAGAAACAATAATTTTAAAAAATCCATTTGTTTTTCTCATCGCAATAGCACGTGCGATTGTTGAGTAATCAACCTTAGATACACGGATTGGAATCTTTTGTTCTATGGCTTGTTGTTCATTAATCCCAACAGCGGCAACCTCAGGATTTAAAAACATAATTGTTGAAATATTCTTATAATTAATAGGTTCAATTGGAAAGTCTGCAAACATTTTAACCACTGCATGCCTAGCTTCTCGTTCTCCAATGTTTACCAAAGCTAAATGACCGGATACATCTCCAACGGCATATATATTTGGAACGTTGGTACGCGTATCTTGATCGCCAATATATACCCTATCATCGGTCATTTTAACCCCAGCGTTCTGAAGGTTTAATTCCTCAACGTTAGGAACTCTACCGATAGAAAGCATAGCTTTTTCAACTTGTATAGTTTCAATAGTACCATCTTTATTTTTAAGCTCATATTCTACATGATCACCTCGATTATCCATACGTAATAATTGAGAACCATGATGAATAACCACCCCATTTTCCTCTAAATTAGTGGCCACCAACTCTGCTACATCCTCATCCTCGAAAGGTAGAATTCTATCTGCCCTATCGATGAGATGTACTTTAGTTTGCCCAAAATTTGAAAAAATAGCGGCAAATTCGCACCCAATAATTCCCGCTCCAAGAATCACTATACTTTTTGGGAATTTATCCAAATGATGAATCCCATCGGAAGTTAAGATGGTCTTTTCATCAACCTTGATATTGGGTAATGTTCTTGGTCTGCTCCCAGAAGCAATAATGGTATTTTCAGCATAAGCTGTAAATGAGGTGCCGTTGCTTTTTTTAATAAGAATTTCATTCTCAGAAATAAAGCTTGCAATTCCTTTTTCGTAACTTATAAGTTTGGTTTCGGCATGGATAATTCTCAAATGACAAGACAATTGAAATTTTCTTTCAAAGAGTGCCTCATTCATAATCTCTTTAACTCTTTCAAAAGTAATTCGACTCTTTTTATCTAAACCTATTTCCTCTCTTACAGTTTTAATCTTATTGGAAAATTCCCACATGGTTTTGGAAGCCAAAGCACCATCGTAAATACCATAACCTCCTAATTTCTCCTTTTCAACTAAGAGTACTTTTTTACCAAAATCTACAGCTCTCATAGCAGCTGCATAACCTGCAGGTCCACCACCAATTACACATAAATCATACTTGTCCATACTAAGCTAAATGCAATTATGCTTTACTTTTTCTCTATAATTTAAGGAAAATGCAAAGAGTTGTTTTTAACTCCCCTTATCCCTTAATAATTAGGAACAACATAAAATGTATTTTGTTGTAAATGCCCAACCGACAAAAGTACGTTTTTAATACCAATGCAGCTGCTTTAAAGAAGTGTTATTCAATTTATAAGTAATCTAAATAAGGAAAGTAAAAAGGGCTTAAAAAATAGAAGTTGATTGTAGGGTTAAAAAGATTCTAAATTTCCTCAATTTCTTTTAAAATGATTTTACATTGCTCTAAAGCTGACGAAGTTTCAGAGTTTGCTACTTTTAAATTCTTTTTATAGGCATCTTGAACCGTTTGCATTTCTTTTGAAAAAGCAAATAGTATATTGTTCATTAACTGTAAGCGATTAACTTTAAATTTAAACTTTCTTAATAAAACATCAAGATATTTAATGTACCAACGTGCATGTTTTAACTCTTTTTTATTTCCCTCACCTTTTTTAACAATTTGAATAGCTTGAGTAAAAGCTTGAATTAAATCAGCAATAGCTTGGTTAAATTTTTCACGAGCAACGTTTATCTTATGATTAAACTGCTCAATGTCTTGAATTAAGCGTTTTAAGTTTTGGGATATAGTCTGTTTGTTCGTCTGTTCATCATCAAATAAACCATCTTCAATATCTGATATTTGCAACATATATTTTTTTGAGCGTTTGGTAATATCATTGATTAAACCAATAGTTTCATTGTGTATCTCTGCAAGTATTTCCTGATTTTTCAAGATAACATTAAAACTTTCCCTGAAGGCTTTTGATTCTCTTTGCTCAAGCATAGCATAAAATTAAAGATAGTCTAAGTTAAACATTTTTGCCACATTATTAAATTTTTTAAAATAATGGGTCCCCTTAGGTATTATAATTGGATAGTTCTATAATAAGAAGTCAAGGCCAAATGTCAACTCTACTTTAATTACTGAAAGCTGGCTCCGAAATACGTTAGGTTATTTTAAACAATACAAAAGCATATCCGAAAATCCTAGCAAACCTAAATAAGCCAAGAATCAAAAGTATAGGAAATGGGAAGCGAACCATACCTGCAG
>CAZKFN010000095.1:0-8007 GCA_964552035.1 uncultured Flavobacteriales bacterium
CCATTTTTGCTCTAACTCAGCATAGTTTTTCCAATCCATAACATCAATATGGGATTCTGTTTTTGCTCTTTCATTAAAATAGTTTATTTCATCTTTTAAAAAAGCTGTAGTAATTTTAAGTTTAGCTTTATTGTAATAATTGGTATAGCTTAAAATAGTCCTCCAAGTTTCATCTTTTTGACCTTCTTTAAATTTTAAACTGCTCATTAAGGGAGGAAGATTTCTATCGGAATGGTACCACCAAATATCTGCAGAGAGCAATTTATTTTCGGACAATTGATAATAAAATGATTGCAAAATTCCCATTTGTTCTAAGGCTGCATTTTGTACTTTTTCCTTAGGCCTTTGATATTTACTAAAGTTTAAGTATTCAAAATCATTTTCTGCTTTACTATACACAATCCTACTGACCGACTTAAATTTATCTGTCCCAAAATCGAGTTTTAAATGGGTATTGTATAAAGCAAAGCTTCCAACTTTCTGTTGAAAATTTACTTTTCTTTTTTCTTTAAAGTCCGGTTGTGTATAAAAAGAAATTGCCCCTCCTAACCCACCACTACCATACTGCATGCTATTAAGACCGTATTGAATCTCAATTTCATCGATAAATATAGTAGGGAAAAGCGATAAATCCACTCCTCCATTAAACGCCGAGTTTAATGCTATCCCATTCCAAATCAAATTGCTTTGTGTAGAATTTGTTCCTCTCATAGAGATACTTGCCATACTCCCTATACCATAAGATTTGACATAGAGGTTTGCATTTTCTTGTAAAACCTCACCCAAATTATGGTATTGAGTAGCATGCACAGCCATACTGTCAATTTTGTGTGCCTTATAAATCGCCTTTCTTTCTTCTTTTATTTCAACAGTTCTTATAGAGTCAAATAATTCTTGAGCCCCTAAACGATTGACCAAAAACAGAGAGAGCAGAAAGACTAAAGCTCTCATTTTAGCAATATTTTAACAGTTGCCTGTTTACCTTCTTTTACAAGAGAAATAATATACATTCCAGCTTTAAAGTTTTCTAAATTTATAGAGTCACCTACTTTATCTTCTGAAAAAACCAGTCTTCCATCTAGGCTAAAAACTTTAACAGCTGAGTTTTCCCATTCAGCTGGAAAGAATACTTCCTTTTCAGTTGGATTAGGATAAAGTTGGAGTTGTGGAGATATTTTTTGCTTGGATAATCCAACTGTTGCTCCCATATGAATTGCTCCTACAGCGTCTAAATCAAAACCTCCAGAGGGAAATGCAGTAGGGTAAGGATCATTTATCTTTCGATTTGCAGTGTCTCTACTCGCCCATTCATTATCCAAAGACCCCACAACATCAATGATTTTAATATGTGTAATTTTTTGAATGTCCAAGCCTGGAATTCCTTTGAGTTCTGCTAAGTCAAATGGAGTCCCATATTGAGCATAATATTTTCCAGCCAAATTATTAATAGTAGTAGGATCAATCGTTCCAAAAGAGCCCACTGCAGTTGAAGTATCTGTCAAGCTGTGAGCTGGGAATCTATAAAAATTCTTACCGTCTGAACTTACTTCAACAAAAGCTAATTCCAAAAAATCCTCATTATTTCTTTGATCAATAAATCCATTTTCAAAAACAGCAAAATCAGGCCCTGGACCATCAAAGATGTATCTATCAAACTGCAATATAGCTACTCCGCTATCTCCAAGACTTAAGACCATATTATCAGCTGGACCAAGAGTAGAAGTCGAATCTCCAACACTAGTTTTACCCATATTTTTTTGTGCAATATCCTGCCAACCTCTATTCACCTCACAATGAGTTGCCCAGCCAACAAAGGCGGAAGAATCCTTATGCATGGCTGTTGTACCATGAATTCCAACACCTGGTGCATAAGGACCTTGTGCCCATAATAGAGTGCTTAAAAAAGAAAATATAAAGAAAAAAGCACTTCTCATTACTATCTGATAATCAGTTTCTGAACTCCTTGATTTTCTTTAGATTGAAGCATTACAAAATAAATTCCTCTAGACAATTTACTTACGTCAACTTTACTCTTTGCATGAATATATTCAGAATGAACAACAGCTCCTACCTGATTAAAAATGGTCATCTCAAGCTGTTCTCCAAAACCTTCAAAATCAATTTGAATTCTATCTACAGCAGGGTTTGGATACACCTTAAACTCTTTAGATTCTTGTATTTTAGAAGTTAATCCAACTTTAGTATCGTAATAAATACGAACAGCTTCAGGTGAAAACCCTACAATTAAGCTATCTAAATTTTGTCCACTTCTATCATAAATCGCTCCTTCTGTGTAGCTAAAAAAATCTGTTCTTGTTGTGTAGAAATGATGGTTTATAGTATCATAATCAAATGCTATTAAATCAGTTCCTAAAATATTAGAATCTAAAACAGAAAAATCATTTAAGCTAATGGCAGCGATATCTGCATCTGCAATTAAGAAAAGGGTATCGCTATAAATACTGTATCCAGATTGATTTCCTACACCAAAGTAATGGTTGTAGTCATATCTGTTTTTCTGATTATTGGATAAACTTGCAGTTGCAATGGTGTTGGCATTAATGCTGATGAGCAGATTATTATGTATAAAAAGTTGACCAATATTTTCAGTATAGTTATCAAAATCAATAGTATCCACAATAGCTTTAGTATTAGCATCTATTTTTATGATTATTCCCAAGGTATCAGCAAAAGAAGCTGAAGAGGAATTTTGAGAGGCATAAACAAAGTCATTTCCATCATATACCATAGATCCTGAAGCTCTAGATACATCAATAATAGAATCTATAAAACTTAGATCATCCTTATCATAGATGTAAATATTATTGTTGCTTTGTCCATAGAAGTTACTAACCCATAATTCATTGCCTACTATACAAAGGTCTTTGGTACTCATACCCAAAAATTCAGCAGCAGCAACTCTTGTTTCATTGCTTAGATTATATTTCACAATTGAATCTTGAGCAGCAATGAAAGCAAATTCACCTTCCAAAATTAACTCTTGTACCGACTCAGTATAAATAGTATCAATTTGAGAATACTGCTGAGAAAGTACATCGTAAATCTGCAGGTTAACATTTTCTTGTGGGTTTCCAAATTGTCCTCCGTTAAGAATCAGTGCTTTTTGTGAAAAAGCCATTGATGACAATAGTATTAAGGCTGTCAAAAAATAATTTTTTTTCATTTTTAATCATTTTTTGCAACTAAAAAAAGGCGACTCTTTTATTTTTTAATGTCAAAATTCCTTGGTTTAATTGCATGGTTAAACAATACATTTTTAAACCGGGAAAGAACAAAGGGTAAGATGGCATCTAGAATTAAATCGTACTCTTCACTTTTATCCCGAAAGCATTATATTATAGGCAGGTCTTCTGACTTACTCCCCTTTTGTTGGCCTTCCCGTCTTTTTATATCAGACAGTGGCAAAGGTGTGACAAAAGGTATTGGAGCTTACAGCTGCGGGTACAGTTTCGAATTTTCATCGAATTCCCTATTAAACCCAAAATATTGGGTACCAATAACGGGTACAAAGATAGTAGAAAAATGATAGAGATGCCCTTTTTTAGCAGTTTAATTTAGGGTTAAGTTATAAGTTGGTTTTATAAATTTTATATTAATTGGAAGATAGATAAGTGATTTTATCGAAGTTAAAATTGAATCAACATGGAGGTGGTGAGTGATTTCAGCTCTGCTGAAATTGTATCGAAGCCCAGATATATTCTGCTTCTAGGAAAAGAAAGTACTGAAACATTCAGGCTCTAGAATTTTTTGTTCCTTTGTTCAGACAAACAATCTGGGAGTTAAGGAACACTATTGAAAAATAAACACAAAGTGAATAATGGGAAAAAGTAAAATAGAAAATTCGCATTTAGTCAATGATAGAATACAAAGTCTTCTACGAAGTTAATTAAGGAATTAGCTTTTTTTATTTTAAACTAATAGATTGTCAATTTTATTTTCAATAATAATATTATACGTTAAATCTATCAAAATATCATTTTTAAACATAAAACATCTACAGTATTCTTCTATAAGAAAACACATTACCAAGGAATGATATTAGCATTTTCTGCTTCAAATAAAGCTTTAAAATGTGTATGACAGGTAAAAAGTAACACTTGTCTATCTTTGGCAAAAGCCGTTAAGGCTTTGGCAACATTTTGGGCACGTTTATCGTCAAAATTCACCATGATGTCATCTAAAATTACAGGCAAGGGTTCGGCTTTCTTTTCATATTCCTCAATTAACCCCATGCGAACAGCCAACAGCAATTGTTCTTTTGTTCCTCTGCTCAATGCTTGTATTTCCTTGGATTTCCCCTGAGCATCTATTGCTCTCATTTGCCTATCGCTCAAAGATATATTTACATCAACATAAGCTCCATCTGTAATTATTTCAAAGTATTTTTTGGTGTAATGAATAACTTCCGGTTGCTTTTCTTTTTCATATTTACGCTTACTTTCATTTAGTACTTCAAGTGCCATTTCATAGCTAATCCATTTTTTTAGTGCATCGGAATACCTTTCTATTAAACTATTTTTCTCATTGTTTAATAGAAATAAATCATTGCCTTGTAATAAACTATCCATTTCTGCATTTAATTCACCACTCCTAATATCCAAAGCACTAAGCGATGTCTTTTTGGTTTCTAATTGTATCTCGACACTTTTAAGGTCTTGCTCTAAAACTTCTTTATTTTTAGCTGATAAAATCTTTATCGCTTCATCGAATTCTTCAAAAAATCCGCAATGTTCTTGAATTCCATTTTTAGCATTTTCATAAACTTGAAGTAAGTGCTTATGCTCTTTAAGTTGATCAAAATAATTGTAAAAAGCAACTTCATCTTTTACCCCTACCTGTTTTAACTTTTCTGAAATTTTCTCTTCTATCAACTCTACTTGTTTATGAAGAGTTTCAATACCCTGTTCTTTTTCTTTCAATTGATTTTGTAAAAAATCTCTTTTCCCTCTTTTTTCTTTCTCTTCTTCTAATTGAGAAATTAGTTGTTGAACAGCCTCTACACTAGTAGTTCGCTCTTTATTATATTTCAAAAGTAAGGTTTGAAAATTGTCAATCTCTTTCTCTAATTGACGTATTTCTTTCTGTGCATTTTTCTGCACTTTTACATGATTTTGAACTTTTTGAACGGTATTTAAAAAGCGTTCAAATAGATGAATGGGCACTTCAATATAAACACCATAAGTACTTAGCTTATTCTTCCAAGTCTCTTTTATTTCTTCAATTTCCTGCTTGGCAAGTTCTATTTTATTCGTTGTTTCTTCAATATCGTGCTTTTTTCTATTGCACATCTTCTGCAATTGCTGAATGTTTTCCTGTTGTGCTAAATATGCTTTTATATTTTCATCCAACTGGTTTTTCTGAAGAAAAGCCTCTCGAATATCTTTATGAGAGGGAGCATCCAAGCGCGATTTTTTCTTAAAAAGTAAAAACATTAACGAAACCAACATTGTTAAATATAAGAGCACTTCAATAAAGGTGTTGCTAGGCAAACGTATTCCTAAAGCCTTCGCAATTATAAAAACAAACAACGCTGCTGCAGAACTAAGGGCAATAATTTTTAGCAACTTGTCTTTATTAGTTTCAGAAATTGAAGGAGCAGCAACTAAATGTTCTACTTCTAAAAGTGCTAATTTCTCCTTAGCTGCACGATATTGCTGTTCATTGGCAATAGACAAGGCTTCTAAAGCCGCTTCTTGTTTATCCAATTCTTGCCGATCAAAAGTCAAATCGGATTTTATCGTAGAGATGGCGTTTTGATGAAAGCCTATGTTTTCCTTTAACTTATTTATCTTTTCAGCATATTCCTCTGCAAAGTCCTGCAAAGATTGAAGTTGTTGAATCGCCAAAAGTACCTCCACTTCATAGCCAGCAGAAACTATTTCTAATTCTGCTTGATTTTCTTTTAAAAAAGCCAATCCCTTTTTATGGCGTTCAAGGTTTCCTTTATAAACTTGAACATTCGCTTTTAAAGGCTCCAATAATTCTAACTCTTGCTGAAGCGCCTCATCTATCACAATATTACTTAATTCTTCTTTTAAGCTATTTTGCTCCCCTTCTAGGCGTTTTAGATTTTCTAAATAAGTTTCGAGTTTAGTTTTATTTTCTTTATACTCTTCTTGAAGGAGAGAAGGAAATTGCTGAAAATTGGAAAATGTTTTTAATTTTTCACTATTTTGCTGATAAACAACATAATGCGGATAAGCCTTTAACAAAGAAAGGCAACGATTCTTCATAATTTCTAACCCTCTTTCTTCTTCTCGCTTTTGCTTTATTTCTTGCTGCAAATCAGCCAATTCTTCAGCTTTCTTATCGAAATTTAAACCGGCTGATTCTAGCGTTCTAATTTTATTTACTTTTTCATCAATCTCTTTTTTAAGGAGGATTATTTTTTGAGTTGATCCAGCCGGCTTAAAGAGTTGTTCTGATTTATCTTTTAGGCTTTTCTCAAACTTCCCCAAATCGACATCAATGCCCATTCCTAAGCTAAATATTCGATTTCCTATATCGGATTCTTCCACATATTGATTGTCCTTTAATTCATCAAGGGTTATGGCAAAAATATTTTCATACAAATCAATTTCCGCATAACTGATTAATCGTTGGTATTCTTGAATATCGGCTATGGCGCCATCAACGGCTAGTTGTACAGACTTTGTTCCACTTCTATATATCTTAATTTTTTTTTCACCAGAGCTTAGCTCAATTTCTCCTCCATGGTTTCCGCCCCGAAGTGGTGGGCGACGATCTGCCGTTAACCTAGGATAATCAAATAGGGTGAATTTGAAAAAATCCAATAAGGTTGACTTACCTTTTTCGTTAGGGCCGTATAAGAGGTTAACTCCCTTGGTAAAACCCTCAATTTTTTTGTCGTTAAATATTCCAAAACCGTCAATATGAAGTTTCCTTATCTTCATTTTACTCCTTTTCCTGAATTAGTCCACTAATGCTGTCGTATTTTGCAGTTTCTATAAGTTCCCTTAAGAGTTCTAAATCGTCAAATGACAAGGCTGCCTCCTTTAGGTAATAACTATCTTGCTTACCTTTAATACGTTCAAAAATATTTAATCCCAAAGTTTGAAGTGCTTCTTCATGGTTTTCATAATGTGAAAAATTCTCCAATAAGCGTGCAATAAAATCATTGCTTTTTGCTCGCTCTTCTAGATTTACAATGGGCGATGTTTGATTAATTAATCTATCAATAAACACAAAAGGTGCTTGGTAGTTAATATCTTCATTTAAAATTGAAAGTAAATCTTGTGTACTTCTTTCTTCCTGTAAGGTTTTAAACAAACTGCTTTCACCTTCCAATTCTAGTCTTAATAACACCGAAGTTCCTTGATTTAAAAGCTTTAAAGTATATTCTCTAAGT
This sequence comes from uncultured Flavobacteriales bacterium, assembly GCA_964552035.1. Classification (GTDB taxonomy): domain Bacteria; phylum Bacteroidota; class Bacteroidia; order Flavobacteriales_E; family Vicingaceae; genus CAZKFN01. The sequence continues at coordinate 7,391 of CAZKFN010000095.1, forward strand.
GTTTGCTCTAATTCTTCAAGAGTTTGAACTTTAGAAATATTAATGCTTGTTTTTTCAAATATTACTTTTGAAAGTGATATAAACTCCTTACTTTGAATATGGTTTTGAGCAACTTCTATTAAATAACATCCTTTTTCTCCTGTTTCATTAAAATGCCTCCCTTGCAGATTTCCTGGATAAATAGCCAAAGGGCTATCCTCTAGGATTACTTCTCTTTTATGAATATGTCCCAAGGCCCAATAATCCATTTTCGAAGCTCTTAAATCATTGATAGTAAAAGGACAATAAGGATCATGCCCATCCTTTCCGTCCAACATCCCATGAAGTATTCCAATGGAAAAACTATCTTTAGTTTGTCGTTGATAGGTTGCTGCAAGATTTCTATTTTCTTCTCTTTCTAAAAAGCTACAACCGTAAATTCCTATTTCTTTCCCTTCTTTGATAAAAGATTTTCGTTCCACTTCATCTTTATCAAATAAATAGACATTTTCAGGGAGTTTAAAGCTTTTTAGCCAAGAGTTTAATGGATCGTGATTTCCACAAATAATAAAAATTTTGATATTTTCATCACTTAACTTTCTAAGGCCGGCAACAAAATGATATTGTGCCTTTAAACT
>CAZKFN010000096.1:0-7743 GCA_964552035.1 uncultured Flavobacteriales bacterium
AATTAATTAATAAAGCGGCTTAGAAAAAATAGTCACACTTTTTGTAGGAACTTCAGTCCTAAAATAAACATCCATAAGTAAAAGCCGATTATTTCCCCAAAAAATCCTTTAATAATAAAATTAAATCTTAATCTGTTAGGAATAATTTTATAAATCACGAAATAAGTTATGAATAATCCGACTAAACCTAAAACTATTGGTAGAGTTCCTTCCCATAAATTTAATTTAATAGAAATAAATTTTTCATCGCCACCAAACCAATTTCCACTTGGTGCTAGTATTTCACTACTTAAAGACATTACTAAGTTAAACACTTCACGCAACCAAAATAAAGCCAAGAAAACAGCAAGCCAGTCGATAAATTTTAATCCATACAGTTTAATTTTCTTCCTACGGTAAATTAGAAATAACAAACCAATTGTACCGGTTAGAATTGTTTGTAATGGACCTCCAATTGTAATCCAAAGTCCATTAGAAGCCAACTTTTTAAGCCCATGTTGATATTCCTTCTTTTTCTCAAAGTCTGTTCCGTTCTCAATATCTGTTTGATGTTTTGTATAAATGTCATCAAGTTTGTCTTTCAGTTCTCCACTATTGTAATTCATACTACTATAGTGTAGAAAAGTATCGTAACCGAAAGATTTAGCCATTAGAATATGACCGTATTCGTGACTAACAGTCCCGATTGCTGTAAAAACCACAAAAGCAATTAAAAATATTAGAATTATTTTTATGCTGATTGGATGTTCATATTTTGAAAAAACAAAATCAGTTTGTTCGATTAAACTTGTTTAATTAAATATTTACTAGGGTTATTAATAAATTCGACATATTTTATATTTACACCTAAATTATGATTTTATTTTATATAAGTACATTTTATTCATAATTTTTTAAAAATATAACTTTTCTTAGAAGTCCTTCCCTTCAACCTCAAAACAATTTCTAATAATTATCTCACTTTGAGTTTATCTCTAATTCTGCAAAGAAAATTTATCCGATGAGCTTCTTTTCAAAAGCAATATTATTATTTAGAAAATACTTCTCTTTTTTTTAAAACACTTAAATTGCATCTTATTTACAAAGCATGCAAATAACAGATGTATTGGTCATTGGTTCTGGAATTTCAGGACTTTCCTATGCTATAAAAGTAGCGCAGCAATTTCCAGATTCTCAAATTAAAATCGTCACCAAAGCCGATGATGAAGAGTCCAACACTAAATATGCGCAAGGTGGAGTAGCGGTAGTCACCGATTTTGAAAAGGATAGTTTTGAAAAGCATATAGAAGATACTTTACTTGCAGGCGACGGGCTTTCTCGAAGAGAAGTGGTAGAATTTGTTGTCAGAGAAGGACCTCAACGCTTTAATGAGATCATTTCATGGGGTGTGCAGTTTGATAAGAACGATAGGGGAACTTATGATTTGGGGCGTGAAGGAGGACATACTGAAAATCGAGTGGCTCACCATAAAGACATTACGGGCTATGAGATAGAAAGGGCTTTGTTGGAAGTAGTAGCAAATACGGAAAATATTGAATTACTTTCTCATCATTATGTCGTTGATTTAATTACAGAGCATCACCTTCCTAAGCAGCACGGAGAGGCTGAAAATATTCAATGTTTTGGGGCTTATGTTCTTGATTTAGCTTCTGGGAAAGTAAAAAGAATGCCCTCAAAAATAACGCTCTTGGCAACGGGAGGCTGCGGGCAGGTGTATAAAAACACCACTAATCCTGAAATAGCTACTGGTGATGGTATAGGTTTGGCTTATCGTGCTAAAGCAAAAATTTCTAACATGCAATTTATTCAGTTTCATCCTACTGCATTATACAGCAATCGTTCAGGGCGTTTGTTTTTAATTTCTGAGGCCTTACGTGGATTTGGAGCAAAGCTGAGAAGTAAAGACGGAAAAGCTTTTATGCATATATACGACCAACGTGAGGAGCTTGCCTCTAGAGATATTGTGGCAAGAGCGATAGATAATGAAATGAAACAACGAGGGGACGATTATGTATGTCTGGATTGTCGTCATCTTGATCAGAAGGAGTTTATAAAACATTTTCCAAACATTTACGAAAAATGCTTGGAAGAGGGCTTGGATATGTTTCGGGATTTAATTCCAGTGGTTCCTGCTGCCCATTATCTTTGTGGAGGTATTGAAGTAGATGTGAAGGGACAAAGTAGTATAAAAAACCTTTTTGCAGTAGGGGAGTGCAGCAATTCTGGGCTTCATGGTGCCAATCGATTGGCTTCTAATTCTCTTTTAGAAGCTATGGTTTTTGGACATAGAGCAGCTTTAAATACTGTGGAGTTGTTGAGGCAAAATAATTTTAAAATGAATAAAATTAAAGCAATTCCTGAATGGAATGATCAAGGTTTAGGAAAAGTACCTGAAATGGCCTATCTCAATTATCTAAAAAAACAACTTCAATTGATGATGAGTGATCTGGTGGGTATGGTAAGGACTAATGAAAGATTGTTGCTGGCAAAGGAAAAACAGGAAGAAATGGAACTAGAGGTACAGGAAATATATCAAATGAATCAACTTTCACCTCAGTTATCTGAGCTTAGAAATTTAGTTTCTGTCGCAAGATTGATTATTCACCAAAGTATAAATCAAAAAGAAAATAGGGGCACGTATTATAATAGGGATTTGTAGAGGTCATTTATGAGTTTTTAGGATGGATGTATTGAAAGCTCTTTATTATAAAGGATAGTTAATCTTGAATTATTTCAAAATTTAATCTTTGGTAAAAATATAATTACCCTTTTGCCAACTGCAGATATTGAGCGTATAAGTACAGCATCAGAGGACAAGTTTTTAATTCTTTTATATTTACATTTTTCTTATTAATCGAGAAGTTCGAATTATTTTTTATAGGAGATTAAAGATTTCAACTGCGATTATCTATTCAATTACAAAGATTATTGTTATCTATTTTATAAGTATTAAGTTTAAATAAATTGCAGTAAAAATGACCAGAGTAGTTGCGAATTTTAAATAGATAAATTCCCAAATTCTGTTCCCCTATAAATAAAATCCAGGTCCATAAAAAGTATAAGTATAGCTTTTTATTTGCTTAGTTATTAAAAGTTTTTACTTCACTTCAATTCACAAGCTTCCATGCTGCCATATCGTTGTCGCTATTTATAAAAGTTGCTTTAAAAAATCTATGCTCTCTTGCTATTGCCTCTACATCTCTATCTAAATTAAATTCTTTTGAATTGGAGCAATTCGGGTTGGAAAAATTTACTTTATCTCATAATTGCAGTTTTTAAAATTAGAAATTCTATTTATAAACTGTACTATTTTCTGGGAGAGTCTACAATTCCAATTCTTTACAACTTTTCCAATTCACATTGCATTAATTCAGTCAACTAAATAAAAAACAACTTTTAAATTATTTAAAAATACTCAGGTTTTGCAGCAGTCCTTTTACTCATTTCCAATAAAAAAAGCCGCTCTATGGAGCAGCTTTTTTTTGTTTGCCAATTTTACTTACTCAGCTAAAAACTGCCTCAATACATATTGTAAAATACCACCATGCTTAATATATTCTATCTCAATTTGAGAATCTAATTTGGCAATGGCATTAAATTCTACAGTTGAGCCGTCAGTTTTAATAGCAGTAACCTTTAACTTCTTAGAAGGCGATAACCCTTCTTCAATACCGTGAATAGAGAATGTTTCACTACCGTCTAATCCAATGCTATTGGCATTCTTACCATCTTCAAAAGTTAAGGGCAATACTCCTAAACCAACCAGGTTAGATCGGTGAATTCTCTCATAGCTCGTTGCAATTACAGCTTTAACACCTAAAAGGTTAGTCCCTTTAGCTGCCCAGTCTCTAGAAGAGCCGGAACCATATTCTTTACCTGCTAAAACTACTAAAGGAGTTCCATGCTCTTGATACTTCATAGCTGCATCGTACACACTCATTTCCTTATCTTCTGGAAAATATTGGGTATATCCTCCCTGGCGATTTACCAATTCGTTTTTAATTCTAACATTGGCAAAAGTTCCACGCATCATTACTTCATGATTCCCTCTACGAGAACCATAAGAGTTAAACATTCTTTGTTCAATCCCTTTTGACTTTAAGTACTGACCTGCAGGACTATCCTCTGAAAACAAACCAGCAGGAGAAATGTGGTCCGTAGTTACAGAGTCCCCTAATTTTAATAAAACCCTAGCATTTTCAATATTTTTTAATGCTTCGGGCTCTTCAGAAATATCCTTAAAGAAGGAAATTTCTTTTATATAAGTAGAGTCATCCCTCCAATGATAATCTAGACCGGTAGGAGCGGGGAGGTCTTTCCATTGTTGTTCTCCTTCAAAAATTACCTTATAAACATCTGCATAATCTCCTCTACTAGTAGCTTTATCAATAGCATCTTGTATTTCTGACTGTGTTGGCCAAATATCTTTTAAATAAACATTCTCTCCATTTGGGTCTTGGCTAATTGGGTCTTCTAATAAGTTGATATCAACTCTTCCAGCTAGAGCATAAGCTACCACCAGCATAGGCGAGGCCAAGAAGTTCATTTGTATTTTGGAATGAATTCTAGCTTCAAAGTTTCGGTTACCACTTAAGACAGAAGCAACAACTAAGTCATTGTCTACTACTGCATTACCTATATGTATGGGTAGTGGTCCAGAGTTTCCAATGCAGGTTGTACAACCATAACCTACAGTATGAAACCTTAAAGCTTCTAATTCTTTTAATAAGCCGGCTCTTTCAAGATAGTTAGTAACTACTTTGGAACCAGGAGCCAAAGAGGTTTTTACCCAAGGCTTTACATCCAGCCCTCTTTGTACAGCCTTTTGTGCAACTAATCCGGCACCAAGCATTACGGAAGGGTTGGAGGTGTTTGTACAAGAAGTAATGGCTGCAATAACAATAGAACCATCACTTAAATCATACTCCTCTCTCTCTGTTGTAATATGTACAGAGCGGAGATTGCCATTGAACCTGCTCTGTAGATTATCATTGTTGTCTTCTTTAGTAAAAGATGAACCTGAACCCCCTTCATTAAACCATCTCTCTCTTTGTTTCAAAGGGATATAATCCCTACCGTGAACATCTTTAATTAACTTTTGAAAGCTGGTATCTAAATCTTTAACTAATATTTTTTCCTGAGGTAGCTTAGGTCCGGAAACTGCAGGCTCTAATGCAGAAAGGTTTAATTCTAATACCTCTGAATACTCAATGTTCCCCTCACTTCTCCATAGCATATTGTTTTGACAATACTGTTGTACCATTTCCAAATGCTCTTGTGAGCGGTTGGTTCTATTCATGTAATCTATGGTTTGATTGTCTATGGGGAAATAGGTAACCGTACATCCAAACTCAGGACTCATATTGGCAATGGTAGCTCTATCTGGAACAGATAGATGATCTAATCCATCTCCAAATACTTCTAAAAAAGAGCCCACTACGCCATGACCTCTTAAAAGCTCAGTAATAGCTAAAACCATATCCGTAGAAGTAATTCCCTCTTGAAGTTTACCACTTAGTTTTAAACCAACTACCTTAGGACAAGTAAAATAAATAGGTTGACCTAAAAGGGCAGCCTCAGCTTCAATCCCTCCAACACCCCAACCAACAACTCCAATGCCGTTGACCATTGGTGTATGAGAGTCTGTACCTACTAAAGTGTCTGGAAATAACCAACCATCTCTATCTATAACTCCTTTGGCTAAATATTCTAGGTTTACCTGGTGGCAAATTCCCATCCCCGGAGGGACTACCGTAAAATTGTCAAAACTACCTTGTGCCCATTTCAGAAGTTCATAACGTTCAGAGTTTCTTTTATATTCATACTCTACGTTTTTCTCGTATGCATAATTTGTTCCAAAAAAATCAACTTGCACAGAATGGTCAATAACTAAATCTACGGGCACTTTAGGGTTTATTCTAGAACCGTCTTTACCTTTTCTTATGGCTTCAGAACGAATGGCTGCAATATCAACAACAGCAGGAACACCTGTAAAGTCTTGCATTAAAACCCTGGCAGGCTTATAAGGGATTGAATCTTCAGTTCCTTTTGGATCCCAATTGATTAAGGTTTTAATATGTTCATCAGTAACTTGAAAATTATCGTAATTTCTTAAAGCATTCTCTAAAAGTATACGAATAGAGTAAGGGTGTTTTTTTATTTGAGGATAAGTTTCACTCAGCTTTTTTAGGTTGACCATCTTTCTAATCCCACCTTTGGTTTCAATCTGATCATACCATTTTTTGAAGTCTGACATAGTTATATTTTTTTAATTATATTTCTTAAATACTTAAATACTTAAATAGGGAGGGTACAATTTAAGCAAATATGTGCATATTATTTGCATGTATAAGTAATTAATTTTTTGCTTGTTCCCTCTAGAATAAACTAACGCTTACAAAAGTAAATTGTTTGCTTAAAAAAACTGCCCTAGGTTTTTTAGGGCAGTTTTAAATTATATTAATAAAGGTATTTATTTACTAATTTCAAGCTTTATAGCTGAAGTCCGTCCGTCTTTAAACCTAACTTTTACACTGTAAATACCTACCGGCAATTGGCTGGTATTTAATTGGTAAACTGTTGAGCTATTAGCAACAGTAGTTTCGTAAACATTTTGTCCTAAAATGTTATAAACCATTATAGACTCCATTTCTTCACCTAAAGAGTTCTCTATGTAAACTACATCAGAAGCTGGATTAGGATACAGCATTAGTTTTGCCTCTATTTCCTTTTTGTCTATACCCGTTGCTATAATATTAATAGTCGTTCTTGCTGTATCCGTACCACAATTATTGCGCACCACTAAGACTACGTTATAGGTTCCTATGTCGTGGAAATAATGCTCTGGAGCAGGGGAGTTAGAAGTTGTACCGTCTCCAAAATCCCACTCAAAAGAGATCACATTTTTGTGGCCTAAGGGGGCAAAATAATAAGTATTATTCCTATCTAAAAAAGCATCGATAGAACTTACTTCAGGTTGTGGATTTACAGTTACTGTAACAGTATCGCTTCCTATACATCCATTGCTATTAACAACTTCTACAAAATAGGTTCCAGCGGTAGTTATATCAACACGTTGTGTGGTATCGCTGGTGCTCCATAAATAGGTACTTCCAGGATTTCCTGCATCAAGGGTTACAGTATCTCCTTCACAAATCGTACGATTAGTTCCTAAATTAACATTCGCTTGATAATTAGAGTTGATTATTGCCGGTACAGCAGTACGAGGGCTTTCACAACCGCCTCCTAAAGTCCAATTGTAAAAATAATAATAAGATGTGGCATTAAATGTTGTCCCCGTAATTTCAACCGCTCCATCTGCTGATATATAAGGGTAACTTGCACCTGAACTATTTCTATCCAAGCCTCCAGCATTATTAGTAGTTGTGCTTCCCATTCTATAATCTCCCGGTACTATAGCTTGATCTAATATTAACGTATGTCTACCAGCAGAAGGCACAGAAACGGTAATCATATGTACAGTAGCTGAAGTCGCTGCATCTTGTATATCCACATCAATTAAACCAGCCCCAGCTGAATAAACGTCAACTGAATGAATAACTGTAGCATTATGCACTGTAAATAATAAATAGTGATTCATAGCTGTATAACTAGACACCGCACCTATGGTATTATCAACCGCCCCAAAAGGAGTTGAACTTCCTCCTCCTCCTCCTGATGAAGCTGCCACATAAAAAGTATCCGATTGGTTAAGTATGGGTGTCCAAAAAGTATTACCTGTTG
>CAZKFN010000097.1:0-7683 GCA_964552035.1 uncultured Flavobacteriales bacterium
AGCAAATTCTTTTAGCATTTGAAAACGTTGATAATCATTCCCCCAGTCTCCTATTAATCTTCTTAGTTCTCCCGGATGTGGGGTTAAAATTGAATTGATGGGTAAAAAAGAAAGCCAAGTTTTATTTTCTGCTAAAATATTCAGCGCATCAGCATCTAAAACCAAAGGACTATCCACAGCTTGAATTAAAAGCTTGAGCATATTTTGAGTTTGCTCATTTTGTCCAATTCCAGGACCAATTCCTATAGCTGAGAAATTTTGTTTTAGGTTAAACTCCGTTAAAAAATTATTTCCTTCATCCTCAATAACAATGGCCTCAGGAATACTGGTTTGAAGAATCTGATAAGCAACTTTAGGAGCTTGAATACTCAATAGACCTATACCTGAACGCAAACAAGCTCTACCTGCTAATACCGCAGCACCTACTTTCCCTTTGCTTCCTGCCAAAAGAAGTGCATGCCCAAAAGTACCTTTATGTGCAAAATCTCTTCTGGGCGGTAGCATTTGAGGGAAATCTCTCGTTTGCATGTAATAAGCTATTGCATCAACGTCTCTAATAAAATCCTGATGAATTCTAACATCAATCAACTCCCATTTACCTATATATTTAGCAGTGTCTGGAAAGAAAAAAGTTAGTTTGGGAAACTGAAAGCTAAACGTATAATCGGCTTTAATAATATTATCAAAATTCCTATCCTTATTATTTTCAGTAAATAAACCCGTTGGAATATCTAATGCAATCGTTTTATTAGAAGAAGCATTTAATTTTTGAATCACTTCAGCTGCAAAGCCTTCTATTTCTCGATTTAAACCTATTCCAAAAATTGAATCAATGATAATTGAATTTTCTTGAAGTTCAAACTCATAATTTTCAGGAGTTAATACTATTACATCTAAACCCAGCTCTTTGTATCGCTCTAAATTTTCTTTACAATCATCGGTATACCGTTCACTAGTTTCTAGAATATACACCTGATGAGAAATTTTTATATCTGCTAATTTTCGACTAATTACTAAACCGTCTCCACCGTTATCTCCTACTCCACAAAAAACAGAAAAATGGTGGATTTTACTTTGTTTAATAATATCTTTCCAGATTATCTCAAAAGCTTTTGTCCCTGCTCTCTCCATCATATCTATAGAGGAAACCGGCTCATGTTCTATGGTATAACGATCAGCTTCTCGAATATCGTTGGTCTTTAGTACTTTAATCACTTTTCTAACTGTTTAAAAACACCTCGTGCAACTCCATAACTTGAGGCAATAAATCATATTGTCGATTATCTTCATTAAGAATAATAAAATCGGCCATTTCATTTCTCACCTCATCTGTGAATTGAAAATGCATTCTTCTCTCTACATGTTCAACCGTACTGTTATCTCTTTTTACTATGCGTTGAATTCGTTGCTCTTTAGGTGCAAATACATTAATAATTTTATCTAAATGCTGGTAATATCCCGTCTCAAATAAGATGGCTGCCTCCTTTATAATATAAGGTTTTTGTTGATGGGTTTCAGTCCATTCTTCAAATGCCCATTTTACCTTGGGATGAATAATACCATTTAATCTTTCTAAGTCTCTCGGGCTGTTAAATACCAATTGTCCCATTCTTCTGCTGTCTATCAAACCCTCAGAAGTATACATATCTTCTCCAAATGCTTCTTTTATCTGCTTTATGGTGGAGCTATCGTAATTTAAAAGTCGCTTTCCTTCAACATCAGAAGTAAAAATAGGAACGCCTAAGTTTCTAAAAATGTTGCAAACGGTAGATTTACCGCTTCCCATACCTCCTGTAATCCCTATTTTTAACATCTTTACTTTTTTAAGATATATTCTACTCTTTCTGGTTCTACCTTTGTGAGAATACCATAATTTGGCAGTCCATCGATGTGCACATCCAACTTCTTTTTATGGTTTTCCTCCTCCCCATACCTTACTGTTGCTTTCAATAATGAAGCATCTACGTTATTAAATTTGCTCAAAGGTAACAAAACTGCAATTTCTACCTGGTCAGGAAAGGTTTGTAATTCACCGGCAGAAGTATTATTAACAAATTCATGACGAATTGGCAAAATCAATACCTTTTCAGTGTACTTTTCTACAGGAATAAAAACCTCCACTTCTGTTGGCAACACTGCTACACCATTAATATTTTTTGGCAAATCGATTTTTACTGTCACCGTAGTGGTATCCTTTAATTTATCCTTTTTAAGTATTTCCGTATAAATATGATTTATGCTATCGATAAACTCCTCAGGACCTGAAATTCTTACAATTTCTGGAATTACTTTAATTGCTCCTCTTTGTTTATAAGCTTTTTCAAACTTTAAATCAACTTTAGGTTGTACTTTAATTTCTTTACTCAAACGTTTTTCAGTTTTAAGAAATAAAGTATCTTCAACGATATCCATAAATTCAATGCCTGAATTAAGATTGGAAACAATTTTATCTTTTAATAGCTTAGTAGGAATAAAATAACGATTAAGCGTACCTAAAGTCTTTGCTTTATCTAAATCTACAAGAATAACTTTTCTATTTAGTGACATTTGCTCACCTAACAAATCAAAACCGCTACCATTAACAATCAAGCTAATTTGCTCCGGTGGAGAATCGGTAAGAATAAAATTTTCTGGCAGTTCGCTATAGGTTAAAGAAGCATTAAGAGTAGTAACATATTGCTTGGATAAAGAAGCTAGAAACCAAAAAAAGGTAGATAAGAGTAAACAAAAAAGGAAAATGTAGGCTTTTTGACTAAGCCTAATTTCCCTCTTACTTAACCTCTTTATAAAATTATTGATACGCTCTTTCACGAAATTTTCTTTCCCGTGAATTTACAAATTATTTCTTACTTTGCCCCAACTGATTATCAGTTGAAAAATCTGAAGAAATTGCCGAACGCTCTACTTTTATGAGTACGTTATTCGCTATTTCTAAGCTAATTGTATTCTCTTTTATTTCCGTCACCTTCCCATGGACTCCTCCTATGGTTACAACTTTATCTCCAGTAGATAAACTTTCTCTAAATTTTTTCTGCTCTTTTTGCTTTCTTAACTGAGGGCGAATCATAAAAAGATAAAATACCACAACGATTAAAATCAGAGGTAAAAAGGAAGTTATTCCTCCACCTTCTCCTCCTTCAGCTGGAGCCATTAATAAAATGTTTAATAAATTCATATTCTTATTTATATATTTAATGATTTGGGGTAATTACTTCCCCTTTTAATGCAATAATTGTTTTATTGGGATTGGTATTCGCAACGATACCAATAGTATTGTGTACATGCCCTTGCTTCCCATTGCTATCAAATACAACTTCAATTTCTCCATCTTCTCCCGGTTTAATAGGATGTTTAGGATAAATTGGAACAGTACAACCACAGCTTCCAGATGCATTGGAAATTATTAAATCAGCATTTCCAACATTTTTAAAGGTATACCTTCTTTTTACTTTTTCTCCTTGAGAGATTGTACCAAACTCTTGAACCATTTCTTCAAACTCTATCACAGGCATCTTTTTTTCTGAATCTGTTGTTGAGGCACTGCTCGTATTGTTGATTAAATCCGTTGTAATTCCTGTAGGTTCATCATCTCTTGGCCCACAACTGATGATATATAAAGGTATACAAATAAATAAATAAAATCTTTTCATTACTGTATTTTTTCAATTGGCAAAGATATTGAATTACTGCATCAATCCCCTACCAACTTTCTTTAATCTACCCTCATTTTTAAAATCATTTAACAACTTATCCAACACTCCGTTAATGAAGACCTTACTCTTAGGAGTACTAAAAAATTTAGCCAACTCTATGTATTCGTTTAAAGTAACTTTTACGGGTATTGAAGGAAAGTATAAAAATTCCGTAACTGCCATTTTCATTAATAAAATATCAACTAATGCGATACGATCTACTTCCCAGTTTTTTGTTTTTAAACTAATCCATTTACTATTTTCTTCGTCGTTGTTAATACACTTTCTAAATAAACTTTTCACAAAAAGTTGATCTTCTACTTCATTTTTATACATGCTGGGAAGGGTTCTATAATTTTCAACTGACTTTATTTTAGAAAAGTATCTCATGGCCATTGTTATGGCAAAATCATTGTCTTCAAAATCCCAGTATATACTCCTTTCTTGAAAAACACTATATAAATCTTCATTATCTAAAATAAAAGTTTTAAATAATTTCTCTAAAAACCTTCTATCTACCGCCTCACCTTTTTCATCTTCTAGATAATTGAGATAAAGTTCACTTTTACGAATTTTCCTCCATAACTTTCTCAAAAACTCATGGTCAGAAGACCAAGATATCTTTCGTTGTTCAACTTGATGATGAAGGGAATTATTTTCACTTAATGCTTGCATTAAATGACTATCTACAAATCGACGGTTAGGATTTTTATCTTCTTTAGTAGGCAGCCTTTTATTTCTTGCCTCCTCCATTTGTACCTCTGCAATCATCGCTAATTCTAAAGGGAGAATTAAGTAAAGTAAATACAAATCATATACCCTTTGAATACTGTGCAATAATGCTTTCTCTTCCTTGTATAAATCTAAATTTCCCGATTGAAAATACGCATATAATGACTGCATTATTTTCACTCTAAGCAATCGCCTGTTCAACATTATTTTTCCCCTAAAAAAGTATCGTTTTATTAAAAAAGTATCGTTTTATTAAATTTTTGCTTTAAGCTTAGCAACGTCATCTATTCTTTTTTGTGCTAAAACCATTGCTGCCTCATTGGGTGTAATTTTATCTTTTTTGGCTTGAGCATAAATCGCTAAGGTAGTATTGTAAATATTGGAGGTTAGTTCCATGGCTCTTTCTTCTGAAATGCCTTTTACTTCTCTATATACATTGATTAATCCACCCGCATTAATCAAAAAATCTGGTGCATATAAAATACCATAATCTTGCAACATAGCTCCATGTCTTATCTCATCTTCTAATTGATTGTTAGCAGATCCTGCTACAATTTTACATTTCAACCTTGGAATTGTATTGTCATTTAATGTAGCACCTAAAGCACAAGGAGCATAAATGTCTGCTTCATAATCATAAATAGCGTCTCCTTCAACAATTTCAGTTTGGTATTGATCGGATACTTCAGAAATTGCCTTTTTATTGATATCAGAAATAATTACTTCTGCTCCTTCCTCTGTCAAGTACTGAACTAAATATCTTCCAACATGACCCACACCTTGAACAATTACCTTTTTTCCTTTTAGGTTATCGCTACCGTAAAGTTCTTTTGCAGAAGCTTTCATTCCCATAAATACTCCATGAGCTGTAACTGGCGAAGGGTCTCCACTACCACCTAAAGAAGAAGGTAAACCGCTAACATACTTTGTTTCCATGCTGACATATTCCATATCTTTAGGACTAATCCCAACATCTTCAGCAGTGATGTATTTTCCACTTAAACTTTCAACAAACTTACCGAACCTTCTAAAAAATGCTTCTGATTTATCTTTAGAAGAATCACCGATGATTACTGCTTTTCCACCACCTAAGTTTAAACCGCTAATTGCTGATTTATAAGTCATTCCCCTAGACAAACGCAAAACATCATTCAAAGCTTCTGTTTCATTTTCATAACGCCACATGCGGGTGCCTCCTAAGGAGGGTCCCAGAGTAGTGTTGTGTATCGCAATAATTGCTTTTAAACCCGTGGGTTTATCATAGCAAAACACAACTTGCTCATGTTCATTAGCTAACATTTTTCCTATCACGGGATTCAAATGTTCCGTTTGTTCCTTCTCAACTTCAATAGTATTCATATCTTCTAAAAATATTTTATCAAATAAGATTGTCTTAATTTTGTAGGTGCAATTTAACACCATAAATGTAGTTGTGCAAAATTATTCATAATTATTAAGTAGTACGATAGAGTTCTCATGAAATCACTAAAATATCTCAATAAATATCTTTACAAGTATAAATATCGACTTATTTTAGGAGTAATCTTTGTCGCAATTTCTAACATTTTTGCCATTTATCCTGCACAAATTATTGGAGAAGCACTGGATATTGTTACTCAATCTGATGAACTAAGAGAGATAACTAAACAAAGTGCGGAAATAGACCAAAATACTTCAAGGGGTATAAGTTTTCTAGCTTCCTTTACAGAAAATATGAACCTTGCACAATCCTTAATATTTTTTGCTCTTCTAGTTTTAGGGCTATCTTTTTTACAAGGAGTTTTTACTTTTTTTACACGACAGACCCTCATCATCATGTCGCGTTTAATAGAATATGACCTAAAAAATGAGGTCTATACCCATTATCAAAACCTAAGCATGTCTTTTTATAAGAAAAATAATACGGGTGATATCATGAATAGAATCAGTGAAGATGTAACTCGTGTTAGAATGTACTTAGGCCCTGGGATAATGTATACCATAAACCTAATTGTGCGCTTTGCATTGGTGGTTGGTGTTATGCTCAGCATTGATGTAGAATTAACTATTTATGTGCTTACCCCCTTACCTATTCTATCCTTATTAATCTATTACATTAGCAATAAGATAAATAAAAGCAGCGAGGTGGTGCAACGTCATCTTTCTATACTTTCAACCTTTTCTCAAGAAAGTTTCTCTGGAATTAGAATTATCAAAGCTTTTGTAAAGGAAAAGTATATGAACAACCGATTACTAGAAGAAGCTGAAGCCTACAAAACAAAAAATCTAAAACTGGTTAAACTGGAAGCATTTTTCCAACCCATAATGATGATGTTAATTGGTTTAAGTACCATATTAACCATCTACATCGGTGGCATCAAAACGATTAATGGAGAAATCTCTATTGGTAATATTGCTGAATTTATTATTTATGTCAACATGTTAACCTGGCCTGTAACTGCTCTAGGCTGGGTAACTTCCTTAGTGCAAAGAGCATCAGCTTCTCAAAAAAGAATCAATGAATTTTTACTTACTAAGCCGGATATCATTAATCCTACAGAAGAAACTTTTGAGGTAAAAGGTAAAATTGAGTTTAAAGAAGTTACTTTTATTTATCCTGAATCTGGAACCGTTGCTCTTGATAAGGTTAGCTTTGAGGTTCACCCTTCAGAAACCCTTGCAATAATTGGAAGTACAGGCTCAGGAAAATCTACTATTGCAGATTTAATTTGTAGATTATTTGACACCACTTCTGGTGAAGTACATATTGATGGCCAAAACATTAAAGAAATAAACCTCAATAATTTAAGGTCTAATATTGGATATGTACCCCAAGAGGTTTTCCTTTTTTCAGATGACATAAAAAGTAACATATCATTTGGAATGTTAGACGAAAGACCCTCTTTAGCAGATGTTCAAAAAGCTGCAAAACACGCCGACATCCACGATAATATCATGCAATTCCCTAAGCAATATGATACTGTACTTGGAGAACGAGGCATTACCTTGTCTGGAGGTCAAAAACAAAGAATTTCTATTGCTAGAGCAATAATTAAAGAACCTAATATTTTAATTTTTGACGATTGCCTATCTGCTGTTGACACAGAAACAGAAGAGAAAATCCTACAACATCTTAACCAAATTACGGTTGGCAAAACTACTATCATTATCTCTCATAGAATTTCCTCTGTTAAGGATGCAGACAAAATTATTGTTTTAAATGCGGGAAAAATTATCGAGCAAGGAAATCACGATAGTTTATTAAAAAACAAGGGGGTTT
>CAZKFN010000098.1:0-7288 GCA_964552035.1 uncultured Flavobacteriales bacterium
TTTATTTTGAGCAAAATATTGAACTGCTTAAAAGAGAAGGTCGCTTGCTTTATAATAATGCCATGCAAGGTGGGAAAGTAAATCTAAATATTTTTAAGATTATGCAAAAATGTTTATATCTAAGTGGCAGTACTCTACGATCTAGAAGTGTTGGATTTAAAGCAGCTTTGGCTCAGGAAGTTTTAGAGAAAGCCTATCCTTTAATAGAAAGCCCGGCTTTTAAAAATATGGTCCGCCATCGCTTTGCTGTTGAAAACGTAGTTCAGGCACATAAGCTCATGGATTCTAGGGATTTTTTCGGAAAAATTATATTGGAGTTTTAATCTCTTTCATAGCTTTAAAAAGGGTTGTTTGTATTTTGTCCTATCGGGAGTCTTATCTGCATTTGCTTCTTTAAAACTCAGCATGATTATAAGATTTTATTTTAGCAGCTTTTTTAAACCCATAGT
Organism: uncultured Flavobacteriales bacterium; assembly: GCA_964552035.1. GTDB lineage: Bacteria > Bacteroidota > Bacteroidia > Flavobacteriales_E > Vicingaceae > CAZKFN01. Next base: position 450 of record CAZKFN010000098.1, read on the forward strand.
TTCCCAAACTTATAAATTGTTTCTAAATGAAGGTAGCTTAGCTGAAATAATTGGACTGAAGGGTTTTGCTATGGTAAATTCATTCACTTGAGTTGTAGTAGCATTCCCTTTTTACATCGAAGGTGTAGAGTTAATGTATCATATTATTTTTTTGCATCTACAAACGCAAAAAAAAGAAGGCACAACCTATGCTTCACAAGAACCTAAAATTAGTATCTTTAAATTTATTAACAATCAAAGCCTAGAGCTTTAGTAGAACGTCTAAACAGTATATTTGGCAAAAATATAGAGGAACGATTTTATAAAAAATTAAAGCAATCAACTTCAATGAATCCCACTGTTATCTCCTTCATTCAACAACAAACAGCAGCTTCTATTTTTTGTGCTACCGATAAAACAGAACCCTATTCTTTCAGCTGCTTTTATGTCTTTAATCCCCAGAAAATGCATTTGTATTTCAAATCCTCTCCAAACACTCATCATGCGCAAGTTCTAGAAGAAAATCCCCACATTTCTGGAACTATTCTGCCCGATCAATTGGATAAAAGGGCCGTAAAAGGGGTACAGTTTACAGGGAAAATCCTATTGTCGGGCTCAGATCTAACAGCAGAAGCCCATGAGCTTTATCACCGTCAAATTCCACAAGCTCATAAACTCGAAGGTAGAATGTATGTTTTAGAATTAGAAACCCTAAAAATGACGGAAAACATTCAAGGCATCTTTGAAAAAACAAGATGGCAAAGAAAGCTTAAATAGTCTCAGGCTTTATAAAGTAGATTTAGAAAATGCAATTAAAGTAGTAATTTAGTACTTCATAAAACTAATATCGTATAAACGACATACAGAAGTTTACTTTATGCTAAACAGTTTAAACTTAACAACCTATTTGACCTCCAATATGGAGATTGATGAAGACATAGTAGCTTCTATAGTTCAGAATTGTAAACGAAAAACGGTTAAAAAAGATGAATTTTTATTAAGAAAAGGGGAGTATTCCCATTACATCTTTTTCGTTGAGTCCGGTTTGTTAAGGCAATATTCCATAGATGAAAAAGGTAAGGAGCACATTTTAGGATTTGCACCAGAGAATTGGTTTGTTTCCGATAGAGAAAGTATTTATTTCAATCAGCCTTCTTCTTATTTTATACAAGCATTAGAATACAGCACAGTGGCTTTGTTGGACGATAATTTCTTAAAATTACTTTCGACAAAGGTGCCGGCATTTAGGGATTACAACAATAAGTTGTTGCACAACCACATTCGATCCTTGCAAAAAAGAATCAATCAATTGTTGAGCGATTCCGCAGAAGAGCGGTATTTACAATTTGTCAAGAGGTATCCCGATATCTTGCTCCGAGTACCACAAACTATGGTGGCCTCTTATTTGGGAATTACTCCAGAGAGTTTAAGTAGGCTGCGTAAAGATTTAGCTCATAGGAATTTTAAAAGTAAAATAAAATAAACATTCTCTTAAATAGAAAACGCTTGAAGATGGCTTTCTTAAAAGTAAAAGAACTTGGTTTTTTCAAAGTTATAGTTTACTCCTTCCTAATTATTCTTTTCTCTCTTTCCTCTTGTTCTACAATGAAAGACGTGAGCTTGAGCAGTCGATTAGCAGAGAGTAATTGCAATTTGAAAAATGTTTATGAGTATCGAGCAGAAGAATTACCTCGGCCTTTACACGAATTAGAGTTGGACAGCAATTTATTGAAATATTTTGATATTAATTCTCTCAACGTTGCTCATGCCATTGGAATATTAGATGATTTAAATCGTTTTGTTCAGCTTCAAGAACATGGTCAAAAGGATTCTTCATTAGAAAAACGTATGGAGGTGGTAGAACTTTCTCAAAAAATTAATCAGGCTATCAATTTATCCTCTCTATCCATTTCTGCTATTACCTCAGAGATTGATTGTGAAGAAGAGCGAGCAGAACAAGTCTCTGCCTACATGAAGGAAAAAGAGAAAGATACAGAAACCCGCTTGACGGTAGGTGCTATAATAGTTGGAGCAGCTGGAGCCATTGTAGCGGGAGCTTTACTTTTGAATGGTGATGAAAGCAATGCACCAGAATTTGTGGGGATTGGAGCAGGCTTAGCAGAAGCCACTTTGGGGTTAATGGTATTGACCAACAAGAAAAGAGTAAAATTCCATCATCCTAGAAATGTACTTCGGGAAATATGGAATGGAGAGGAGACTTCAAGTATGTTTCCACCAGCACTTTGGTATTATTTGAATTACTTTAATCCTCAGCAAGTTGAGAGAAACTCTTTGCGTTATCAAATTCTTGAAGGTTGGATGAGTTTTGAACAAATTTCCTCCACACAAGGACAAAAGAAGAGAAGTTTATTTGAAGTTTTTTTTGGAGATGGAGGGATGTATTCCTCTGATCAACTTAAAACAAGAGCTAATATGTTGGATCAGTTAGAAGCACAAATTAGTTTAATGAAACAAGATTTAAAAGCTTTGGCAACAGAATTGCAAGAGTTTTATAAAAAGAGATAATTATGAAACGTATATCTACCTTAATTTTATTTTGTATCCTATTCTTAAAATACAAACTAATAGGGCAAAATTTAAGTGAAGCTGAACTACCTTCAGCAGTTAGAGAAAACTTTAAAGCTAAGTACCCCGATGTATATGTTTACAAATGGGAATGGAAGAAAAAGAAGCAAATTTATGAAGCGGAATATATTTCGAAAGGCTCAAAATACAAAACCTATTATACAGCCAATGGGGAATGGGTTAAAACAAAAAGAGATATTAAAAAAGAAGAGGTGCCTCAGGAAGTGTGGAAGGGATTTTCAGAGTCCGAATATGTCAAGTGGGAAATTGATGATATTGAAGAGCACAGCATTCCAAAATATGATTTGGTTTATGAGATGGAAGTAAAGTATAAAGACAAGTCGCTAAAAGAAGAATATAAAAGAACGGGCAATAAGAGCTTAAAGCGTCAATATAAACTTTCTAAGAAAAAAATTTATTTGTATTTCTCCCCTCAAGGTGAATTGGTAGATATAGTAGAAAAGTATTAAAGCCTTCTTTATTTTTCTTTCTTAACATACATCAATGCGAAGCTTGTTGTTTGCTGCTACCTTTGTATCAAAATAATGTAATAACTAAAATTAATACAAAATGGAAGCAAAACAAAAATGGATAGCAGATCCAGTACACTCTGAAATTGGATTTAAAGTAAAACACATGATGATTTCAACGGTATCTGGAAATTTAAATGACTTTGATGTAAAAGTTGAAACAGAAGGAGAGGATTTTAATTCTGCTAATGTTAATTTTTCAGCTAAAATAGACTCTATCAATACCAAGAATAACGATCGAGATAATCATTTGAAATCTGCTGATTTCTTTGATGCAGAAAATCATCCTGAAATGACTTTTGTATCTAAATCATTTAATGGAGAAACTTTAACTGGAGATTTAACCATTAGAGGAACAACTAAAGAAATTGATTTAGACGTTGATTTTAACGGAATTATTCAAGATCCTTATGGACAAACCAAGGCCGGATTTGAAATTTCAGGAGCAGTGAGCAGAAAGGAGTTTGGTTTAAACTGGAATGCATTAACTGAAGCAGGAAGCGTGGTTGTTAGTGATAAAGTAAGATTAAGCATAGACCTACAATTGGTGAAACAATAGAGATAAATTGGCAACTGGTTTAAATCTATTCATTCATAAAAACACATTTATCAATAATGAAAACAAAAGCAGTAGAATTAGTAGCTGCACCACGAGATCCTCACTTTGTAGGCGATGGTTTTAGAGTGCACAATTTTATTCCTAGTGGATATAGAATGGACATGCAAAGAATGAATCCTTTTATTATGTTGGATTACGGTTCAAAATATTATTTTCCACCTTCGGATACAGTAAGAGGTGTAGGAGTACATCCTCATAAAGGTTTTGAAACCGTGACCATTGCTTATAAGGGTAGAGTTGCTCATGAAGATAGCAGTGGGGGTGGTGGAGTAATTGGAGAGGGAGATGTACAATGGATGACTGCTGCCAATGGAATTCTACATAAGGAATTTCATGAAAAAGAATGGAGTAAAAAGGGAGGTGATTTCCAAATGGTACAACTTTGGGTGAACTTAAAAAGTGAAGACAAAAAGGTAGATCCTAAATATCAGGCAATAAAATATGAAAATATTCAACGCCATGAGCTAGAGAATAGTGCTGGAATTGTTGAAGTAATTGCTGGAGATTATCAAGGTACTTCAGGAAGTGCTTCTACTTTTACCCCTATACATTTGTATAATGCTAAGCTGAAGAAAGGAGGAAAAGCATCCTTTAATTTTCCTGCAGAATACAGTACAGCTGTTTTGATGATTGAAGGAAGTGTTCGCATCAATGGAGAAGAGGAAGTATTAATGGATCATTTGGCTTTAATGGCTAATGAAGGAGAGCATTTTGAGCTAGAAGCAACAGAAGATGCGGTGGCTTTAATTATGAGCGGAGAACCCATTCATGAACCTATTGCTGCACATGGGCCATTTGTGATGAATACAAGAGATGAATTGGTAGAGGCCTTTAATGATTTCAATAATGGTAAATTTGGCTACTTAGAATAAGTCAAATTAATATTTAAATTATAAAATAGAATTCATGAAGTATAAGCTAAAAGTAATTGTAGGAAGTACTAGACCTACTAGAAAAGGTAAAGCAGTAGCTGATTGGTTTATGGAAATTGCTCAGAAAGACGCCAATTTCGAGGTGGAGTTGTTGGACTTAAAGGAAATTAATTTGCCTTTAATGGATGAGCCAGAACACCCAAGAGCGCAAAACTATCAACACGAGCATACTAAAAGATGGAGCAAGATGATTGACGATGGAGATGCCTATATTTTGGTAACTCCTGAATACAATTACAGTTATCCTGCAACTCTAAAAAATGCCTTGGATTATTTGGGTAGGGAATGGAGTGAAAAGCCGGTAGCTTTTGTTAGCTATGGCGGAATGTCTGGGGGAATGCGTTCGGTACAGGCTTTAAAATTACCTTTAACTACTTTGGCCATGATGCCTATTCCCGATGCAGTTAATATCCCTTTTGTGGCCAACTACTTCAATGAAAAAGGAGTTTTTGAAGCCAATGAAGTAATAGAAAAATCGGCAGAGAGAATGATGGTTACTTTATTAAAATGGACAAAAGCATTGAAGGAAATGCGAGAAAATAACTAAAAACCAAAATCAAAGCACGCTGAAGTTTAGCGTGCTTTTTTAATACATGAAAAATGTCAAACGTAGATTTAATTATTCAAGAAAGAGCAGCAGATATTGGGAATTTTATGGTGGGTAGGTTGTTGCCCTTTCGACAAAAAAGGGCAGTTGGACCTTTTGTTTTTATAGACCATATGGGGCCAGCAAAACTTGGGAAGGGCGAAAATTTAGATGTGGCGCCTCATCCACATATTGGTTTATCAACTCTTACGTTTTTATTTGAAGGTGCCATTCTTCATAGGGATAGCTTGGGTACAGAAATGGAGATTATTCCTGGAGCAGTAAACTGGATGACAGCAGGAAAAGGAGTGGTGCATTCAGAGCGAACACCTGAGCACTTAAGAGAAGTTGAAAAGGTCTTACACGGTCTACAAATATGGGTGGCTTTACCTTTGGAGCTGGAACAAGCTGAACCTTCCTTTACGCATGTGGAAGAAAGAAACATTCCTGCATGGGAAAAAGATGGAGTAGGCTTTAAGTTGATTGCTGGAAAAGCTTTTGGAAAAGAATCGCCTGTGCCGGTACATAGTGAATTGTATTTTATAGAAATTAAAAGCAAAAAAAGGCAGTCCATTAATATAGGAGATAATTTGTATGGAGAGTCGGCGCTTTATATTTTAGATGGAAGTATTCATGCAGATGGATTTGATTATGAGTCACGCCAGATATTAATTGCCAAGGACAGTAGGCTTTGTGCTTTTGAAATGGAGGCTAATACAACGGTTTATATTTTTGGAGGAACTCCTTTTGAGGAGGAGCGCTTTATTTATTGGAATTTCGTTAATTCAAATAAAGAGGTGTTGGAAAAAGCCAAAGAGGATTGGAGAAGTCAAAATTTAGAGGCTTTTCCAAAAGTAATTGGTGATGAAGAGGAGTTTGTGCCCTTGCCAAAACCTAGAAAAATATAGAACCATTAAAATTTAAATGAAATGAAAACCATATATCATAGTGCAGAAAGCAGAGGTCATGCTGATCACGGCTGGTTGAATACTTATCATACTTTTAGTTTTGCAGCTTATCATAATCCTGAAAGAATGCATTTTGGTGCTTTAAGGGTGTTGAATGACGATACCGTTAGCGCTGGAATGGGATTTGGAGAACATCCTCATCAAAACATGGAAATTATTAGTATTCCATTGGAAGGAAAACTAGCCCATGGAGATAATATGGGCAATAAGGGAGTGATTAAAAAGGGAGAAGTGCAGGTGATGAGCGCTGGAGCGGGAGTAATTCATAGCGAAATGAATGGGAGTGAAACCGAAGAGGTGAAATTCCTACAAATTTGGTTGTTTCCCAGAGCGCAAAATATAACACCAAGGTACGATGAGTTGATTATTTCCGATTCAGCAAAACCCAATGATTTTCAACAAATACTTTCTCCAAATCCAGAAGATGAAGGCGCTTGGATTCATCAAGATGCTTGGTTTCATTGGGCTGATTTCGATAAAGATTTTGCCAAAACCTATTCACTCAAAAAAACAGGAAATGGCGTTTATGTTTTTGTGATAGAAGGAAAAGTGCAAATCGGTGAGCAAATTTTAAATCGTAGAGATGGCTTGGGCATCACAGAAGTGAAATCTTTTGAATTAAAAGCCTTAGAAAAAGCT
>CAZKFN010000099.1:0-7112 GCA_964552035.1 uncultured Flavobacteriales bacterium
GTCAAGTGCTCTAACCACCTGAGCTATAGGCCCATTTTGAAAACTATAGGATTTCAAAATTACTTTAAATATTTAAAATAACCTTCTCTTTTAGATTGAGAAAGCAAGATTACGAAAAAACGTTTAATTCTTCACTTTATATTTAGGATAAAATTGTATCAAAGCCTTATCTTTGAATTATGCAAAAACCTCAAAAACTTCAATCAGGAGATAGTATACGCATCATTAGTACGGCTAGAAAAATTAGTAAAAAAGAATTAAAGCCCGCTATTGAGCGCTTTGAATCTTGGGGTTTAATAGTAGAATTTGGGGAAAATCTATTCAAAGAAGACCACCAATTTGCTGGGACAAAGGAAGAAAGGCTAGCTGATTTGCAAGCTGCTTTAGATGATGAAAACATAAAGGCCATTGTTTGTGCTAGGGGGGGTTATGGGACTGTTCAACTCATCGATCAGGTTAACTTTATTAAATTCCAGGCAAGTCCAAAGTGGTTAGTTGGTTATAGTGATGTTACTGTTTTACACAACCATATAAATCAGTTATTAAATATTCAGACGATTCATGCAACTATGCCCATTAACTTTCTCCCCATTAATGAGTATGATATCGCTGTAGAATCACTTAAGAAGGCACTTTTTGGTGAAGACCTATCTTATTCTTTTAAAGCGGGAAAAGGCTCTCAATTAGACTTTACAAACCTTAGGGCTCCAATTGTGGGAGGTAATCTTTCTATACTTTATAGTTTATGTGGCAGTCGATCGCAGTTAAACACAGAGGGGAAATTTCTTTTTATTGAAGATTTAGACGAGTATTTATACCACATTGACCGCATGATGATGAGCTTAAAGCGCTCCGGTCTTTTAATGAACTGCAAGGCCGTATTAGTAGGAGGGATGACAGACATGAATGACAATACAATTCCTTTTGGAAAGACGGCCAAAGAAATCATTTTAGATAATGTCAAGGAATTAGGAATTCCTATCATTTTTGGTGTACCTGCAGGGCATATTAAAGAAAATAAAGCCCTTATTTTTGGCAAACCTTTAAATATTGTATGTGAAAGAGAAAATATAAAAATGAATTTTTAATGGCAGAACACAATGAAATAGGAAAAAAAGGGGAAGAGCTCGCTTTGACTTTTTTAAAGGAGAAAGGCTATCAGATTTTAGCAGCTAATTGGCGTTATCATAAAACTGAGATAGACCTCATTGCCATCCATAACAAACAACTCATTATCGTAGAAGTAAAAACTCGAACCTCTATAGACTTTGAAAGTCCAAAAGAAGCCGTTACTTTCAAAAAACAAAGAAATATTATCCGAGCTGCAGATGCTTATATTCAAGAAAACAATATAGATTTAGAATGTCAATTTGATATAGTATCCATCTTAATTCAAGGAAAAAATATTGAAATAGAACATATTCCAGATGCTTTTTATCCCATGCTTTAAACTAAAATGAATAGCTGTAAACTCAAGCCAAGTATAAAACCACTTAAAACCTCTTCCATGCTATGGGCTTTTAAGTGCAATCTTGCTGTTCCTACCAATCCACTTAAGAGAACAGCCAAAATAAGATAATTGATGTTGTCTACTTCTAAAATTATTGAAGAGGTAGCAATGACCCCACAAATGCCCCCCCAAGCTGCCATATGTGCAGAAACTTTTTGTTTTAATAAAGCAAAAACTAAAAGGATTAAGACGGTAACTCCAGCCATTTGAAAAACAGCTAAATAAAATGCTGGAAACTGTACTTTTTGCAATAAAACCCAAGTTAAAATATAAAATAAAACACTTAATCCATAAGGAATAATTCTTTCCTTTACAGAATCCATCTTTAAGCTTCTAATTTGCTTTTTTTGTTTTAAATAATAGGAGAAGACTATGGGAACAATCACTAAGTTAATAACTACAATGCCGTAGATGTATAGCTTATAATAAGAGCTTAATTTAAAATTAATATAAGAAGGAAGACTAAAAAGAACATACAAGCTAAATAAGGGTGCAAAAATGGGATGCAGTACCGTAGAAATTATTTTTGAATAAACTTTTAACATTCTTAAAGTTCTTTTCTTAAGCGAGCAACTGGAATATTTAATTGCTCTCTATACTTGGCAACAGTTCTTCTTGCAATGTTATATTTTTTTTCTTGTAGGAGTTGAGCTAGTTTTTCATCGGTGTAAGGTTTCTTTTTATCCTCAGCTTCTACAATATCTTGTAGAATCTTTTTAACTTCTCTTGTACTTACCTCTTCTCCATCGTCTGTTGAAATCGATTCTGAGAAAAAAGATTTTAATAAAAATGTTCCATAAGGAGTAGAGACATACTTACTATTTACCACCCTAGAAACCGTAGAAATATCCATGTTGATAATTTCGGCAATATCTTTAAGAATCATTGGTTTTAGTTTGGTTTCATCTCCTTCTAAAAAGTATTCCCTTTGATAAGAAGCAATGGCTTCCATAGTATTAAGTAGGGTGTTTTGTCTTTGTTTGATGGCATCGATAAACCACTTGGCAGAATCTAATTTTTGCTTCACAAAGGTCATGGCTTCTCTTTCTTTTTTAGATTTGTTTTTGGTTTTGGTATAATGATCAATCATTCCCCTATACTCGTTGCTTAAACGTAGTTGTGGAGCATTTCTACTGTTAAGAGTGAGGTCTATTTCTCCATCTTTAATCTGCAAAGTAAAGTCAGGAATTACCACTTGAACCATTTTTCCCCTACTGTTGGAAGAATTTCCAGGTTTGGGATTTAGCTTTAAAATCTCTGCTATCGCATCTTTTAAAATATCCTCTGTGATTTCAAGCCTTTGAATAATCTTTGTATAATGCTTTTTGGTAAACTCATCAAAAAAGTCTTCTAAAATCTTTTCTGCCAAAAGTTGATCCTCAGTTTTATTCTTTTTACGTCTGATTTGAATCAGCAAACACTCTTGTAAATCCCTTGCGCCAATTCCAGCAGGATCCATTTGCTGAATAACGGATAACACCTTCTCTATAGCCTCTGGAGGAGCCATAATATTATTTCTAAAAGCTAAATCATCTTCAATAGAAGCAACATCTCTTCGTAAATAACCAGCATCGTCTAAGCTTCCTATTAAATGATTGGCAATAATTTTTTGCTTTTCATCCAGTTCTTGTAAACTAATTTGCCGTGCCAATCTTTCGTGAAAAGTAGTTCCGGCACTATAAGGAATGTCTTTTTCATCTTCATCTCTTCCACTATTGGAAGAATAATATTTATAGTCGGGTGTATCATCGTCCATATAATCAGAAAAGTCAAAATCTTCGTGTTCTTCTTTATGATCATCCCTTTCTTCATAATGCTCTTCTTCATATTCTTCTCCATCTCTCCCCTCATCAAGAGCTGGATTGCTTTCCAACTCTTCTTTTATACGCTGCTCCATGGCCACAGTAGGCAACTGCAAAAGCTTCATCAACTGAATTTGTTGAGGAGATAACTTTTGAAGCATCTTTTGCTGAAGTGTTTGTTTTAAAGCCATTTTTACGTATAAATTATCATTTACTTCTTTCTATTAAACATAAGTCTATAGACATTCTTATAACTTTTGATAAAGATAATTATTAAATAAAAACTTTAAGCTATAAAAATTCAAAGTTTTAATAAGGATTATCGACTTAAACCCATTATGATGCACAAAGCCAATAAGTCTTACTAGAATTCAGCATGTTTGGGTGTTCTTGGAAAAGGAATAACATCACGTATATTTTCCATGCCCGTCATAAATAACATAAGCCTTTCAAAGCCCAATCCAAAACCAGCATGAGGAGCAGTTCCGAACTTTCTTAAATCTAGATACCACCATAAATTTTCCTTTGGAATGTTCATCTCATTCATCCTATTTTCAAGAAAATCCAAACGTTCTTCTCTTTGTGAACCTCCAACAATCTCACCAATTCCAGGAAATAGGATATCCATGGCTTTCACGGTTTTACCGTCTTCATTTTGACGCATATAAAAAGCCTTAATTTCTTTAGGATAATCATAGAGAATTACCGGTTTTTTAAAGTGCTTTTCAACCAAATAGCGTTCATGTTCTGATTGCAAATCAGCACCCCATTCATCGATAAGGTATTTAAACCTTTTCTTTTTATTGGGTTTGGAATTTCTTAAAATTTCTATTGCTTCTGTGTAGGGTACTCGCTCAAAATTATTGTTAACTACAAATTCCAAATGTCCTATTAAGCCCATAGGGGCGCGGTCTTCTTCCTTTTTTGTTTTATCTTCATCAGCTTGACGTTTATCGAGAAATTCTAAATCATCTATACAATTTTTTAACGCATATCGTATAACTGATTTCAACAAATCTTCTCCTAAATCCATGATTTCTTCTAAATCGGCAAAGGCCACTTCTGGTTCTATCATCCAAAACTCGGATAAATGCCTTCTCGTATTAGAATTTTCAGCTCTAAAAGTTGGGCCAAAGGTATATACTTTCCCTAAGGCCATTGCTGCCAACTCTGCCTCTAATTGACCAGAAACTGTCAGGTTAGCTTCTCTTCCAAAAAAATCTTGTTTATAATCAACTTCCCCTTCTTTTGTCAAAGGAATGTTCTTAAAGTCAAAGTTGCTTACTTTAAAGGTTTCCCCAGCACCTTCAGCATCAGAACCTGTTATGATAGGAGTGTGAATGTTATAAAATCCTTTCGTGTGAAAATATTCATGAATGGCAAAAATCATAGCATGGCGGATGCGATTGATAGCTCCAAATGTATTGGTCCTAAATCTCAAATGAGCAATTTCTCGTAGAAACTCTAAGGAATGCTTTTTAGGTTGCAAGGGATATTCTTCCGGATGTGCTTCTCCCAATATTTCGATTTCTTTGACTTCTATTTCTACATTTTGTCCACGACCTTGAGAAGCTACTAAAGTGCCTTTAGCTGCAATACAAGAACCACTATTAATCCGTTCAATAATTCCCTCTTCAAAATTGGTATTATCAACTACCAATTGGATGTTTTGAATAGAACTTCCATCGTTAAGGGCAATAAAAGAAACATTTTTACTCCCCCTACGAGTGCGCACCCAACCTTTGACTACTACTTGGCGATTTGTTTCCTCACTGTTTATCAGCGTTTTAATTTCAGACCTTTTCATTTTTAGATAATAAAAATTCAATTACAAAAGAACACTTTTTAAATAAAATCTTCAATTTATCAAGTGAACTTTATTTAAAGTATAATATAAGCCTTAAGAATAAGAAATATCTTGTGATAAAGTATAGAAATCTAATAAAAAACACACCTTATTTTACAGGAAACAAAAAACACTAAAGATGTTTCCCATGTTGGTTATGTTTTCTAATTTTGCAGGTTGAATAAAAAGACATCATGAATGAAGAAGAGATAATAAAAAAGGTCGGGGAGTTGTTTAAGCATTTTGGAGTAAAAAGCATGACAATGGATGATATCTCTCGAAAGTTAGGAATTTCTAAAAAAACTCTCTATCAATTTGTCTCCAATAAAAAGGATTTGGTGAAAAGGGTGGTCCATTCTTTTATAAAGATAGAGCAAGAAGATATAATTGAACAAAGCTCTAAAGGAGGAAATGCAATAGATGTATTAATAAGGGTTCATCAATTTGTTTTTAATCAAGTTAAAGTATTCCAGGATCCTATGCTTGTTTTTGATTTACAAAAATATCACCCTGAGGCGTATAGCATTATAAAGCAGCATAAACAAACATTTATTTTTAACAGAATTGTGAATAATATAGATCTTGGGATTAAGGAAGGGCTTTATAGAAAAGAAATAAAGGCTGGATTAATAGGAAAACTCTACCTTGGGCTGTTAGATGTTATAGCTATAGAAGGAAGCTCCTTAAATGATATTTACTCCAAAGAAGAAATTATAAATTCTCTTATCAATTATCATTTGAGAGGAGTATTAAGTCCAAAGGGAATTGATTATTTGAATAGTATACAATATGAAAAAAATAAATAAAATGCACTTTGTACACTTAACCATATCTTTTTGCTTATTGATAGGTAGCGTTCAACTTAGCGCACAAGAAAAATTGCAGTTTACTCTAAAAGAAGCTCAATTGTATGGGATTGAAAACAGTTATCAATCACAATCCGCAACATTAAATGTAGATAAAGCACATAAGAAAGTTCGTGAAACAGTAGGTATTGGTTTGCCACAAATAGAAGGAGGGGGGAACTATCAAAAATACTTAAAACTTCCTGTTCAGTTAGTTCCTGCTGAAGCCTTTGGAGGAGCACCCAATGAATATGTTGAGTTTACTTTAGGTACAAAGCAACAAATGGGAATGAGTTTACAAGCCACACAACTATTATTCAACGGTTCATATTTTGTAGGACTTCAGGCCAGTAGGGTGTATTTAGAACTTTCTAAAACCGATAAAGAAAAAACAGCTGCTGAAGTAAAACAATTGATTACTCAAGCTTATGGTAGTGTATTGGTTACAGAAGAAAACGCAAAAATTCTTTCTGGAAATATAGAAAACCTTAAAAAAAGTTTAGAAGAAACTAAGGCACTTTATGAAGCAGGTTTTGCTGAGGAGCAAGATAGAGATCAAATGGAATTGTTATTATCCAATGCTAAAAATTCTTATGACCAAGCAATACAACAAATAGCTCTTAGTAAAAATCAATTAAAATTTGCAATGGGAATTGATATAGAAAATGAAGTTGAATTAATGGACAATATAGAGTCCATATCACTGAGAGTAGCAGATGAGGATTACCTCAATAAGGATTTCAACATTAAAGATCATATAGAATATAAAAGTATATTGGTAAATAAAGAAGCCTCTAAATTGTTATTAAAAGAGCAGCGTTCTAATGCATTGCCATCTTTAAGTGCATTTTATACCTATCAACAAAATTCCTATAGTAGTGAATTCAACTTTTTTGATGATTCTAAATGGTTCCCAACTCAAGCAATTGGATTAAACATAAGTGTTCCCATTTTTTCAGGATTAAGTAGAAGTTATAAAGTCCAACAAGATAAAATCTATTATAAACAAGCTGAGATAGCACAACATCAAGAAAGCCAAAAACTTCAAATTGAAGTTTATAAAGCTAGAACAGAATATACCTTAGCTATAATTCAATAACAAACAACCA
>CAZKFN010000100.1:0-7063 GCA_964552035.1 uncultured Flavobacteriales bacterium
ACAGCTGAGCAATTTGGCAGGTATCCTCATGAATTTTCTGGAGGACAAAGGCAAAGAGTTTGTATTGCTCGCGCTTTGGCCTTATCGCCCAAGTTTATCATTTGCGATGAATCGGTTTCTGCTTTAGATGTTTCTGTTCAAGCTCAAGTGCTTAACCTTTTAAATGATTTAAAACATAAATTTAGCTTTACTTATATATTTATTTCGCATGATTTATCGGTAGTGAAATACATGTCGGATAGAATGCTTGTGATGAAAGAAGGGAAAATTGTGGAAAGCGGTCTTGCCGATGAGGTCTATAACCATCCTCAATCTGATTATACTCAACAATTAATTCAAGCTATTCCAAAAATCAGGTATAGGCTTGAGGCATAGCAGAATTTAGATAATGTTGATTTTTCGTCAGAAAAAATTAGAGTTTTTATCGCCTACAAAAACAAGAAACAACTTATTATGATTTCAGGATTTCGCTGTTTTTTGGTAATCAAAACTTCTTCGATTACAGTAAAATATTAGCAGATAGGTTTTTTATGAGTTATAGTATTTAATGTTTTGATCTACAAGGTTTGTCATTTATAGTTCTGCAACTGCTTTTCAAAAAAGCATTTGTGTATTTTGATTTTTAGAAAAAGCAGTGTACTGAATTTATTAAGATCAGATAATCAAAGCATCAGTTACCTTCAAAAGCCTAAAAATATTTTTTTAGGAAACCCTAATTTAGCTTATGCTTTTTCTCAAGGCAAACCCAATAGTGGTAATTTAAGGGAAACCTTTTTTTTAATCAGTTGAGGGTAAAATATTATGTTAGTTCGCCAAAGTATGGAGATTTTCTAGTAGAAAAATCATACACCTTTGAAGTGGGTGGAGCTACAAAAACGCAAAACCAAATCCAAGGGATTCCATTGGCTTATGTAACAGCAGTTAGAATTAAATATGGGAATCAAAATAAAATTTCACTTTTGATTGTTTGGATTTTTGTATTGAAAGGAGGGGAGGAATTAAGAGGAGTGTTTATTTTTTTAGGGATTTCTTAAATAAGTTTAAATTTTGTTTAGTATATTAGGGAACTTTTAAGCTAATTTAAACAACCCTTATGAGATTTAAACTCACATTATATGCCCAAGAAGCTTTAGAAATACCTATCAACTACCAATATCCTTTAAGTGCTGCTATTTATAAAATACTAGCTAAAGGAGATCGAGAATATGCTACTTTTATACATGAGAAAGGATATGGGAAAGGTTATAAGTTTTTTACGTTTTCAGATTTGAAACTAAAATTTAAACTTCAGAGCGATCGGATGAAGTTACTGGAGCCTAAAGTTGAGTTTATGATAGCGTTTCATCTTCCGGAAGCATCAAAAGCATTTGTTGAGGGATTATTTCGTTCGGAAGAAATTGTTATTGCCGATCAAAAATCGAAAGCAGTTTTCAGTGTTCAGTCTGTTGTTTCACAGAAAAATCCATTGGAAGACCTTGAAGGAGGGGAGATAGCTCAGATTGTTTCCCGTCCATTATCCATGGTTGTTTCAGGAGAAAAAAATGATAAGGGGAATTATGAGTTTTTAAATCCGGATGATATTCGCTTTAGTAATGCTTTACTGCATAATTGGAAAAATAAAATTACTGCTTCCTATGGAGAGAAAGAGTCGGAAGAATCTATCTTGATGATTGAAATTGAAAAATATAAAAACCCTTGGCGCTCCAGATTAATCACTATTAAATCAGATA
This sequence comes from uncultured Flavobacteriales bacterium, assembly GCA_964552035.1. Lineage (GTDB taxonomy): Bacteria > Bacteroidota > Bacteroidia > Flavobacteriales_E > Vicingaceae > CAZKFN01. The sequence goes on from CAZKFN010000100.1 coordinate 1,731, forward strand.
CTGATGCGGAAACAAAGATTCAAGGGTATTTGAATTTCAAATTGAGATTGACCGCTGAAAGACGGTATTTGGATCTGATCTTAAATGCCGGGCTGGGTTTATATTCGGCTCAAGGGATGGGGTGCTTGGAGGTGGTGAGCATAAAGAAGTAGAGAATAGGATTAATAATTGAAAACTAAGAGATATGGAAAAGTTAAAAGAAGTCTTAAAGTAAGTGTTAAAAATGACAATTAATAAGATGAAATAATGGAAAAATCTATTCAGCTTTTGAAACTGTTATCTGGAAACAGATCGTATAGCATTTCAGAAATTATGAACAGACTTGATGTAAGTAAACGTACTGTTTATCGTTATTTGAATCAGATTGAGAATGGTGGTTTTATTCTAGAAAGAAATCATGGGCATTATTGTTTAGCTCAAGATCATTCAGAAACTAAAAGGTTGCAGAGGTTATTACACTTTTCAGAGGAAGAGGCATTTATTTTTCATCAATCTTTATCGAGTTTTGAACAATCCAATACGGCAGTAAAAAAACTGATAAAAAAATTACACACTTTATATGATTTTAAAGCTTTAGCACGTCTTAAATTAGATGGAAACATTAAAAACACTCAAAATTTAGCTCAAGCTCTTAAAAATAAAAAAAGAGTATTGTTATTAAATTATCGTTCGTCAAATAGTGATACAGAAAGCGATAGAAAAGTTGAAGCCTTTGAGTTTATGCCCGATTATGAAGCAGTTTGGTGCCTCGATTTAGAAGATAAAATCATCAAGCAATTCAGGATTTCCAGAATCCAAGAGGTGGAAGTTTTAAAGGAAAATTGGCGTTATACACATCTTCATAAATTGCCATTTACCGATGCTTTCCGAATGTCGGCATCAAAACCAATTGCAGAAATCAAAGCTATTTTAAGTCTAAAGGCTTATAACTTATTGCGAGAGGAATTTCCTGCTGCCCAGACTTCTATAAAAAAGAAATCCAATCAATACTATCTCAGTATACCGATTGCAGATTTCCATGGTATTGGTCGGTTTGTTATGGGTTTGCCAGAGGATGTTGAAGTGATTGAAACAGATGGTTTTATAAATTTTTTGAAAGAAAAGAGGGAAAGCTATAAGTGGTGACAGTATTTGACAGTTATAGGTGGTAGATTTGTAAGAAGTTAGGAATATTTAGCTAATTTATTGGAAAATAAAATTGATTTAGCGGTTTGATTTAAATAAATAATTATGAGATTATATTTAAAACTAAGTAAAAATACAAAAACAATTCCTTTTAATTATCAGGAATTGCTAACTGGAACTATTCACAAGTGGATTGGTGAAAACAACGAAGAACATGGGAAGCCTGGAAGATATTCTTTTTCATGGCTTCAAAACACCGTTACTAATAAAAGTGGAATTGAGATACGCCAAAACTCCTATTTCTTTATTAGTAGTGGGAACGTGGAATTAATAAAGAAAATTACTAAAGGTATTATAGGTGACCCTACAATGTTTAATGGAGTTAGCGTAAAAGATATTCAAATCAAAAACACTCCTGAGTTTGGGACATCAGAAAGGTTTTTAATGGCAAGTCCTGTTTTGTTAAAAGAAAAACAAGGAGAAAGAACTAGACATATAACCCTAAATGATAACGATTTTGAAGAAGCATTAACTAATAATTTAAAAAGAAAATTAGATAAAGTAGGAGTTGGATCGAAAGGAGTAATTGTAAGTTTGGATCCTGAGACGAACTTTAGGCAAACTAAACTAGTTACATATAAAGGCATTAAAAACAGAACTTCTTTAGCTCCAATTATCATCAATGGGAATCCAGAACAAATTGCATTTGCTTGGGAAGTAGGACTAGGTAACTCTACAGGAATAGGTTTTGGTGCTTTAAAATAGAAAGATATGAGTAAGTATTATGTAGTAAAATATTCAGGACCTTTTGGTTTTATCAAACCTTGGACAGCCGTTCGAGACAGTGAAACTTTTTCACAGCAATTCTTAACACCAAGTATAGTCGAAGGAATGGAAAAGAAACTTTTTCCAGAATTACTGAATGAAGCTGGAATAAAAAAGATTAAGAGACATCGTCTTTCCTATACTCAAATTAATCAACAACAAGAGGTCATTCAAACACGAGGTTGGAATACTACAAAAAAAGGAAAACAAGTTCTTTTTGATAGACCTACGGCTATTCTTATAAGAGGAGTATTGTTAGATCCAATTTTACATTTAGCCTTTGAAACAAAAGAAGAAGCAAGTATTGCTTTTGAGCAACATATTTGTTTATGTAGAAATGAAGATATATTACTACCCAAAGAAATAATTGAAGTCACTAAAGCAGATTTTAATGATGATAATTTTAATGGATATGAGTTAGTTTTTGAAAAAAATGAAGAAAGCTTTCATGTCGGTTACCATAGATCTACTAATGAACCTATGTATGGGTGGTTAAAAATAGTAGGGAACCCTATAAATAGTTATTAATAATGAAGAAAATTTTTGCAAAATCGGGTCCGGAATGGACATTGTTGACTACTCACTTGGAACAAGTAGCGGTAGCAGCAAGGATATTTGCTAAATATTTAGGGATAGATGAGACTGTTGCCTACAACGGAGCTATTTTACATGACATCGGAAAAGCACATCCTTTTTTCCAAAAAAGATTAAAAAAACAAACTAATAACAGAACAGTTTTCAGGCATGAAATAGCTTCCTTGTTTTTTCTTTCTGCTTTTCCAAAGGAGTTATGGGATTATCTCATTGAAATGGTAGTAGGGCATCATAAGTCAGTAAAACTGGATATTGGAGAAAAAGGCTTACTCGATTTAGAAGAAAATGATGAATATGAAGAATTTCATTTGGGAAATTGGGAAGAATGGAGCTTATATGCATTAGAAATTTTAAATGAATTAGGGATAAACTCTACTTCGATCTCAGTCGAACAAGCATTAGAAAACTTATCTTATTGCATAGAGTATTGTGAAAAAACAACTAAACAAAAAGGATTTTCAGAATGGCGAGGTCTCTTAATGGGCGCTGATCACTTTGCTTCAGCTTTAATTGATAAAACTGAAAAAGAAGGTAAAAGAATATTCAAGAAACCTAATCTTCAATTTTATGAAAGACAACATGAACTATATCCATTATCTTTAAAAAGAGCTGATTCAGATAAAAAGCACACGATTGTAGTTGCCTGTACCGGTGCAGGAAAAACAGATTATCTATTCAGAAGATGTAAGGGCCGTGTATTTTATACATTACCATTTCAAGCATCTATCAACGCTATGTTTAAAAGAGTTGGAAATGATTTGGAAAAGGATAATCCTGATATCGACATTAGAGTTTTACATTCGACCTCGATTATTGTAAAGCGTAAAAAAAACGAAGAAACATCTCTACAAAACTTGATAGGTTCTTCAGTGAAAATACTCACGCCACATCAATTAGCAACGATAGCATTGGGTATGAACGGTTATGAAGCAATGATCTTAGATATTAAAGGTTGTGATGTTGTTTTAGATGAGGTTCACACATACTCAGGTATTTCTCAGGCTTTGGTTTTGAAATTAATTCAAGTATTAAAAGCATTGGATTGCAGAATACATATTGGTACCGCTACTATGCCAAGTATTTTATACAATGAAATAAAGCAGATTTTAGGTACAGATTTTTTAGAAGTCAAATTATCTGAAGATGAATTGACTCAATTCAATAGGCATATCATTCATAAATTAGATTCTTTCGAAGAGGCAAACGAAATAATTCAGCAAAATATATCGGAGAACAAAAAAATCCTAATAGTAGTAAACACAATAAAAGAAGCACAAGATATCTATGAAAATATAAAAGAGAATTATCCTGACATTCCAAAACTTCTTTTGCATAGTCGATTTAAACGTGGAGATAGAAACCTAAAAGAAAAGCAACTAATTGGGTTAAATGAAGATGGAAATCCAACTTTTGAATTTAATACAAGTAAAGAGGCTTGTATTGTTGTTTCCACCCAAATTGTAGAAGTGAGTTTAGATATCAGCTTTGATGTTATGATTACTGCAACTGCTCCATTGGATGCTCTAATTCAAAGGTTCGGACGTGTGAATAGAAAGAGAACCAAGGAGACGATAGGAAATTACAAAGATATTTATGTTGTATCACCACCGGATAATGAAAAAGAAGCCCGTCCCTATGATTTGAATATTTTAGAGAAATCATTTGAAGCATTACCTAATAATCAAGTATTACAAGAGAATGAGTTACAAGAGAAAATCGATCAGGTTTATACCGAAATTGATTTTTTGAAAATAGATGAACATAGTATTTACCATCCGGAAAAAGGATTTTCATTAAGGAAATTAACTCATAGAGGAAAAGCTATACTTTTTGATCTCTTGCAAATTGATAGTGTGAGTTGCATAACAGAATCTGATGTAGAGGAGTATGAAAATGGGAATTTTGAATCCAGATTAAATTTTGAAATCTCTGTGAATTATTGGCACGTTGCTAAAATGCAACAATCCGAAAAAGGGAATAAACCTTTTATCATTCCGGACAAGGCTTATGATTTTGAGTCAGGATTGGATATATCAGAAATTAAGCAAGAGAATTTTAATGTTTTAAACCAATTTTTATGATAACAACATTAGTAGGAAGAACATTTTTAAAAGCATATAACGAAAAGTACAACAAAAACTATTCTGCAAAAGAGTTTTTTGAGGAGGTATATTTTGAGTTGTTTTTTAATCACCCAAAATATATGCAATGGGTGACAAATTCGCCGTTTGTACAAATGAAGAAAGGTCAAAAACCTCACCTATTGACCTCAGAAGAACGAATGGAAAAGTTAGAGAATTTATTTACTAAAGTAGAAGAAGAATCTGCTGATGCCAGTTTTGCTATTGGGTATCCGGCTGCTGAAAGCAAAAGTTTTGCCAGCACTTCCGGTTTAGTGTCTGATATCATAATTGAGACAGAGGAAGAAGATGTATTTCTATCTTGGATTGGAGGAGGATTAGGTATTGGTGTCGCTGGTGGATTCAATCTTCTAATAAATGATGCTGAAATTACCTTAGCAACTTTTGAAGGATGGAAACATTATCGTAAATATCTAAACGATTCTACTTTAGAAAGATTAAGAGGAAATCAAATTAACTCTTGGAATGGACAGTGGTTGACTTACAAGTTAGGAAAGAGCTTTGTTGAAGATTTTGATTTTATTGATTTAGAACAAGAAAAAATCTTCAAAGTAGATGATAAGTTAGCAGAGGTCAACACAGTGAATTGGGCTAATTTGTTTTTTAGCTTCTCGCGTCAATATCCGAATAAAACACTGAATGCTTATA
>CAZKFN010000101.1:0-7030 GCA_964552035.1 uncultured Flavobacteriales bacterium
TAAGGGCTTTATTATTTTCTTCTTTACTATAAGTTTCTGGGTTTTTAAATATTTTATTGAATTGTGAAATTTCAAATTCTAAACTTTCAATTTCAGACTCAAGTTTGTTTAACTTGTTTTTAATCTTTTTAATTTTTTTCCTTAACTCCTTTTTTTCTTCATACGTATTTTGGGTTTTTGTTGCCTTTTTTGAAGTTAATTGTGTTGTTGCTTTGGTCTTATCTTTTTCCCAATCGTAAATGCTCTCTGCCTCTTTTTTATGAAGAAAATAATTAATATCCCCCAAATGTTCCTTAACCTGTCCTGAAGTAAACTCATAAATCTTGTTAGTTAATCCATCTAAGAAGTCACGATCATGAGATATAATTATTAAAGTGCCATCATACCTTAATAAAGCATCCTTTAAAATATCCTTAGAAGGAATATCTAAATGGTTTGTAGGCTCATCAAGAATTAAAAGATTGACTGGCTCTAGCAACATCTTACAAAGTGCTAACCTTGCTCTCTCTCCTCCAGATAATATCTTTACCTTTTTATCTATATCATCTCCACTAAATAAAAAAGAACCTAAGAGTGTTCTAATTTTTTTCCTAACTTCTCCAACTGCAACATCATCAATAACCTCAAAAACTGTCTTTTCCTGAGGTAATACCTCTGCTTGATTTTGTGCATAATAGCCAAACTTAACTTGATGTCCTAATTGAAGTGTACCACTTGTAGGTTCTTCTCCAACAATTAACTTGGATAAGGTAGATTTCCCTTGTCCATTCTTTCCAACAAAAGAAACTTTTTCTCCCCTCTCAATAGTGAGGTTTACTTTAGTAAATACTTTCAAATCCCCATAAAATTTTGAGATATCCTTAGCTTCAAGTGTAATTTTTCCACTGTGTGGAGCTGGGGGAAAAGAAAAGCGCATAGCAGATGTATCCTCTTTTTCTATTTCAATTTTATCCATCTTTTCCAGTTGTTTAATCCTGGATTGAACCTGAATAGCTTTGGTAGCTTTAGCTCTAAAGCGATCAATAAATTGCTCTGTATCTTTAATTAGCTTTTGTTGATTTTCATAAGCGGCCAATTCATGTTCTCTTCTTTCTTGCCTAAGGCTAATATATTTAGTATAAGGTACTGGGTAATCATATATTTTTCCCATGGATATCTCAATAGTTCTTTTAGTGAGGTTATCCAAAAATGCACGATCGTGAGAAATCAAAACTACAGCGGCAGGATAATCTTTTAAGAATTTCTCAAACCATTGAATAGATTCAATATCTAAATGATTGGTAGGCTCATCCAAAAGCAATAAATCCGAATCTTGTAAAAGTATTTTAGCCAACTCAATGCGCATCCTCCAACCTCCACTAAACTCATCAGTTTGCCTTTCAAAATCAATCCTTTCAAATCCTAAACCTAAAAGAATTTTTTCTATTTCAGCCTCCATGGTATCCACTCCATGAAAACTTAACTTTTCATTAAGGTATGCTAAATCATCTAATAATGCCAGATAATCGTCAGATTCATAATCCTCTCTTTCTAATAATTGCTGGTTAATGTGCTCAATCTTTTCCGTAATAGCTAAAGTACTTTGGAAAGCACTTTCTACTTCATCCCACACCGTTTTACCTGTGACAAAATCCATATCTTGTGGGAGATAGCCAATTTTCAAATCTGAGGGATAAGATATTGTGCCAGCATCAATCTTTTGAATACCGGCTAAACTTTTAAGTAAAGTTGATTTTCCTGCTCCATTTCTTCCTACTAAGCCAATGCGATCATCTTTATTGATTATAAAAGTAATCTCTTGAAAAATAGCTCGATCAGCAAAATAAAGACTCAATTTGTTTACTCCTACCATAAATTCAAAATTAATAATAATACAAGGCAAAAAAGCTGAACTTTGTATAATGAAGAAAACTATTCTTATCAAAAGAACAGCACATTATTATATTCAAGAACCAAAAAATAAAGTCAAATCACTTTTAATTGTAATTCATGGATATGGACAACTCGCTAGGGATTTTATAAATGAATTCAGAACCCTTGAGGACAGTAACACTTTGGTTGTTGCACCTGAAGCCCTATCAAAGTTTTATAACAAAGAAAGACAACCTGTAGCAAATTGGATGACCTCTCATGAGCGATTAGATGAAATTAAGGATTATTGCTATTACTTAGATGACCTATTCAATGAATTAAATTCGAATTATAGTTTTGGCAAAATTGGAGTATTGGGCTTTTCTCAAGGGACATCAACAGCCTTAAGGTGGGCGACAAGACAAAACAATATTGCTAACCTCTATTTATGTTCAGGTAGCATTCCTCCAGAATTACAAGCTTCAGATTTCAACAAACATGCTACAATAATAAAATTTTATTATGGAAATCAAGACAAATTATTTAAGGAAATAAGGGCAGAAGAGGAAGTTCAAAAATTAAAAAAACTTAGATTACAAAGTGAGGTTTTTCCATTTGTTGGGAGACATGAAGTTCCAGCAATTTGCATTCAACACCTTAAAGAGGACTTATAGCTTACTATAGATACTCCTTTTTGCATAAAAACTTAATAAAATCCCCCTGGCTAGCATAAACAATGAAAACGCAAACCAAAGCCCATGATTATCTAAAAAATAAAAGCCAATATAAAAGGCCGGCAAGAAGACTCCTAAACAAGCAGCCAACATTGTATTTCGCATTGTTTTTGTACTTGTTGTACCAACATAAATTCCATCCCATACAAAAGCAAAAGTATTAATCAATGGAGCCACAATAAGCCAAGGTAAGTAAAGAAGTGCTTTTTCAATAACTTCTCGTTTATCGGTTAAAATTAAAAGGATTTCTTCTCCTAAAAAGGTAAAAATTAAACTTATAAAAATAGCCAAGCCAAAGCCCCATTGAAAGGTTAAAGAAACCGATTTATGGAATTTCTTTTTTTCCCCAATACCAAAATATTTTCCACTTATAGATTCTGCAGCAAAAGCAAAACCGTCAATACCATACGAAGAAAGGGTTACAAACTCCAATAATAAAATATTAGCAGCCCCGAGTAATGGATCAATATTTCCAACCTTTGTTTTAAAAAATGACATGGTAAAGATTAAAAAAAAAGTACGTATAAAAATATCTGTATTAATTCCTATAAAACTTTTCCAAGCGATTTTATCCTTAAACCATTCGAAATTTAGTTTTGAGAAGAGGGACTTATATTTCACACTTAGAATTATAAAAGCTATTAATAATCCCACATACTGAGCAATAACTGTCCCCCAAGCAACTCCAGCAATACCCATATTAAAATAGGCTACAAAAAGGAAGCTTAATAAAGCATTGAGCAAATTAACTACAAGAGCTAAAATTAATGCAGACTTAGCATCTTGCATTCCCAAAAACCAACCCGTTAATGCATAGATAGGAATCGTAGCGATTGCAGCCCAAATACGAATATTGAAATATTCTTTTAAAGGATTAGCGACAATTAAATCTGGTGAAATTATGAGTAATGCCAAATCTCTTATAGGATTCTGGAATGCAATCAATAATAATGCTCCTAATACAGCAATAAATAATGCTCTAAACAAAACCGTATTAATAGTCTGTTCATCATTTTTACCATAGGCTTGAGCAACCAATCCTGTACTACTCATTCTAAGGAATCCAAAACCCCAATAAATAAAATTAAATATTACCGTCCCAAAACCAATAGCAATAATAAACTCTGTGGTAGGCATATGCCCCATCATTGCTAAATCTACCAATCCAACTAAAGGAATAGATAGGTTAGTCAAAATATTAGGGACAGCTAAACGTAGGATTTCTTTATTCATGGAATCGAGTAGGAAGCTAGTAATTATTTCCTTAGCTGTTCTCTTACACCAGCGTGCGTACCGTTCGGTTCACGGAGGTTCTTTAGTTTACGCTCCTCACTTTTTGGATTGTTGATGTGGTTATTTTTAGATATCCACATGAAAGTCTGCTCTCCAACATAGCCTTCGGATTCTATCCTATTCCTTTGTCTAGAGGTCTTTGATTTATCAAATGTTTTCTGTTCTCTTCCTTTCATTTGGTAACTTTCATTTACTATACATCTTCTAAAATTCAGCCTTCCAAATTATAGTCAATAATTAGTACTAGGGCATCTGATGACTTCTGATAGCAACTGTTCTCCGTGCTTCATGCTTTGTTTCCACAAGTCTATCAGACCTCCCGTGATAAAGCAATTCACCTTCACTCCATATCCCTCTCATATTTACATCCTGTTGCCTGTATAATCTTTAAACTTCAACTTGTCTTGGAGCCTTACCCGACGGTAATGTCTAATATAATTCGTATTCCTCAGGGTAGAGTTTTGCTCACAACTTCCTTCAGATTCCACCTCATAATGAACACCCTTACCTTGAGCTAATGATTGGCGATTACAAACCCCATAGTAAACTTTCATCACCTAATAAATTACAATGCACGGAACATAATTAAAAACCCCACCAAATCGGCGGGGTTTAATTAAGGTTTAAATCAAATTAAAAATGCCACAAATCGTGTTCATAATTAACGATATTATTTTCTATTTCTTGTGATTCAAGTAATCGATCAACTCCATTCGTATAAGCATCCAAAGTACGGTTGTTGTGTACATTTGTCTCTTGCCTGATATAACTTGAAAAAACACGTTTTTCAAAGAAATCATTAAAGGTCAATCTAGAACCGTCGTTTGATTCATTATAGACTTCTTGATTGGCTAAAACATACCTAGCTTCAGGATAGTATATCCAAAAAAGTCCTTTAGGAGCTCTTACTGTTCCGTCTTCATTATAGGTATTAATAATGGGTAATATGCCAATTATTCTCACCTCCATAACTGATCTTTGACGATCGAACACCCAGTCTTCCTTAATCCAATATTTAGCAATGTCATTACCACCTATCGGTTCCTCAGCTATAATTTCCATAATTTCTCCCGTATTCAAATCCTCATCATAAGTCACTACTTCATAGCTCAATAAATCAGCAGCTTCCGTTTTGTTAAGTTCAATTTCAAAGCCGTCAGAAGTAACATCATAAGCAGTAATAGTGCCTTCATCTATTCCTCTTTTAAGGATTTCAAAAAGGTTTAATCTAACATAACCAATTTCATGAATGGGTTGATGTGGGTAATATAATGGATGATTAACTTTCTCGCGAATATCAATTTCGCGCCATACTCTTTTATAAAACATTACGTCTGCTTCTCGTACGTTGGTATAAGGGACTACTCTTCTAGTTGGGTTAGTTTCTTTAATAAAGATACCATCCAAAACTTTATTTTCTTGAGCTACACTATCCAAAGAGAATAATATCAGCAGCATTAATGTAAGGACCGTTATATTTCTAACAATTGCTTTCATAATGTTTTATTTTTAGGTTTTAAAGTACTTTAAAGTTTACAGGCGATAAAGTACGTGTAGAGCCGTCGGGCATTTTTACACGAACATCTTCAAAGAAAATTTTTGAGTTTCTAGATAAACCTTGGAACCTTTGTTTTACTTCAGGAGTAAACCTATTACCATTCACTTTCATTTCAGCGATTAGTCCATTATCCTGAACATAAGAGAAAGTAAAAGAACTAACGGTAACATTTACATCAAAAACAAAATCCTCAAGATCTGCACGTATACCAGACACAGATGTTAATGCAGCTTTTCTGATAGTTCCAGAAGCTTGACCACCAATTTTGGCAACAGGAGTTGGAACTTGTTTTACTCTAAACTCCATGCTTCCCATGGTCTGCGTGCTTCCATCAACGTTTGCAGAAACATTAACCGTTGCATTACCCATTTTACCTGGCTTTACTATCCAACCATCTGCAGACTTAGTAATAGTTCCATTAGTAATAGAAGCATGAATTTGATCTTTAGCCACACCTGGTGCAGAAATATCCACAGGATTATCAAGTCCTAAATAGAATACATTCATTTTAGTAGCAGAAATCGTAGTACTTGGTCTAGCCACTTTATAATTTACATTAAAAGGATAACTATTAATATCTCCAGAAGGAGCCTTATATTTAATTACTCCATGATAAGTAAAATCACCTTCATTTCTAGCAGGAATTCTAATAAAACCCTTTCCTTGTTCCACATATACTGGAATGGTATCTCCAGTAACTTCATTATTTAAGGAATCGTATCCTTGTCCTAAAAATACTTGTGGGCTTTTTGTACTATCAAAAGCAGCTAAAAATACATCTGCTTTAAAGGTATCCCCTTGAATAACATAGTTTGAAGGAGAAATAACAGCAGATTCTAATACATTAAACTTATACGATGCAGCATCAACAGAAGAATATAGATACTTCACTAAATCTGATTCAGCATTTCTAATATCAGTTTGAATTTTTGTAAGCAAAGTTAAAACTGCTGCAGCTGGTACTCCGTAGAAGTTATATGATTCCCAGTTTGATTCTACACCAGAACCTTCTCGCCTATTGGAGAAATCAAATGTTTCATTAAGGCTGGTAATGTGTATATTATCTTCTGGAAGCATAGCAATCAAATTATCTCTAAAATGGATAAGCTTATTTTTAAGCTCATTTGCTGAGAATTCATCTGTTCTAGGATTTGCAGGTTCAGCGCCAACCAATATGTTAGTAGGCCCAACATAGTTATCCTTTACTTTAACGTGTCGAATATCTAGTATTGTATCTTCGCCAAATTCATTTTTCCCTATAACAGATTCCCGCTCAATTCCAGGCTCAATTCTAAGTATAATTTCAGCTTTTATTAAATCGATATGATCAACTAATTCATCGGCTTCCTTTTGAACGCTTTGTGCTAATTCCCAGAAAGGTCCAACTTTTGCTGAATTTTCACTATAAGCTGCTTGAAATGAAGCATATTGATCTGCATTCTTTTCTTTAAAGTTATTTTTTGTCATCTCTAATCCCTCGTTTACTATCACAAAGGCATCTAGAATATCCTTAGAAACATTTAACGCTAAAAGCGCTGTCAGTACTAAGTACATCATTCCAATCATCCTTTGTCGAGGAGACAGTTGCGACAAG
>CAZKFN010000102.1:0-6889 GCA_964552035.1 uncultured Flavobacteriales bacterium
AGTTGGGACTTGCCCCAAGAAGAGGGCTTGTACTTTATTCGAATGGAAGATAAGGAAGGGCATTTTGATATTCAAAAAATAATTAAAAATTAAAATACAATGAAAAAATCACTATTTATTTTATTCTTTTTATTTTCAGTAGCATCTATAGATGCGCAAACAAATACATTTCCTGTTTTTCCAGAAGGCAATGCAGTTTGGAATTTCAATCTCACTGAATTTTATTTTGGAAATGGTTGCCTTATTGAAGAGCAATATTCCATTGTCATGGAAGGAGATAGTTTGATAAATAATATAAAATACCATAAACTTTTTATACCTTATGTGCTATCCAATACAGTAGGGTGCGATGATTCCTCTTATATTACTGCTGCTTATAAAGGAGCAGTTAGAGTGGATAGTGTAAACAAAAAAGTTTTTTATATACCGCCTACAAAAAACTCAGAAGAATTACTTTACGATTTTACTTTAGAAGTTGGCGATACTCTTAAAGGATACTTTTCTTCAAACCCCACAAATACCGTTCAGGCAATAGATTCGGTGCTAGTTGACAGCATATATCGCAAGCGTTGGCTAATTGATGATGCTTATTGTGATGGTGCCGCTTATATTATTGAAGGTATAGGTTGTACTTTTGGTCTTGTAGAGGCTATTCCACCTTGCCATATAAATGATATGGCTCGTATTAAATTAGAGTGCTATCAAGACAATCAACATACATATAATACAAACGGGAGTTGCCAAATTATTACCGCTCTAGAAAAGCGTAAAAATTCCAGGCCTAACTTTAACATTTTTCCCAATCCCACAGCTGGAGCGGTACAAATAGAAAGTGCTGAAAATATACGATACATCTCAGTGTATAACCTACAAGGTCAAAAGGTGCAAGAAATTAACCCTCAAAACAGAAGTTGGGACTTGCCCCAAGAAGAGGGCTTGTACTTTATTCGAATGGAAGATAAGGCGGGGAATACCTTTACAAAAAAGGTTGTTAAGCACTGATTTGATGCTAAAATTGTTTTGTTTTTTAAATCAAAATTTACTGCTTAAACCAAAGGATTCTTCCAAGTATAAATAAAAGACTAAAAGCTTCTTCTTTCTACAATTAGTGATAATTTTGTACAAAAAAATAAGCGTGTCAATAATAAGATTAACAAAAGAATTTAGTTTCGAAATGGCGCATGCCTTAATGGGATATAATGGACCCTGCAAAAATATTCATGGACATTCCTATTATTTAGAGGTTACAGTAAAAGGAAAAGTAAAAAATGGTAGTTCAGATTCCGATGAGGGTATGGTAGTTGATTTTGGAGCTATTAAGAGTTTAGTAAAAGCCGAAGTTGTCGATGTTTATGATCATGCCTTAGTGTTAAATGAAAAAATGAATGTAGATAGGGCAATGTTTGCATTTTCTGAAAAGTTAATAACACTTTCTTTTCAACCTACTTGTGAGAACTTATTACTTCATTTTGTGAAGTTAATTCAAGCTAAGCTTCCTAAAAATCTTACACTATCTCGTCTATTCTTAAGAGAAACGGCTACCTCTTATGCCGAATGGCTGTTGGAAGATAATCAATAGTTTGTTTTTAAAAAATATCCTTAAAAACACAGTTATTTAAGTTAAACTTTAGGTTTTAATTATTGATATCTTTGCCGCTTTAAAAAAATAATAATATCATGTCTTTAAAATGTGGAATTGTAGGATTGCCCAATGTAGGGAAATCCACACTATTTAACTGTTTGTCTAATGCAAAAGCACAATCGGCAAACTTTCCTTTTTGTACCATAGAGCCAAACATTGGAGTAATTACTGTACCGGATGAACGCTTAAATAAACTATCTGAACTTGTAAAACCTGAAAATATACAACCCACTACTATTGATATTGTCGATATTGCTGGTTTAGTAAAAGGAGCAAGTAAAGGAGAAGGGTTAGGAAATCAATTTTTGGGAAATATCAGAGAGACGGATGCCATTATTCATGTACTAAGATGCTTTGAGGATGAAAATATTGTACATGTAGATGGGGGTATAAATCCAGTAAGAGATAAGGAAGTAATAGATTACGAGTTGATTTTAAAAGATTTAGAAAGCGTTGAGAAAAAGTATGAAAAAGCAGTAAGAGCTGCAAAAACAGGAGATAAAGATGCAATTAAAAGTAAGGAAGCGCTAGAAGTTTATCTACAACACTTTGAAGATGGAAAACCAGCAAGAACAGCTCCAGTAACAGAAGAACAAGCTAAGGAAATACAAGACTTATATTTATTGACCAATAAGCCGGTATTATACTTGTGCAACGTTGATGAAGCTTCTATTAAAAAGGGAAATAAATATGTCGATGCAATAAAAGAAGCTGTCGCTTCTGAAAATGCTGAAGTATTAGTAGTTGCTGCAGCTTTAGAAGCAGATATTGCAGAGTTAGACCCTGAGGAACGCCAAGAGTTCCTAGAAGATGCGGGTTTATCTGAGCCTGGTGTTAATAAATTAATCAAAGCGGCCTATAAGCTGTTAAATCTAGAAACTTACTTTACTGCAGGAGTGAAAGAGGTTCGCGCATGGACCATTAAAAAAGGGATGACGGCACCTCAAGCTGCGGGAGTAATTCACACGGATTTTGAAAAGGGTTTTATTAGAGCTGAGGTTATCAAATATGAGGATTGGGTGAAATACGGTTCTGAATTAGCTGCAAAAGAAGCAGGTAAAATGAACATAGAAGGAAAAGATTATATTGTTCAAGACGGTGATGTGATGCATTTTAGATTTAATGTGTAAGTATTTTAAGCTTTGATAATGGCTCTTATCGCATTGTTAAAAAGATTCCTTTAAAATCGGTTTACTTATTTTTAAAAGATGCATCTTTAACAGTATTATATATTAACGTAAATTAAGATAAATAGATGCAGTAAAAGATAAAATGAATGTTAAGTTGGTTAAATAATTGTTAATATTGCATCCAGATAAAAACATTCGTCATGAGGAAATTATTATTTTTATTATTCATATTACCTTTTTTAAACTCTGAACTTAAAGCTTCACATATTGCAGGTGGAGAGGTTTATTGGAAATGCTTAAGTAATGGTAAATATGTGTTTTATACCACAATTTATGTAGATTGTACCGGAATAGGCTATCTCTACCAAGATGTTTTTTTGAAAATAGTAGGCAACCCTTTACCTAGAAATCAAAACAATCAGCCAATTGAAAGGATTATTTTAAAGCCTGATTCTAATAGATGGAATAGCACTAATAAAGGGGATTACTCTTATGATTGTATTGTTGGGGATTCGCTTAATAGATTCTCATGTTCTTCTAAAGATCGAGGAATGATGCAAGCATTTTATATGAAGTCGGGTGAAATTACTTTAAATGGAACACCCCCAACTAATGGATGGGAATTTCAATTTATACCTCCATGTTGTAGTCCTAATTATGCTAATGTAATTAGCAGTACAATTATATTTCATTCTACTATGTATAAAAATGGAGATTCTTTAAATAATAATACGTGTCTAAATAATCCTCCGGAGTTTATTCAAAAATATAAATACCTGTTTTTATTCTCCGATTCACTAAGAAATATGACACTTAATATCTCGGATATGTTTACTGCATCTTCTCCTGATGCAGATTCTTTAACTTTTCATTGGGATAGGGCTTATGAAATCAGACAGGGAAACAATACCCCCGTCCCCGTTTCATATAAGCCAGGTTATAAATATGATAATCCCTTTGGAGGAGAATCAATCAACCCCGCCAATGTCGATGCTGTATTAGACCAAAAAACAGGGCAGATTACTTTTGCTCGCTTTGCCAATTATTCTTATGATAATTTTTTAGTTGTAGTTAGAGCAGATGCATGGAAAGATGGAGAAATATACGCTTCTATTAGCAGAGAAACTCCTGTTGCTTTAATGAATGGTAGTGGCTTAAATAATAATGGTGCTGTTTTTTATTTTGATAATAATGCATCCAATAGATATGAGGTTAATGTAACTGCTGGTACAAAAGTTAATCTCTCTATTGAAGTGAGAGACTCCTCAGTTACAACAGGTAAATTAGAAAATTTATGGTTCCATACATATGACTCAGAGATCCTTTCTGCTGATAGAAATGATACTTCTGCTTGCGACAATCCACCTTGCGCCGTCTATCAGAACTCCACTCCTGTATATGACTCTGCTTTTCAAGAGTATATGCTCATAGACTCCTTAATTCAAACCGGTTTTGAATGGCAAACTGAATGTGCTCATTTAGAGGGAAATAAAACGAAAACCTACTATTTTCATATGAAAGCAACAGATAATCTTTGTCCATTACCTGGGGAAAATGGAGCCTATATTAAAGTTAATATTCACTCAATAGGATTTAGAGGTATAGAATCTATAAACAAATCCTTGCAAACCAAAGATACTTTTGAAACCTATCAATGGATTGATTGTGATAATAATACCTTAATAAGTGGTGCAAACTCAAGGGTTTTTACACCAACAGAAACAGGGAATTATGCCGTTGTTGTATCTAATGGTTCTTGTGTGGATACTTCTGAATGTTTTAATTTTAGCTTAACATCATTAGCTAATAGGGAATTAAAAAATAACGTTCAAATATATCCCAACCCTACTACTGATAAAATTACCATTGCAGTGGATGGAGAATATAAAATCAATAGTGTTAGGGTATTTAATATACAAGGGCAGTTAATTGAAGAAAAACAAATTCACATCAGGGATCAATACGATTTTAGGATTAATGCTAAAGCGGGAGTTTACTTTATAGAGCTCACTGATAATAATGGACAAAAAGCTAATTATAAGCTGATTAAGCATTAAAAAGACAATCTATAAAATCAGTAAATAGGTGAAATAATAATGCAAATCCAATTAGATTAAAAGGCTTTTTTAAAAAGAGCAATAGAAAGTAAAGTATTGCTGCATAATAGGAGTGAAGTGGGTGAAACCCAATACTACACCTCTTTGGGTCAAAAATAGGCTCAGCTAAAAGATGATCTAAGTCAATAAGCATACTCCCTAGGAATATGAGGTATACTTTTAGCCAGTCTTTTTTAAAGAAAAGTTTAGCAATAAAAAAAGGTGCTCCAAAATGTAGGAAATAATGAATAAAGATTTGCATCGATAATTTAAGATAAAAATTTCATTGCCAAAGATAGGGAATGTTATTTTTTTCTAGCAATCATTGCCACGCCTTTTAATCGTTCTTTATAACTTTCAAAAATAGCTTTCATCTCACGGATTCTCTTTCTCTCCTTGGGATGTGTTAATATGTTAAATGCAATTTTAGAAGTTCTAAAAAACCCTTCATCTTCTAATATTCTTTTGGGATCAAGCAAAGCAAAAGGAGTAGCCATGACTTCAATTACTTCAAAACCTTGCTCTTCTAGCTTTCTTCTCCACTCCTTAATAGTTAATGGCCTTGCATTCACTTTAATCGCTTTTGCTAAACCGAGCTGAATGTTCCTTTTAAGTTCTCCATGTAAATCATCAGGAAAAAGAGCCAACTCATGAATTCCATATAAACCACCAGATTTTAGTATTCTATGAGCTTCACCTATAATTTCAGATTTTCTATGGTCGGCTTGCATGGTCAGCATAGCTTCTCCATAAACTTTGCTAATTGAGCTTTCTTTCAAACCTGAATCCGCAGCACCTTTATTAATGATTGTAACTTTTCCATTGTTATACTGCTTCATTAATTTTTTGGCAGCAGTACGGTTAATTTCAACTCCTGTAAAACTTTTAGGATTATTTTTTAAGGTAAGTTTCGTCGTTATCCCAATTCCTGGAGCAAATTCAACAACGTCATCTTCTATATTTATATTTAGCTTTTTAATTAAATTCTCTGAAAGTAGTCTTCCTCCAGGTCTTAAAACTTTCTTTCCCATTTTAGCTAATAACCAATGTCCTTGGTCATAATTCATTACTTCGTATCCCATAATTATTTTCTTATTTAGAACGATTCAAAATTAGGGAAATTAATAAATAAAAGACCAATGTATCCGATTTAAAAATAAACTGGTTATAAAGAGAGGGTAAGTTCTAACGAATCACATCGTAGTAGTCTCTTCTACGATTTAATTTCAGGTCTTGTAAAACGGGAGATTTCACATTTAAAGTAATCATATAACTTTGTCTAGGGCCAAAGGGAACCCAGTTAATAGCAAGTTCCCAACAGTGCAAATCTCTATTAATACTAACAGAAGTGTAGGTAAAATCTTTACGTTCGAAGTCCCATCCAGAGTTAAAAGCAACCTTCCATTTTTCAGTGATATTAACATCCCCATAAAAGTTTAAGGTTTGGGTAAGATTTTCTTCAAAACCTGGTTTACTATATCTAATGTTATAACTTACATTTAAAGACCAAGGGATACTAAAGTCTATAAATTGATCAGGATTAGCATTGATTTCCTCTAACTCTGCATCAGTTGCAAAATCACTTTTCTTATCTGTATTTCCACCTTCACCACCTTTTAAGCTAAAGTTAAATGCCAGATTAGTATTGGTCATTCTAAAAAGTGACCCTTTTTGATCTTGCCAAGTAGTATTCACTTTTCTCCCATTACTATCTAGTCCATAAGGATCAAGAGTGCTGCTAAATTGAATGTTAAAAAGTTCTCCAATTCTAGTCCTACCACTAATTCCCAAAGGAGCCCAATTTAAGGAATCAGCTTCTAAGTCATAAGAAGTATTAAAGCCAAGGTTCTCAAAAATGGTGATTTTTTTGGTTCCTGCGGTATCGCTTTTATCCTTTACTTTCATTTCTATATTATTTAGCAAGTTGAATCCAATCCTTCCTTGTTTATTTTTGCCAGGGGTTCCATAAATGCTTCCCTCAAATATGGAATAATCTACTTCCTCCATATTTTGATTTAAAT
>CAZKFN010000103.1:0-6823 GCA_964552035.1 uncultured Flavobacteriales bacterium
TAAATTTTATATAATAAGGCAGGCCTTGCTTTACTCTAGTTTGTTGAAGGATAACTTCAGACAACCAAATTCGGTAAGCTGATTTTGTCTTTCTCCAAGGTAAGTTTCTTTGATATTTTTCGTACCATTTCTTTAAATGGGAGGTTAAGAAGGCGCTTTTGTCTATGTAATTCATAAAATTGTCGAAAAAAACAGGTAGTTTAATGATATTTAGTATTTTAAGTTAGTTAAATATCTTAACTTTGTTCTGCAACATTCTGGTAATGATTGCAAAATAATAAATAATAGTTACAAATAATAATCAAAATTAACCTAAAATGACAAAAGCAGATATCGTTGCAGAAATTTCTGAAAACACAGGAGTAGAAAAGGTGGCAGTACAAGCTACAGTTGAACAGTTCATGAAAAGTGTAAGAGATTCTTTAGAAAGGGGAGAGAACGTATATTTACGAGGTTTTGGAAGCTTTATTGTTAAGAAAAGAGCTCAAAAAACAGGAAGAAATATTTCTAAAAACACCACTATGATTATTCCTGCTCATTGCATTCCTTCTTTCAAGCCTTCCAAAGCATTTGTAGAGAAAGTTAAAGAAAATGTAAAGCCTTAAATAAAGCCATACATTGAAAAATAAAACGACATTGCAACAGTTCCTGTTAATTTTAGCAGGAGTTGTTGTAATTCTCCTTATAGTAATTGCTCCTAAACACAGTAAATCTGATCGCAAGGTACTAGCCAATGAGCATCTTATAGATTCTCATGAGCATCTTCATGAACACGACCATGAAGATGAAATGTCTCAAGAAGATTTCAAGGCGGAAGTTGATTCTGCCTTAGCGATTCAATTTGCTGAACTTGAAGGTGAAATAGAAATGCTGGCAAATGATGAGGAGATTGAATTTTTGTACGATTCTTTAATTGCATTAAGCATCAAAAACAGAATTCCTGTTTATGTTGCTAAATATGCTAATAAAAAAGCAAAAAAGTTACCTACTGAAGGAAATTGGGCGCAATCAGGGGATTATTACTTTAAGGCATTTCAAATGTCAAATAAGTCGTCCAAGTCTATGATAAAAGGCGCAGCTGCAGCGTATGAGAAGGTAATGGAGATGAATCCAGAGAACCTAAATGTCAAAGCAGCCTTAGGAGTGGTTTACATGGAAGGAGCATCATTTTTAGGGCTTACACCCATGAAAGGTATTGGAGTTTTGCAAGAAGTTTTAGATTCTGACCCTGAAAATGTAAATGCTATGATAAATTTGGGTTATTTTGCAATTCAATCTGGACAGTATGATAAAGCGCTGATGCGTTTTGAAAAAGTCTTGGAGATTGACCCAGAGAATACAGATGCATACATCTATTTGACAGATGTTTACCTTTCAATGGGAGAGACAGAAAAGGGAGTGGAAACCCTAAAGAAATTTAAAATCATAATGAATGATCCTATTGTAGATCGACAAGTGGATGATTACATTAAGAGAATAAAAGAGAATTAAAAATATTTAAAAAGATTAGTTATGCCAAGCGGTAAGAAGAGAAAAAGACATAAGATGGCAACTCACAAACGCAAAAAAAGATTGCGTAAAAATCGCCATAAGAAGAAAAAGTAAGATCCTTATTTATTATAAAGGTATCTATTTCAAACCTACTTTTTGTTCCCTATAAAGTATTCCCTGCATGCTTATGTGATGGGATACTCTTGTTTGCATAGCTTTAGCTCATTTGAGCATAGAAGTAAATAACCATGAGTGTTGATTTAGTAATTAACTCTAGTGCTTCAGAAGCTACAATTGCGCTTTTAGAAGACAAACGTTTAATAGAGTTACACAAAGAAAAAAGCAATAATAATTACGCCGTAGGCGATATTTTCCTAGCAAGAATTAAAAAGGTAATGCCTGGTCTTAACGCAGCATTTGTTGATGTTGGCTATAAAAAGGATGCCTTCTTGCATTATTTAGATTTAGGAACAAACTTTGCTTCTCAAAATAAATTTGTTCAAGGAATTATTAAGAAAAAGCAGAATACGGCTAAATTGAATAACTTTAAATTTGAGCCTGAGATTAATAAGGACGGTAAGATTGATGAGCAATTATCAGCCAACCAATACATCTTAGTACAAATAGCAAAAGAACCTATATCTACTAAAGGCCCAAGGTTAAGTAGTGAACTGTCTATTGCTGGTCGATATATGGTTCTAGTTCCTTTTTCAGAGAGGATCTCAGTTTCTCAAAAGATTCGAAATAATGAAGAAAAAGATCGACTAAAGCGCTTAATTAAAAGTATACGCCCTCCAGGATTTGGAGTAATCGTTAGAACGGTAGCTAAAAATAAAAAGGTCGCTGATTTACACAATGATTTAAATGATTTAGTGAGCAAATGGGAAGAATGTGTAATAAAGATGAAAAATGCTAAGCCTCCCAAACGAGTTCTTGGTGAAATTAGCAGAAGTTCTGCCATGCTTAGAGATCTTTTAAACAAGGACTTTAACAACATTTATGTCGATGACTTTGATACTAAGGCCGAACTTGTATCCTATGTCCAATCCATTGCTCCAGGAAAGGAGAAAATGGTTAAAGGATATAGAAGAAAAATTCCAATTTTCGAACATTTTGGTATTGAAAGACAAATAAAGGCCCTTTTTGGAAAGAATGTAACCATGAAGTCTGGCGCCTATTTAGTTATTGAACATACAGAAGCTATGCACGTAATTGATGTGAATAGTGGACAAAGAAGGCGCTCAACAAATGACCAAGAACAGAATGCACTTGAGGTCAATATTGAAGCTGCAGAAGAAATTGCAAGACAGTTGCGCCTTAGAGATATGGGAGGAATTATCGTAATAGACTTTATTGATATGAAAGAGGGAGCTAATCGAGAGGCTCTCTACGATAAAATGAGGGGGTTTATGAGTGATGATAGAGCAAGGCACACCGTTCTTCCACCAACAAAATTTGGGTTAATCCAGATTACAAGACAAAGGGTTAGACCTGAAATGGAGATAGAAACGGCTGAAAAATGTCCTTGTTGTCATGGAACAGGTAAAACGGAAGCTACGATTTTGCTAATAGACGAAATCCAAAATAACCTAAGGTATATCATAGAACATCAAAAATTTAAACAATTACATTTGATAACGCACCCTTTTATTAGTGCCTATCTTACAAAAGGCTTTTACTCTATACAAAGGAAATGGTTAATGAAGTATAAAAAATGGATTAATATTAGATCTTCTGAAGCTAGCCAACTTCTAGAATATAGTTTTGTCGATGAGAAGGGAGAAAAGGTCAGTCTGAAGTAGTGTTCTTAATCTGAGCCATTTAAGGGTGTAATAAAAAAAATATTCCTAGCTAATCTTTAAGTTTTTTAATTTGTTATAATGAAAGGTTAAAGGTAGTATTGAAATAAATATAATTCCTGCAGCTATGATGAAAGTCCACTTTACATTGGCGTTTTCATTAAAGAATTGCAAAGAGAATAAACTGAGGAAAACGGATCTAAATAAAACATTGATGCTTTGAAATACGCTATTTACCCTGCCAATAACGTAGTTTGGAATGTGATTAAAAAGATAGGTAATTCTTTGAATCCTAATTCCTGCATTGGATATACCCAAAGCAAAGGAAAAGATTAATAAAAGATATATGGCTTTTGTAATAGAAAGTACAACAAAGGCAGTTAGTGCTACAACCATTAAAGCGATGATAGCAAAAACAGCATTCCTTTTTCTAAAAATCCAACTGATAGAAAAACCTGCTAAAAGCGCACCTCCAGCATAAAATATTTTAGTAATAGCATAAACATCGCCTGAAGCATTTAAATGTTGATCAATATAAACAGGCCATAAGACATGATTAGAAATGATGACAAATATAAAAACGGAATAAGAAAGTATTCCAAAATAAAAGAGTAGAGGGTGATTCTTTAAATAATTTAATCCGACTTTTAAACGTTGCATAACGGTTGCTTCTGTTTTTTTTCTTTCTGCAAGAGGGGTATATTTTATAATTGAAATTATAGGTATTGCAATAATGTATGAGCAAGCATCCATTAAAAAAATCTTTTACATTGACCAGGGTTCAATATGAATAACCAACCCCCATAGAGTAGTGTTAATTCCTTCGATTAACAAGACAGCCAGTCCACCTGAAAGTACATTAGTTGCTTGTCCAATAATTTCTAATAAAGAGTTGGTTTTTGCGTATTGATGTTGTTCGGTGATTTCTTGCCCAAAGGCATAAAGTGTAGGAAAATGAATGTTAAAATTAAATAGGGTAAAACAAAAAGCTAAAGCGATCAAAAAGGCGGGGATACTTCCATTGATATATCCTATTCCAGAGATAGTAAACATAATAATGGTACTGCATATACAAATTCCTAAGAATATATTTTTTCTTGGAAATCGATCGATAAGCGTTCCAGCATATAAACCCCAAAAGATGGAAATAAAAGTTGCAGCGGCATAAATAAGAGAAAAGGTGGAGTTCGCATGGAGGTGTTTAGCAAAGTACCAAGGAATAGCTAACATACTTATTCCTTGAGCAAATCTTGTTATTGCATTTGCGCTAAGTAATAAATAAAGTGCTTGTTTGTTCCTCAAATTGCTTTCTCCCGCTTATTTTCGTACAAAAATAACATCCTGTTCTATCAATGCACAATAATAAAAGCTATTCTTTTGATGAAATATTAAGCAAACTGATGAGATATTGCAGTTATCAGGAAAGATCTTTATTTGAAATTAGGCAGAAAGCAAGAACTTTGGGAGCTAATAATGAAGAGAGTCAAAGATTAATTAAAGCCTTAGAGGAGGATGGTTTCTTTAATGAAAAGCGATTTGTCGAAGCTTATGTGAGAGGGAAGTTAAAAATAAAGCGCTGGGGTAAATATAAAATAATTGAGGGTTTATATGCGAAAGGAGTTTCTAAGCAGAATATTGAGGAAGCTGTTGAAGCAATTCCCGCAGAAACTTATAAAGATAACTTAAAATACTTATTAGATAAGAGAAAAGTTACAGGTTGCCTCAGCCCAGACGAGGTGGCCAAACATTTTAGGTATTTTCTTTCCAAGGGATACGAGTCCACTGAAATTGAACAGTTATTTAGAGAGAAAAAATGGATGAAACAATAGTGTTAAGGTTTTAAAGTTTTGTCTTTTATAATTCGAATGCCGAATAAACCATCAGAGAACTTATATTCTATTTTTTTAGCTGTTGAAATGTTTCCAATGTTTTCTGTTGCTTTGATTTCCCTTAAATATAATTTGTCTTCATAAGCATCGTTTTCTAAGGTTAAGACATGGCCTGAATATTCGTCAATTTTATTTATAGAGACAATTGAATAAGTTTCGGTATAGTTTTTAGAAGAAAAGCCAATATTTAAACTTAAAATGAGAAGTAGAAACAGTGGACCAACGCAAATAAGGTTATAGATAATGTATTCATAATAACTTAGCCTTATTTTTTTGCGATATACTCGAATGGGAATAAAAAAGCTAATACCTACAGTCAATGCTAAAAGCCGGAATAAATTAAGTAATTTAAGTTCTAGGATTTTAAATAATTCAATAATAAAAAAGTAATTTATAAAATAAGCAAGTACGACGAAGGCAATCAACTGTTCCGTTTTATGTTTTGCGGGAGTTGGGTTTGCGGATGACTCTTTTTTTATTATTTTTTCTTTTTTACTCATCTTATAGTTTACGCATCAATTCTTTATATAGCTGGTGCATGCATTGAAAATCGTATTTATGTACTTTTTCATTGGGCATATGTACATTGTCTTCCGGAGCACCCACAAAACACCAGTCTATGGGGTAGGGAGATTGATGAATAACATTGCCATCGCTTCCTCCACTTCCTTCGACTTCTAGCTGGAAGTCAATTTTAGCATTTTGAGCTATGGAAATTATTTTTTCTATATATGGCCTTCGAGGTATACCAGAGTCTCTCATGGAGATTACCACTCCCTTGCCGTGTTTAATACCTTCGGTTATCCAGGTTATATCAGATATAAGTGCTTGTTGAATATTGAGTTGCTCATAAATGTATTTTGCTAAATAAGCCACACTTCCTCCACCGATTTCTTCCCAGGCTGAAAAAACAATAGCTCCGTTTTCTAAGGTTTCTGCTAATTTTAAAGCATTGAGGATGCCCAGTCTATTGTCGAGGTAATTGCTTTGAATAAAATTTTCATCTTCAATAAAAATAGGAGAGTAGCTCAAAGGGGTTCCCCTGTCTACCATCCTATCGCACTTTAAGGTTAACCTTACTTCTTTTACATTATCTGATTCTTCTTTTATTTGATAGTGTAACTTTCCATGAACTTCTCCTTGACTATCATGGCCTCGTAATTTTGTCCCGTCTTTAGCTTTTGGACCTCCAATTTTGATGAGGTTGTTTTCATATCCAACAGTATATCCAACATTGTCCATGTGTGCAAAAACTGCTGTTCTTGGTTTTCCAAAAACGAGAATAAGGCAATCTTGAAAGTCTTCTCCTTCAATAATCTGGGGTTGAACTTTCCATTTTTTTTTGTTTTGATGAATATAGGAAAGAAGAAACTCTTTCATTTGATGTTCATTACCTGAAGGGGCTTGTACAGCGCAAAGCTTTTTTAATAATTGTAAATCTTGAGTGGTCATTTTTTGCCAATGAATAATAATGTGCTAATTAAAAGCAAAGGTTATATTTTTATAGATAATAGGAGGTAATAGAAGTAAAATTTTAAGAAAAGAAAAGTCGCAGTTGATTGTATCAATTGCGACTTTTTCGTTGTCCGACTAGGGCTCGAACCTAGACTCTTCTGGACCAAAACCAGACGTGTTGCCAGTTAC
>CAZKFN010000104.1:0-6716 GCA_964552035.1 uncultured Flavobacteriales bacterium
TTTTCACTACTTAGTATTCTATCTGCCTTTTTATTTATTAGCTCTTGTAATGCAGCTAATAATGATTTAGGTGATGGATTGTTTGCCAAAATTAATACGACAAAGGGAAGCATTATCGTTCAATTGGAATTTGAAAAAACCCCTTTAACAGTTGCCAATTTTGTTGGATTGGCTGAAGGCGATATTGAAAACACAGCCAAAGCAAAAGGTGAACCTTATTATGACGGTTTGACTTTTCATAGAGTTATTGCAGATTTTATGATTCAAGGTGGAGATCCTACTGGAACTGGTAGTGGTGGACCTGGGTATGCTTTTAAAGATGAGATAGACCCTACTTTAAAACACGATAGAGCAGGTACTCTTTCTATGGCTAATGCTGGACCTGGAACTAATGGTTCTCAGTTTTTTATTACCCATAAAGATACGCCTTGGCTTGATGGTAATCACTCTGTTTTTGGATATGTGGTAGAAGGACTAGAAACAGTTGATTTAATCGAAAAAGGCGATAGCATTAAGAGTGTTGAAATT
The DNA here is from genome assembly GCA_964552035.1 of uncultured Flavobacteriales bacterium. GTDB lineage: Bacteria > Bacteroidota > Bacteroidia > Flavobacteriales_E > Vicingaceae > CAZKFN01. The sequence goes on from CAZKFN010000104.1 coordinate 529, forward strand.
ATTCGCAATGGTAAAGCAGCTAAGAAATTCGATGCTGCTAAGACTTTTGAAGAGTTGAAATAAATACTATAAAATATTTTATAAAAGCTGCTTTACCAATTGAAGCAGCTTTTTTTATTTGCTATTCCTGTTTATTAGCTATAATCTAAAAGTCGCGAACGGGTTTATTCCGACGAGAACCCTTCGTCAAGTTCAGGGCAAACCCAGGCAGAAATTGTATACTAAGGTTTACCTTAAATATAATATGACACTGTACACCGGCGCCCAAAAGCCGTTTGTAATTTGAAGTAGTAAATGCAGTAGGCTTAAAGCTTTAAATTTTATCTAGTAAATATTTAGCTATTTAGAGTGTTAAACACTTTTAGGAACCCCTTCTTAGAGGTAAAAAAATAAAATCAACTATAGTCTAATCAATGAAATTGATGTTATAAATACAAAAAATAATGCCTTGCATCGAATGGACACAAGGCATTATATAAGAGATTTATGGTAGATAAACTACGCCAATTGTTTCATTACTTCCGCCATTTTAGAACCAATAACAGCTGGAGAATCTACAACGTGGATTCCACAACTTGCCATAATTTTCTTTTTAGCTTCTGCTGTATCATCTTTACCACCAATAATAGCGCCAGCATGTCCCATAGTTCTTCCAGCAGGAGCTGTTTGCCCAGCAATAAATCCAACAACGGGCTTGGTGCCATGTTCTTTAATCCAATGAGCTGCATCAGCTTCCATTGAACCACCAATTTCTCCAATCATTACAATACCATCAGTGTCGGGATCATTCATCAATAACTCCACTGCTTCCTTAGTTGTGGTTCCAATAATTGGGTCTCCGCCAATTCCTATAGCGGTAGTAATACCTAAACCAGCTTTTACCACTTGATCAGCAGCTTCGTAAGTTAATGTACCTGATTTGGATACAATTCCAATATTTCCTTTCTTAAAAACAAAGCCCGGCATAATGCCCACTTTTGCTTCTCCTGGCGTAATTACACCCGGACAGTTAGGGCCAATTAAAGTCGTATCTCTATTTTTTAGATATTCTTTAACTTGAATCATGTCTTTAGTAGGAATACCCTCTGTAATACAAATAATCACTTTAATTCCAGCTTCTGCAGACTCCATAATAGCATCAGCAGCAAATGGAGGAGGAACAAAAATGATAGCAACATTTGCTTCCGTCTCTTTTACAGCTTCTTCTACTGTGTTAAATACTGGGCGATCCAAATGCGTTTGTCCACCTTTACCTGGAGTTACTCCTCCCACTACATTGGTACCATATTCTATCATTTGCTCAGCATGGAAAGTTCCTTCACTTCCCGTAAAACCCTGAACAATGACTTTAGAATCTTTATTTACTAATACACTCATTTATTATGCAATTTATTTTTCTTTCTAATAGGCCTCAAAATTATGATTTTGCTGGCTCAGATGCAAGGTGGATTTTTTCTTTTTTAATAACCGTATTTTTTTCCCCATAATGCATGGAGCCTTTTGCGTATTTCACGCTCTCTAGCATTGTCTCCCGGTTCATAAAACATAGTTTCACTAAGCTCTTCTGGTAAAAATTCCTGAGCAATAAAGTTGTTGGGATAATCATGACTGTACAAATAGTCTTTCCCATAACCTATTTCTTTCATCAATTTTGTAGGGGCATTCCTCAAGTGTAGAGGTACACTTAAATTACCGGATTGTTTAACCTCCTCTTGTGCTGAGTTAACTCCCAAGTATGCTGCATTGCTCTTAGGGGAAGAAGCCAAATAAGTTACACATTGTGCTAAAATAATTCTAGACTCTGGCCAGCCTACCGTATTTATCGCTTGAAAAGTATTGTTGGCCAACACCAAAGCTGTAGGATTAGCATTCCCTATGTCTTCCGAAGCAGAGATAATAAGCCGTCTTGCTATAAACTTAGCATCCTCCCCTCCTTCTATCATCCTCGCTAGCCAATACAAAGCTGCATTGGGATCGCTTCCTCTAATAGATTTTATAAATGCAGAAATAATGTCATAATGCTGCTCCCCATCTTTATCATATTGAGCAATATTTTGCTGTGCTATGGCTTTGACCTTTTCATTGTTAATGATAATTTTTCCATCTCTTTGATTGTTGACCACCAACTCCAAAAGATTAAGTAGCTTTCTAGCATCTCCTCCTGAAAGTCGCATGAGCACTTCTGTCTCCTCTAAAACAATGTTCTTTTCTTTAAGATAAACATCTTTTGTTACAGCTTCTTGAACAAGAGTTTGTAATTCCTCCTTGCCTAAGGGTTCTAAAATATATACTTGACACCTACTTAATAAGGCTGAAATCACCTCAAAAGAAGGGTTTTCTGTAGTAGCACCTATCAAGGTAATAGTCCCATTTTCTACCGCTCCTAAAAGTGAGTCTTGTTGGGATTTACTAAAACGGTGAATTTCATCAATAAATAAAATGGGATTGCCCTCAGAAAACATATCTCTGCGTTTGGCTTTCTCAATGACTTCTCTTACTTCTTTTACTCCTGAGTTTATTGCACTCAGCGTAAAAAAAGGTCTTTTACTGGTGTTGGCAATGATGTGTGCTAAAGTAGTTTTCCCTATCCCTGGACTTCCCCATAGAATCATAGAAGGTACCATACCTTTTTCTATCAATGATTTTAAAACTGAATTTTCTCCCAACAAATGCTTTTGTCCTATGTAACCTTCAAGGGTCTTGGGGCGCATTCTTTCAGCTAAAGGGGTATACATGGTTGCTTTTTGAACAAAGTTAAGGGTTTATAAGTTTATTTCAATTCTTAATAGTTTGTAATCCATATTTTAAATCCACTAAAAATGAAACATTTCTTAGCTTGAATTGTAATATGTTTAATTTTGTATTTCAATTGTAAATTATGAAACGCGTAGTTGTAGGTCTATCAGGTGGTGTTGATTCAAGTGTAGCTGCTTATCTTTTAAAAAAACAAGGATTTGAGGTAGTGGGTCTCTTTATGAAAAATTGGCACGATGAATCTGTGGTTTTAAACAATGAGTGTCCTTGGGTAGAAGACAGCAACGACGCACTTTTAGTAGCTCAAGAGCTAGGTATTCCCTATCAAGCTATTGATTTAAGCAAAGAGTATAAAGCTAGAATAGTTGACTATATGTTCGATGAATATGCAGCTGGAAGAACGCCAAATCCTGATGTGTTATGCAATCGAGAGATTAAGTTTGACATTTTCTTAAATGCTGCTTTAAAGCTCGGTGCAGATTATATCGCTACTGGGCATTATTGCCGTAAAGAAAGTATAAAAAAAGACGGCAAAACCATTTATAGGCTTTTAGCCGGAAAAGATAAGGTAAAAGATCAAAGCTACTTCTTATGTCAGCTAACTCAAAAACAGCTAAGTAAAGCGCTCTTCCCTATTGGGGAATTGAAAAAAGCTGAAGTAAGAGAAATTGCACATGAACAAGGTTTGATAACCGCTGATAAAAAAGATTCTCAAGGTTTATGTTTTGTAGGAAAAATAAGTTTACCCGACTTTTTGCAACAGCAATTGCAACCTAAGGAAGGGAAAATAATTGAGATTCCTGCTTCAAATATTGCTCCTAAAGATAAGCTTGGTGATTTAGATTTGAATACAACTTCTTTTCACTTTGAAGAAAGTATGGGTGAGGTTGTAGGAAATCATCATGGAGCACATTACTTTACCATTGGCCAAAGAAAAGGTTTAAGTGTTGGTGGAAAAGAGAAACCCTTATTTGTAATTGGCACTGATGTTAAAAGCAACTTGGTTTATACCGGACAAGGCCAACAACATCCAGGGTTGTATAGGAAAGGTTTAAGGGTAGCTGAGAATGATATTCATTGGATTAGAGAAGATTTGAACATGGCTCCAGGTGAGAAAAGAACGTATCAGGTTAGAATACGTTACCGTCAGCCTTTAGTGAATGCAGAACTCCATTATCAAAAGGGTAAACTTTATGTGATTTTTGAGGAAGCACAACGTGGCGTAGCTGCAGGACAGTTTGTCGCATGGTATGACGGAGAAGAGTTGATTGGATCTGGGGTGATTGCTTAATTGACAAAATTCTTTGAGTTAAAGATTTACAAATCTGTCCAGTTCCTACAATGTTCTACAAGTAAGGGAAAAAAGTCGTTAAATTCATCTTCAAATAAAGCAAGGTCTTTCGTCAAGTCATCTGCTGCATTTTGAATACTATACTTAGGTTGGATGCGAGCATGCATACCTTGAAAGGTTTTATTAATTCCCTCAATTTTCGCATAAGAACTCAACCAGTCCCCCAATTCCATATAATATAAAATTTCTTTAGGAAGTTCCGGCATCATGTCTTTATGTTCATTTAGTATCTTATAGGCTGAAGCGGCAAAACTTTCTAGTGCAATGGGAGAATACTCTTTCCAGTTTTTAGCTAAAATATGATCGTAATATATGTCGATTAAAATACCGGCATAATGGCTATATTTAGGATATAAACGTTTTTTACTTTCCAATACAATGGGGTGAGTATCTGTAAACGTATCAATGGAACGATGCATTAATATTCCTTCTTGAATTCCTTGAGTATATTTTAAGTATTGCTTCCCTTTGATGCTATCGGCTATAAAGTTGCCTACAAATAAATCAACATCAGTTTGAGAGAGAAAAAGGTGTGCTAAATGATTCATTGGATAAATATATTCATTGTCTATAGTTTATGAAAGTATTTCGTCAAGAGATGCCTATTATTTACAAAAAAAATAGTTTTCCCCTTTATCGAATTGAATTCAAATTAAAAACTAGATGCCTATTTTTGTAAGATGAACATTTACCAAGATACCATTTGTGCCCTTTCAACTCCTGTAGGCTCAGGAGCTATTGGAGTTATTCGACTATCTGGCCCACGAGCTATACCTCTTGTTAATGCTTGCTTTAAAGGTAAGGATTTAAGTCTACAAAAAGGTCAAACCCTACATTTTGGAGAAATTATAGATGGTGAAGAAATTATTGATGAAGTTTTAATTAGCTTATTTAGAGGTCCTCACTCCTATACCGGAGAAGATGTGATCGAAATTTCTTGTCACGGTTCTTCGTATATCATTTCTAAGTTGATAAATCTTTTTATAAGAAAAGGAGCTAGAATAGCTGAGCCCGGAGAATATACCATGCGTGCGTTTACCAACGGCAAAATGGATTTGGCCCAAGCTGAGGCTGTGGCAGATTTAATTGCATCTGAAAGTAAGGCTGCTCATGATATTGCGCTCCACCAAATGAGAGGCGGGTTTTCTAAAAGAATCATGGAGCTTAGAGAAGAGTTAATTCACTTTACCTCTATGATTGAATTGGAGTTGGATTTTTCTGAAGAAGATGTTGAATTTGCGGATAGAGATGATTTAAAGGAACTGGTTAAACGCATCATTCGTTTATGTAAAGAATTGATTGCCTCGTTTGCTACGGGAAATGTAATGAAAAACGGTATTCCTGTTGCTATCATAGGAAAACCCAATGTTGGAAAATCTACTTTACTGAATGCTTTACTTCAAGAAGAGCGCGCTATTGTGTCTGATATTGCGGGAACTACTAGGGATAGCATTGAAGATGAAATTAAGATTGCAGGCATGAGTTTCCGATTTATTGACACAGCGGGAATTCGAGAAACGGATGATGTAGTAGAAAATATTGGTATTCAAAGAACCTTTGAAATGGTAGATAAAGCCATGATTATTCTCTATTTAGTTGATGCTATTCAAATGGATGAACATCAAGTAAAAGAAATGATTGCTGAAATAAAACAAAGATTAAAGGATAAAGACAAAGAGCTTGTTATTTTAGCCAATAAAATAGATAAGGGAGGTTTTGATATAGATCATATTCCTAAAGAAATTCAAAATAAATTCCCTAAAGATATTAAAACCTTATACATATCTGCTTTAAAACAAAATCACTTAGAGGATTTAACCAATTATTTAGCTGAAAAAGCCAAAGATAAAATGGCAGGTGCAAGTCAAGTAGTTGTGAGTAATGCTCGACATTATCAAGCATTAAAAAATGCTCAAGAGGCTTTGGAGCGTGTTTTAGATGGTTTAAAGCAGAATATTACCGGTGACTTTTTAGCGATAGACATCAGACAGGCTTTATTTTTCTTGGGAGAAATTACGTGTAGTATAGAAATTGATCTGGATATTTTAGTTCATATCTTTTCTAAGTTTTTTATTGGAAAGTA
>CAZKFN010000105.1:0-6582 GCA_964552035.1 uncultured Flavobacteriales bacterium
TAAGCAAGGAATTAAAGAATGCAACAGCTACAAAAGATATCCAAAAGCTAAGGATATTCTTTGAGCAAATATCCAATGAAATGATTCTAATTCTGAAAACTTTTGGAGCCATGGATAAAGCCATTTACATAGAACATTGTCCGATGGTGAATAGCAACAAAGGTGCAGATTGGTTGAGTTTAGAATCAGAAATAAAGAATCCATATTATGGTGAAGCGATGTTGAAATGTGGAGAAGTAAAACAAGTAATTAAATAGTTAATTAATAATCAAAAATAAATAAAATGAAAAAAGTAAATTTAAAAGTAATGTCGGTATTAATGGCAGGAAGTTTTTTCGTTCTAACGAGTTGTGCAGGTAGTGATTCTGCATCTACTGAAAAACCAATAGAAAACACAGAGCAAGTAAGTTCTTCTGCACAGAATGAGGAAGTAACGAAAAAGGATAATCTTTCTTCAATTCTAAGTAGTTATTTCGAGATGTCAGACAACCTTACAAATGACTCTGCCGCTGATGCAGCAAAATCAAGTGAGAAGTTAAGAATCGCTTTAAAAGACTTTCAAGGCGCGGATCTTTCAAACAAAGAATACAAGGAAGTTGATGAGATTATGAAAAGCTCAATTGAACATGCTGAGCATATTACTGAAAACGCAGGCGACATCCATCATCAACGTGAACATTTGGTATTACTTAGTTTGGATATTAAGGACTTAATTGAAATTGTTGGAACAGACCAAAAGGTTTACGAAGCTTATTGTCCGATGGCAAATAATAACAAAGGCGCCATTTGGGTAACAAATAAAAATGAAGTTGAGAACCCATACATGGGACAAAGTATGCCAAAGTGCGGTAAAATAAATGGTGAAATCAAATAAAATGAAGTCTTATATTAAATGGATAATATATAGCTTATTGATATTGCTGGTTGGGATACAATTTATCCCAGCCAGTACTAATCAACAAGAAATCACACCGTACACTGATATACGAAAAGTGTATGCTATTCCAGATAATGTATTATCAATTCTTGAAACCTCCTGTTATGATTGTCACAGCAACCATACTAACTATCCTTTATACAGTAAAATTCAGCCAATGAGAATGTTAATGGACAAACATGTTCGCGAGGGAAAAGAAGAATTGAATTTTAGTGAGTTTGGAAACTATTCAGATAGAAAAAAAAGAAATAAAATGTTTTCAATTCATAACCAGATTAGAGATGGTGAAATGCCACTTTCATCCTATACATTAATGCACAATGACGCTAAATTATCAGTAAGTGATAAAAAATTGATTGAGGAATGGATTACTAATTTATAGAAAGATGAATGTCATAACAAAAGAATTTAATATTAAAGGAATGCTTTGCAGTCGTTGCTTAAAAGTATTAAAAACTGAATTTAAAGAATTAGACGTCAAAATCATTGACATCTCTCTTGGAAAAATTGTATTACGCTACAATCCAAAGAAAGTCAGTAATTCAAAAATCGAAGAGATCATAAAAAACAATGAATTTGAAATCATTGGTAATAGTGAAGATATTCTTGCAGAGGAAGTTAAAAGGATAATTATTGAATACGTTTGGTCTTCTGATCTTCAGCTAAAGTTATCTGAATATATCACCAAGAGAATAGATTTAAATTATGATTCCTTAAGCAAATTATTTTCAAAAACATTCAACAAAACGATTCGTCAATATAGCATCTTATTAAAAGTTGAGCGAGCAAAAGAATTAATTGAAAATGATGAATTAAACTTTTCTGATATAGCCTACAAATTAGGTTATCAAAACTCTTCTGCATTATCTCGACAGTTTAAAAATGTTACTGGAATTAATTTATCTGAATACAAAAACCATGAGAAGAGTAAGCGCATTCCCATAGACAAAATATGATATTCATTAAATGTAAAATGGTAAAGGTTTGGGACTCAACTATTATATATTTGTATAGCAATGAAATTAGTCAAAAAATTAATTAAACTTTTAATAAACAAAACTACAAAACAATGAAAAACATACTCGTACCCACAGATTTTTCAAAATGTGCACAAATTGCATCAAACATAGCAATGGAACTGGCTAAAAAATCAAATGCAGAAATTCATTTCCTCCACTTGCTCATGACTCCAGTAGATTGGGTTAATCTTCCAAAAGAAGAAGAGGATAATTTTCATGAGACCAAGAAAGAGATCGGTTATGCAAAAAGTGAATTAAGCAAACTCAAAAGGAAAGCTGAGAAAATGGGGTTAATAGCCAAAGATTTTCTAGTTTTTGATAAAGGTCGTGAAGAAATTGAATTACATACTCGGCATCATCACCACGATTTTATAGTAATGGGTTCAAATGGTTCTAAAGGCTACAAGGGTGTTTTAGGTTCAAATACACAACGTGTAATTAGAAATTCATCTGTACCAGTATTAATTGTGAAAGGAAAATATGAGGACTTTAAAATAAAGAACATTCTTTTCGCTTCAACATTTGAGAAATCGGCTGAAAAACATTTCAAAACAGTAACAGAATTAGCAAACGTACTCAATGCTAAAGTTCATCTATTAAATGTAAACACTCCGCTTAACTTTAAGGAAACAGATGCTGCTAATGAAAATATCGACACGTTTTTAAAACCTTATCCAAAAGGTGCTTATCCAATAAATATCATTAATGCATTGAACGAAGAAAGAGGAATAATCAACTTTTCTCAAAAAAATGAAATTGATGTTATTGTTTTAGCTACTCATGGGAAGTCAGGATTAAAAAAACTAATCTCACCGAGTATAACTGAAAGTGTAATCAACAATTCAGAGATTCCCGTTATTACCTTTCATTTATGAAATCTACCACCGCAATAAATATCGTAAAATACAATAATGATATTGTTCCTTTTGATGTCAATAAACTTATGAATTCTCTCAGGCGCACTAATGCGAATGAGAATATCATACAGGATATTGCCCGAAAAATAGATGATCAAATTGAAGAAGGAATGACCACAAAAAAGATTTATCAACTGGCTTTTAAAATGCTGAAAAGTAAATCTAGTGTCAGTGCTTCAAAATATAAACTCAAGAAAGCACTTATGGAATTGGGACCTTCTGGATATCCATTTGAACGATTTGTGGGGAAAATCTTAGCACATGAAGGTTTTGATACTGAGGTTGGGGTTATTGATCAAGGAAATTGTGTTCAACACGAAATTGATGTGATTGCCCAAAAGGATAATCAACATTATATGATTGAATGTAAGTATCACAGCAGCCAAGGTAGGTTTTGTGATGTGAAAATTCCGCTTTATATTCAATCTAGATTCTTAGATATGGAGAATAAATGGAAACATAAAAAAGGACATAAAAATAAAATCCATAAAGGAGGGCTATATACGAATACCCGATTTACGACAGATGCACTTCAATATGGTAATTGTGTAGGATTGTTAATGACGAGTTGGGATTACCCAAATAATAACGGATTAAAAGACAGAGTGGATAGATTAGGATTACATCCTTTAACTGCACTTACAAACCTTACAAAAGCAGAGAAAACTAAATTACTGGATAAAGGGATAGTACTCTGTAGAGAACTTCATGCAAATCCTTCTTTATTAACAGAAATAGGAATTCATCAAAAAAGACATAAAAATATTTTAAAAGATTCGGAAGAATTATGTAAAAGTACTTAGACTTTAATAAGGATAAATTATGAAAAATCAAGAATTCAGAAAACAAAACAAAATGGATTTAGAACCATTTTTCCTAGCATTGGAAGATGACCGAGAACTTCTTGAAGAAGCTTTTCAAATACTTCTTGAAATGGTAAACAATGAGCCTGAATCTATAAAGAACTTAGCTCTTCTTATAAAAGATGAATACCCAAAGCTTTATAAAGAGATAATAGATTTAAACGGAACGAAACAAGATAACGGAAATACTCCTTCTTGTTGTAGCTGATATATATTAATTTAAATAGAATAGAAATGAAAAACCATAATATACAAGTTCATTTTTTAGGAGGAGCAGGTACTGTCACAGGTTCAAAATACTTAGTTGACTCAGGAGATAAAAAAATCCTTGTTGACTGTGGTCTTTTTCAAGGCCTTAAAGAGTTAAGATTGAAAAATTGGGAATATCCACCTGTAAAGGTTGCTGATATTGATGTTGTATTACTAACTCATGGTCACATGGACCATACAGGTTATCTTCCTAGATTGGTCAACCAAGGTTTCAAAGGAGGGATTTTGGGTACCTACCCTACCTTAGATATAGCAAAAATTATATTAGAGGATAGTGCTAAAATACAAGAGCAAGATGCGGAAAGAGCCAATAAGGAAGGCTACTCTAAACACAGCCCTGCAAAGCCACTTTATACATTAAAAGATGTAGAAAAGACCTTGTCTCATTTTAAAGGGATTCCGCAATCGCAATGGATTCCGCTTTATGATAACATAAAGGTGCGTTTTCAATACAACGGCCATATATTGGGCGCCACTTTCATTGAATTAGATATTAATGGTAAACGTTTCGTTTTTTCTGGTGACATTGGTAGAATCAATGATTTACTACTTTATCCGCCATTAAAACCAGAAAAAGCAGATGTGCTTTTTATTGAATCTACTTATGGGGGGAGATTCCATCCTGATGAGTTAGAAGTTATTCCAGAGTTAGAAAAGTTAATAAATAAAACAATAAAGAGAGGTGGAAGTTTATTCATCCCTAGCTTTTCGGTGGAAAGAGCACAATTAATGATGCTTATTCTATGGAAGTTAATCAAGTCTAAGAAAATACCAAAAGTTCAAATGATAATGGACAGTCCTATGGCCAACAATGTCTTAGAGCTATTCCACCAAACAAGAGATTGGCATAGATTAGACAAACAAGAATGTGACGAAATGTGTTCACACTTTACTATTGTTAGTGATTATTATCAAACCATGACATTGCGAACTGACAATACACCGAAAATTGTAATTGCTGGAAGTGGTATGCTTACAGGAGGAAGAATGCTCAATTATCTTGAAACTCAAGCACAAAATGAGATAAACACTTTACTTTTTATAGGTTATCAAGCAGAAGGTACAAGAGGAAGAAAATTATTGGAAGGTGATAAGGAATTAAAAGTATATGGAAAATGGGTTCCATTTAAAATGCAGGTAGCTGAAATCAGAGGTTTATCAGCACATGCAGATCATAAAGAACTATTGGATTGGTTAAGTGATGTTAAAAACAAACCTAAACGAATTTTTATAGTTCATGGTGAAAAAGAAGGTGCAGAAGCCTTACAAAAAGGCCTTAAAGAAACATACAATTGGGAAAGTGAGATACCCCAATTATATGCCATAAAGGAAATAGAGTAAATGTTAATTAATAAGGAATAAAATGGAAGAAAATTCGAATATTTTAAAGTATAAACACCTTGGTATCTATACCCAAAACGAAAATGTGGTGTATATGCATGAAGACTGCCATATTTGTAGATCCGAAGGCTTTGAAGCACTTACTCGAATTAGAATATCTAATGGGAAGAAAACAATCGTTGCAAGTCTTAATGTTTTTAATTCTAATATTCTTACGCACAATGAAATTGGTCTTTCAGATGCTGCCGCAAAGCAATTAAATGTTTCTCAAAATGATATTTTATATGTCTCACACTTAGAACCTATTGAATCTTTAGGACACGTGCGTTCTAAAATATATAATCAAAGTTTAGACTTCAAAGCATATAGTGAAATCATAAACGACATTGTTGATGGTGATTATTCTAATATCCACTTATCAGCATTTATTACAGCTTGTGCAGGTGGTCGAATGGATATTACAGAAGTAGCACACCTCACGAAAGCTATGATTGCTTCGGGTCAACAATTGAATTGGAATAAAGAAATTGTAGTTGATAAACATTGTATTGGTGGTTTACCAGGCAATAGAACGACACCATTAATAGTTGCAATTGTTGCGGCTTATGGACTCACTATGCCAAAAACATCATCAAGATCTATAACCTCTCCCGCGGGTACAGCAGATACTATGGAAGTAATGACGAATGTCACCCTTTCTATGGAACAAATAAAATCCGTAGTAGAAAAAGAAGGCGGTTGTATTGTCTGGGGTGGAACAGCCCAATTAAGTCCAGCAGATGATGTACTCATAAAAATTGAAAAAGCTTTAGATATTGACAGCGAAGGACAAATGATTGCTTCAGTACTTTCAAAAAAAGCAGCTGCAGGATCCTCTCATGTTATTATTGATATTCCTGTGGGTGAAACTGCTAAGGTTCGCAGTTCAGAAATGGCACAGCAATTAAAAGAACATATGGAAACAGTAGGCACTACTGTTGGACTAAAAGTGAAAGTGGTTATTACAGATGGAAACCAGCCAGTTGGAATGGGTATTGGTCCTGCATTAGAGGCCATAGATATTTTAAAGGTTTTAAAGAATGAAGCTGATGCACCTAAAGATCTTATGGAAAGAGCGTTGTTTCTGGCAGGAGAACTATTAGAACTTTCTGGAGAAGTAGAAAAAGGTAGCGGAGTGAAAACCGCTCAAGAAATACTTGAATCTGGAAAAGCCTATGAAAAATTTATCGCCATTT
>CAZKFN010000106.1:0-3994 GCA_964552035.1 uncultured Flavobacteriales bacterium
CTCTCATGACCTTTTTCAATCTACCTACAAATTGCGAACTTTATTGTACGCTACCAAAAAGACCTTGCACTTACATTTATTAATTTTAAATAATCTTATTGATTATTGTCTTATTTTAGGCTATATTTAGGCTAAAAATAGGCCATAAAGTGGGGGAGGAATTACCATGATAGATGATATGTTGGAAGATTTTATATATTTAAACACTTATGTTATTCAAAAAGATATGAGAATTAGATTGCCAAAGACAATTTTACAAAACATGGACATTCAAAAAGGAAAAACTGCTTTCGATTTCTATATGAAATCTGATAAAAGTATGATTGTATTAAAAGTGAGGAAAAATAACTCCAATGTATAGTTTTTTTTCTCGCCTAACATTTCATCAATTAGATTCAGTTAATAATCCGCACTCTATTCATGGAATTTATCCATATAGGGGTAAAATATCAGCTATTGATGCAAGAAAAATTATTAAACAACTACCTAAAAACATGACTTTACTTGATCCTTTTTGTGGTTCTGGAACTATAATTTATGAAGCTCAGAAACATGGACTAGAAGTTATCGGTGTCGATAGCAATCCTCTTGCTTATGAGTTATCCAGATCAAAAATTGAATTGATTGATGATAAATATAGAAAAAGTATAATAAAGCAAACTAAAGAAATAATTGAAAATTCTATAACAGTTCAAAACGAAAATAAAATGAATACTATGCCTGAAGAAGCCCTAAAAGCATTTCACGTTAATAGTTCTAGAGAAATTATGGCTGTGAGCACATTTTTAGGCAAAATGGACCCCTACATTAGGGCGGCATATTATGGTGCCATAGCACTAACTGCTAGAGGGTGCAATCATTATAAATGGACTTCAAGTACAGTTGGAAAGAATATTGAACCTAAACGATATATTAATTTTTATGAAAAATTTTTGCTGAAAGTTAAAAAACACTTAAAATACACTAATAATTTAGGGCTGAAAAATGGAAAAGTATACAAAAATGATAGCCGATTTCTAACAGAATTTATATCAGAAAAAAGTATTGATATTGTATTCACTAGTCCCCCATATTTTGATGCCTTAGATTACACTGCATATTACGGAAAATTAATTTATGATATCCATTCTGTTGATCGATTAGAAATAAAAAAAGACTTAATACAAAATATTACAACCTATGAACAGGATATGATTAAAGTATTAGACGAGCTTGATAAAGTAACTAAAGATGATTCTTTAATTGTGTTTGTCGTTGGAGATAGGAAAAGAGGGAAAGAAATAATTAATGGCGGAGATTTTTTTTCTAGCCTCTGGAACCCCTCTTATGTAGTACAAAGAGAATATAGTGGTACCTCGAGCCAAGTTTTTGATGTGCTTAATAAAACAAAAAGAAAAGAACAAGTTGTAGTGTGGGAAAAACATGCTGGGGAGATATATAAATATGATTGAAAACTTTTTGCCAACAGGTAAGGTATATAATGTTGATAGTAGAAATATGTCTGAAATAAAAGACTCTTCTATTAATCTCATCGTAACTAGTCCTCCATATGGCGGATTAAAAGACTACCAAAATGAAGGACAAATTGGCAGGGGAAGTGGATATCTAGAATATATAAGAGAATTAGAGAAAGTTTGGGATGAATGTATAAGAGTACTAGCTCCAGATGGTAAATTGTGTATCAATATTATGCCTCTATTTGAATCGGGTAATGCTACAAAATTTAAACGAAGGGTAACAAGACTGGTTATTAATGACCTAATAAATCACATAGAAAGTAGCGAACAGATGTTTTTACTATCTCTTTTTATATGGGACAAAAGGAAAATTGTTAGATTCAGCTCGTTTGGCAGCTATCCTTACCCAACTAACATTTTTTCAACATATCCTTATGAGTGGATAATCGTTTTTTGCAAAGAAGGAAAAAGAAAGCCCGTCGATCCAAGAATCAAAGAACTATCTAAGTTAACTCAAAAGGAATGGGCTGAATGGGCGGTTAATTCCTTTTGGGAAATACAACCCGCAAAAGCTCAATCTGAAAAACACCCGGCACCTTTCCCTAAAGAACTACCATATCGACTGATCAAACTTTATAGTTTTTATGGGGACACAGTATTAGATCCTTTTATGGGTTCTGGCACAACAGCTGAGGCTGCGATTGAATTAGGAAGAAATTCTATTGGATACGAAATAAATGACGAATATTTAGAATTGATAAATGATAAAATGAAGAATGGGTTAAAATCTTTTAATGAAAGCAAGATAAAGCAAAAAAGCCTTTTTTAATGAAAAGCTTTTCAAACTGTATATCTAAATATTGACATCAAAAAGATCAAACTGGTTATTGGATTTAACAACAGCGCCACTCGTTAAAAGTCCAAAGGTGTTTTTGTCTAAGAATAAATTGTGAATAAATTTTACCATATTAAAAGATGGGTCCTCCATAAATTTTATAGATAATGCCCACAACGCTGAAGCACTAATAAAAGGGATTCTATTTCCATTATTTTCAAGAAGATTATAAAATCGTTTTGTTAGATCACCTACGCCAAATGGATTATATGCACTGCCCTGGGGGTAAAGCTCTTTTTCTTCACCCCCAATTAATAAAAGCAACACAAAGCTTTTTAACTGTAAATACTCTGTTATTGTTTGAATATATTTTTCGTATTGCTCAACAAATCGTTCGTCGTTCATTGCATCTTGTAATGTAGTCTTTGCTTCAATAAATAAAAAAAAGTCATGAGAAGTTGCACCAATATCAATGCGACCATCACGATCGAACTCTCTATTTTGTACAGGTATTTCAATAGCAGTAATTGTATTTTGGTTAGAACAGTTTTGAAACAAAGCTGTAGCCCACGGTTGAATACGGCGGGTTTCGTTGAAGCTAGTAAAGGTATCAAGATTTTTATTCCTTGGGGTAGCAATAAAATTTCTTGCAAACGGTAATTCAATTTTTTTACCTTTAAAAAAAATCGAAGAATAGTACTGCTCTTTAATCTCTTTAAATTTTTGTTTGTAAGCTGGAGTTAGGCTACCAAAGTAACAGTAATTGCAATAAAAACAAGTGTCATTAATATTGAAATTTGAATCCACCTTTTCAACTGCGTTACATTCGCTCATAACCAAACTAAAATTTTCTTGAATAAAACTAGAAGATTTATTAATAAAGTTTATTATAGATGTATATTTTCTTGTAGTAGTTATTGTGCTCATAATTCGGTTACCATTTTATTAGCAAGCTCGACTATTTCTACAGGTGCTCCCGTGGATAATATATCGTTATTAACATTAGAAAGATTTTTGATGATAATATCCCCATTAGCAAAATCAATATTTAATAATAATCCTGCTAAAGAACAAATTGATAATTCTGATTGCAAAATATTTCTAACATCTGAGCTCGGTAAAAAGAAAAAGGCATAATATTTTTCAAAGAGTTTAACAAATTTATTAAAGGATATTTTCTCATTAAAACTATTAATCATGTAAATTATTGCAAATCTTCTATTTAAAATTATTGAATTATATTCTTGTGTTACATTTCTAATATGTTCACTTAAAGAACCAACGTTTTTATTTAAATTTGGGTAACTTAGTGTGTTAGAGACATAAGGATTTGAAGAAAAATATTCTTTTACAAATGGAGTAACTTTAAATTCACGAATTGTTAATCTTTTTGCATTCACAATATCTCGATAAAATAAATGTGCAAGTGTGTTTTGTTCGTTAGGAAGATTAACGGGCTCGATCAAGCCAGCTTGTAAACACCAAGAAGTCAATAATGACACTGTACGTGTATTGCTGTCTCTTGTGGAGAAAGTTGATAATTCTATAGGGTCATTGGTTTTTGGATAGCTTACGTAGAGCTCAGAACTATTAAAAAGTTCCTTCATTTTGAAAGCACTCTCTAAATATCCAATAATAGGACCATAAGAAAGAACACTTTGTTTCATAATTTCAAACCAAAGAGGGTCCTCAAAACGAAGGG
>CAZKFN010000106.1:4004-6568 GCA_964552035.1 uncultured Flavobacteriales bacterium
GGGAGGCGAACTGTTTACCTCTTTTTGTGAAAATGAATTCTCTTTCCTTAGCTTCAACAAACCCCAAGGCTTCCCAAGCTCGCACTACAGAACTAGCTGCTTTAGCTTTTGTCGAATCATAATTGGTTGACTGAGTAATATAACATTTCGAGGAATTTAAAGGGTTATCAAGAAAAGGACAATATTGAATCTCGAATCTACTTTTGAGGAGGGCGCAATGATTAAAAACATTGTCCTTCGCTGTATCGCTGAATCTTATATCAGAAATAGCAAAACTCGAATCTTCATAATTGTTTAAAGCTGTTTTTAGAACATAATAAAGACACTCTATCCTGCTAGAATATTTTCTGTTTAGTAAAATTGCCATCAAGAACCCCCACTTAATAATACATTATTAACAGTGCAGATTGATTCACATTTAGCTTTATCGAGAGAGAAATTTTCTGAAGGGATTAAGGTTTTTATTTTTATACTAAATTCAGGAAATTTCTTTTCCAATGAATGGCAAATATTGACATAAGCTCTTCTGTAATATGAACGCCTACCCAAATTAGAGAGAGCCTTCACTAAAAAGACCTCTTTCCCTTTTCTAAAAACAATGTCTATTCTTTTTTTTCTGAAATTACCTTCTGCTTTTACTTCACAAGCAAAAAGTACTTGGTTATTAGATAAATACTTTAATGCAACACTTAGCCGTTGGATGTCAGTTAAAAAATAATCAGAAATCATAGGAGTTTTTGAAAAATATTTATTGTTTACATTTTGGCAATACTTTAAGTCGCACAAGCCACAGCGAATACAAGAGTCATTTTTATAAATTCTATTATCTTTTATAGTCAATGCATCAACAGGACAAACAAATATTTTCTGCTGCAATGGTTCTACATGTTGGGAACTAAAAAAATAATTTATGTCTAAATTGTGATAATAGCTATCAATTAAAAACTTTTCTGGATCTCCAATTCTCAATCCATTTATCAAAAATGACACCTCATAAAAACATCTTTTACATATAAATAAAGCAAATTATGTGCTCAAGCATTATTTGTTCTAGTAAGAGACAACTATAACACATCACAAGCAATTGCTCTAGGTAGAATTATAATTGTTCAATGTAAGTTGTCAATTATAGGAGTTGGAAATATATAATCTGTAAAGTTAAGATTTGGGAAAAACAATAAGATATTGTAATTTTAAATTAAGAGAATTTAAAATTTCTCAGAAGATTAATGAATAATACTGAAGTATTATTTAACTTCTATCCATTTCTAAACTATTAGGTTCACAATAAAACTTTTTACGAGTGTAAATTTTACAGGTTTCAGGACACACCAGCACTAATTTTGTTACAAATCTTGGTAAGTTTATTGTAGGTTTGATAGGGTAAATAAAAGCCTAAAACAGCCAGTTAGAGCCCTAGAATGAGGTTTTATTCTTTTTTTTCTCAATAGTTTTGTATCATAGCTGACGATAAGACCTCCCGATGATGTACCAAAGAACTACTCTGAGTACGATAAATGGAGTGTTCCGTTCTTCCAGTCATGGGCATCAAGTATTGGCCCTAATACTCGCCTTGTAATTGATTCACTATTCGCTAATGTCGGACATCCGGTACAAGCGTTTCGTAGCTGTGTTGGAGTTCTTGGGTTTGCAAAGCGTAGAGGTTCACAATCTCTTGAATCTTGTTGCTTAGCAGCATTACAGCGAGGCTGTCCTACATATACCTACATCAAAAACACGATTGCTGATTTTGTTGTTGATGACGTTGCTTCTGTTCCTCCACAACACCAAGAATCTTGGCAGGGTGCATATAAGGTAGATGACAAGCGTTACAGTATCGAAGCATTGCTCAAAAAACAGGAGGCGAGTCGTGGCAAAGATATCCTCTGACCTTGAGCAAAAGCTCGAATACGTTGGCTTGGAAGTAATGGCCGGGCATCTCGATAAGATTATGAGATCTTCGAAAGGCTCAGCTCTTACTCCACTACAATTACTCAGGGAATTGGTAGACCAATATTACCTGGATTACCGAAATAGGCAATTCCAAGATAATCTTCGACTCAGTAGATTGCGGCAACAGGAAGCATTGATGGCAAATCTAAAGACTGGAAACGGTCGACTATACCAGGATGCACTTGTCGCTCAACTCTCAACGCTTGAGTTTATTGAAGATGGTGCCAACATTACCGTTGCCGGAGAGAGCTACAGCGGAAAGACCTACTTTCTTAGGGCATTCTGTATTGAAGCATGTAGGGCAAACTTTCGAACTCTGTTTGTCGATTACACTGATCTTATGGATGATTTGATTGTTAGGAAACAAAAATCGATGAGGTCCTATAGACAGCGATTAAGGTTTTACTCAAATGTCCAGTTCTTACTCATTGATGATTTTCTCATTTCAAAATATGACGACCAAGCACTGGATGGTTTGTATAACCTCATCAAGGAACGAAGGGTATTAGGCAAAGCCACTATGGTAAGCACCCAGTTTGGACCGAATGAATGGGCGAATGTAATCTCAGCTGATTTCACCACATATGCCAAAACAGATGGCATTCGAACTC
>CAZKFN010000107.1:0-6458 GCA_964552035.1 uncultured Flavobacteriales bacterium
TAATCCCTCATAATAAGCAGTATCTGAACAATAGGCATAAGCTTTTGGCTCCTCAAAATCTTTTGTTAAAGTTTCATTTTTTATAACTTTTCCATCTACTTTGGAAATGTAATCTTCTCCTAAAGTTAAGGCATGTCGAGCATAAGTAGGTATTTGATAATGCTCTAATAATTTTGGAATAAGCTTTCTTGGTTTTTCCTTTTCCTCAAATTTAAATCCATAACACTTTATTCTATGTTTTAAAGGAATAGTACTAACCTTTAAACGCTCTGTCTCCAAAAGTAATTGCCCTGCTTTAGTGACTTCATGAAAATAAATGGGAAAGGAAAAATCTGAGCCGGCACATTTAAACTGCAACTCAATAATTTCTTGTAAGCCTTTTGGGGCATAGATATTCATAGGCTTTTCTCTACCTAAAAGTCGTAAGCTAGAAAGTAGGCCAACAAGACCAAAATAATGATCTCCATGTAAATGAGAGATAAAAATATGGCTTATCTTCTGAAGCTTTACTTTTCTATGTCTCAAATTGATTTGTGTTGCCTCGCCACAATCCAAAAGAAAAACCTCATTGCCCATTTGCACGACTTGAGCAGATTGATTAGCATAAGTCGTTGGTAAAGCAGAACCGCTGCCAATTATGGTGACAGAAAACTCCATTATATTGTAAAATCCTCATCCAAATCACCTAATTCCTTTTCCAATTCCACCATATATAAATAATCTTCTGCTTCACTAAACGTATAAGAAGCATGAATTTCTTGAGGGCTTTGTATGCTTTCTATTTGTTCTTTAACGGCATTACTTACATTACAAATCACAATAAAACCATCTTTTTCAATGACAACAGCATTGGCTTTTTGAAGGAACTTTAAAATTGTAGCATCACAATTCACCACCTTTTCAAAGTCAAACATTATATTTTTAACTAATTTATTATCAACATCTTTAAGAGTCTCATCTGAATCTTTTGATGAAATGGATAAATCTTCTATTAATGCCTTGATGTATAAATAATTTTCTTTTTCTTCTACTGTAAAAATTGAACTGTTCATAGCTTTAAAACTTTAGGCAAACAAAGGTAATTATTATTCCATTCCTTTTCCAACTGCTGCAAGCAAGTATAACACAGCCATTCTAATTGCCACTCCATTTTCCACTTGATTAAGAATAATGGAATTTTCAGAATCAGCCAATTCAGAGGAAATCTCTACTCCCCTATTGATAGGTCCTGGGTGCATAATTAAAGGTTTCCTTTTTACTTTTCTCAAGCGTTCGGAGGTCAAACCGTAAAGGTTGTGATATTCTCTAATGGAAGGAAAAAACTTCACATTGTATTTGCTTCCTTGCCTCTCCAACTGAATTCTCAACATCATGCAAATATCTGCCCAGTAAAGAGCATCATCTAGTTTTGTAAAAATTTCTACACCCAGCTCTCCAATATACTTAGGCATCAAAGTCATAGGCCCACAAAGCCGAACTTCTGCACCTAATTTTTTAAGGCAATAAATATTGGAAAGAGCCACTCTTGAATGGAGAATATCTCCAATAATTACTATTTTTTTCCCTTTAACATCCCCGTACTTTTCTCTAATACTATAAGCATCTAATAAGGCTTGAGTAGGATGTTCATGTGCCCCATCTCCAGCATTAATAATGTTGGCATCAATGTGTTTGCTAAGAAAAACGGGAGCACCGGGATTGGGGTGACGCATCACCACCATGTCCACTTTCATGGCTAGAATATTGTTAACCGTATCAATTAGTGTTTCTCCTTTAGCAACAGAAGATGCTGCTGCAGAAAAATTAATCACATCGGCAGAAAGTCTTTTTTCAGCTAAATCAAAAGATAATTTAGTTCGAGTTGAATTTTCAAAAAACAAGTTAGCAATGGTAATGTCTCTTAAAGAAGGCACCTTTTTTATGGGTCGATTAATTACCTCCTTGAAATTATCAGCTGTTTCAAATATCAAGTGAATATCAGCCACAGAAAGCTGTTTAATACCCAATAAGTGTTTGCTAGATAATTTTCCCATCACTTCTGTTTTGTTTCTTTTAAAATCACCTGATTTTTACCTTCTATTTCATCCCATTGCGCTTCTACCCTTTCGCTTTCAACAGAATCAACGGCGATACCTATATAATCCGGCTGAATGGGCAAATGCCTGCTGTATCTTCTATCTACCAAAACCAGCAACTCTACCAAGTCTGGACGACCATAAGCGAGCATAGCATCCAAACCGGAGCGAATGGTTCTACCAGTGTACAATACATCATCAATTAAAATGACCTTTTTACCTTCAATGATAAAATCAATTTGAGTTTTATTGGGAATGAGCAAACCTTCTCTTCTTCTAAAATCATCTCTAAAAAAAGTAGTATCCAAACTCCCTAAAGGTACTTTTGTATGCCCTAGAATAGCATGCAGCTCTTTGTGAATTCTTTTGGCTAAATAAACCCCTCTAGGCTGAAGGCCAATCAATACGGAATTGGAAAAATCGTTATGCCTTTCAATCAATTGAAAGCAAAATCGCTTAATGGTGAGCGAAAGTTGCGTGTGATTTAGTATTAAGCGTTTACTTTTCATTTACGCTACAAATATAAGGCATTCGTTTTAAATTTTTAGTCTCTTAGAAAATAGAAATATCCTATTCTTATAATACTAAATTTCTTTTAAGTAAGCCAACAATTCCTTTTGAATTGTTGTAAAACGTGTTTGAGCATGTGCTCCATAAATAAATATAAAAGCATAATAAACGAAAGTCAATTCAAAAAGCTCCCATTCCTCTGCTATAATGGTGTCTTTATATTCCTTTTTTAACCAATCTAAGGCATAAACCTCTTCCTGAATAAAATCACTGATTAGAAATTTCCAAAAAATATAAGCAACTTCATATCCAGCAGGTCTTAAACCAAATGTATCCCAATCAATTATGACGTTAGAACTAATTAAATTACTAGGGTTTAAATCTCCATGAGTTAATACTTTTCTATTTGTTTGAATTGATGCTTCAATTAGATTAACCTTAATATTTTGATTGAGAAGATAGGATTTAATAATGGACTCATATTGTATAAGCATTAAAGATAAATTATTTATTTTCAAAAATTTAGGTGCAACTTTTATCAAGGTTTCTATTGTATTATCAAATGAAGCTTCGTATAAATATTTCGAAATATTAATAATGGCTTTATCTTTCTCTTTTTCATTATGGGGGATTTCTATAAACTTATAATATAAAATTGTAAGAAAATCAGATGAGAAGGAATAGGATATTTCAGCGGTTTTAATATGCTTTTGAATTAAAGGATAGGCATTTTTAAAAAACCAATTTGATGAATGTATGGATATGTATCCCAAGTGAGTAAAGTAAACTTTCTCTACATAATACTCTCCATTTATTTTTACTTTCCGATAAACATTCAGGTTATCCCTTCCACCACCAGGAACATTCATAAATACAGCCTTGCTATAAATTTTTTCCCAATTTGGAACATAATATTGAAGTACTTCTTCATACAGTTGTGTATTGTGTGTATGTCTAAAATAAGCCGCATATTTTTTAAATAAAATAGTCTTTAATGTTAGAGGTTCTTCTTGGTCAATCATCTTAATAAAACTCTCCTTGGTTACAGGAGTTCTATTGATTCGTATAGAAAAGCCCTTCCATCTTAAGAACTTATATATAATCCTTCTTACCTTATTCATTTTACTCATCGTATAAAAAATGATTCTTTTTTGTTGGGTTAATCGTTTTGTGGAAAATAAATGGGATACAACTCGTTGTAAGTTTTTAAAGCCAAGATTAAATCAGCTTGCTTTTTTCTCTTGAGTTTTTTGAAATTTTTATAAAGTAGGGCGTCTTTTTCAAAATAAGGTTCTAAATTTTTATAAGAAAGGAGTTCAACTTTACCGGTGTTAAAGTCCATAAACAAGTGCTCCATCTTTTTACTTACCCTTTCTACAGGAAAACCATAGGCATCTACTGTATTATATCTGCTTATAAAAATAGCGGAAAAATGAGTTAATTGCCCCATATTGATGAACCTCCAATACGCACCCGTATAGGAAATGTAAACGTTATGGGCTTGGGAATACCCCCAAATTTTAGAAGGAGGAACTTTAACCATTTTATTGAGCGAATCGTTGTACCAATATAAATCACTTCCTCTTCTTTCTATGGCTTGGGTATAACTGGGTTGATTCTTTTTAAAATCTTCAAAATTGGCATAAATACCCTCTTTAAAAGCAAAGCCACTGCTGTACTGCAGCATCTCTATTGAATCTTCTTGAGATAAAAGAGAGAAGGGAAATAAAAGAAAAACAAATAGAAGTTTTTTCATGCCGGCAAGTTATTGCAATTTTAAGCCCTTAAAAAACAAAAATAACTTTATTACCAAGACTTTTATACTTAATTTAAAAAATATATTTTAGTTTACTACCATCCAATTAAAAGTTATTTCTATATAAACGGAAGTATTAGGTTAGGGTTTTAAAGATTTTCTAAGGTTTTAATCGCAGGATGAGTTTTGTTTCATTTTCTTAGGGCGAAATAAAAAAATTACTTGCAAATAAGAGAAACCTATTAATAGAAATGTCGATAAAGCCTAATAAAGTTAAGGTAGGTACCATATATTTAGATGGATATGAAGTTGAGTTTGTTTGGACTTATGATGTTTTATAATTTTATCGGGCAACAATGATTTTAGACAATTTGCTTTATTGGCACAGTATTGCATTAATAAAGCTAACTAAAACATAAATTTGCCCAGAATACAATTTGACCATGGCCCAAGCATTAAAAGACCTATTTGCCCCTGAATTTTTCACACATTTCTTAGAACACTGGCAAAAGCTACAAGCTTCAATTAATTCCCAAGACTTTCTAAAAGCCGTGTATCAAGAAAATTGGGAGAATTTTGAATTAAAACAAAGACTTGCACATATCACTCAATGTATGCACAAACAATTGCCGGAAGATTATGCAGATGCAATTGAGATTTTAAAGTCTCTTAGCCAAAAGCTTAGCCTGGAAGGAAAGGAGCGTATAGAATATTATTTTATTCCAACCTATATCGAGTACTATGGTCTCCCCCATTTTGAGGAATCCTTAAAAGCCATAGAAGAAATTACTAAATACTATTCCTGCGAATTTGCTGTACGTCCTTTTTTAACACAAAACCCTCAAAAGACCATGCGACAAATGCAAGCGTGGAGCTTTCATCCTCATCCTAAAGTGAGAAGGTTAGCATCAGAAGGTTGCAGACCGCATTTACCTTGGGCAAAACATCTCAATTTACCCACCAACTTAACCCTACCTATTCTAGAGGAGTTAAAATCTGATCCTTCTCTATTTGTGAGAAAAAGTGTTGCTAATCATTTAAATGATTTATCCAAAACTCAAACTGCTTTGTTTAAACAACTGCTTAAACAGTGGAAAGGATTAGATAAAAATTGCGATTGGGTTTTAAAACACGCTTCCAGAACTTTAATAAAGGCTGGAGATAAAGAAGTGTTAGCGGCATTTGGATTCAAAGCTGTTGAGCAAATATCCATTCAAGAATTTCAATTGAAATTTAACAGCATTGAACAGGGGGAGGAATTGCCTTTTTCATTTCAAATAAACAATCAGGCTCCTCAAAAACAACATCTAAGAATAGAATATGCTCTTTTTTATAAAAAAGCCAACGGCAAACACAACTCAAAGGTTTTTAAGATATCGGAACGAGTTATTCAACCCAAGGAAACTATCACAATTCATAAAAAACATTCCTTCAGAAAATTAAGCAGTAGAAAATATTATGAAGGGCTTCATTTTATTCAGTTAATTCTCAATGGACATCCATTAAATAAACTTAACTTTACCTTAAAAATATAAGCATTCACATTAAATTGTACAACTATGTTATCTCCAATAATTGAAAAGAAGTTACAAAATCAAATTCACGAAGAATCAGCTGCTTCACAAATGTATTTAGCTATGGCATGTTGGGCTGAAGTAAAAGGTTTTAGCGGTGCTGCAAAGTTTTTATATGCCCATTCGGATGAGGAAAGAGAACATATGCTCAAGTTAATCAAATACATCAATGAAAGAGGCGGACATGCTGTAATTCCTGCTTTAGAACCCCCTTTAAAAGATTACGATTCGCTTAAAAGTGTTTTTGAGAATATTTTAGAACAAGAAATTTTAGTAACTAAGTCCATTAACGACATCATTACGGCTTGTTTAAAAGAAAACGATCACATGACCAATAACTTTATGCAATGGTATATTGCAGAACAACAAGAAGAAGAGGAAATGGCAAGGAACATCATCGATAAATTGGAGCTGATTGGCAGCGATACTTCCAGCTTATTCTTGTTTGACAAGGATTTGGGGAGCTAGCTTCGGTACAATTTTAGCAGAGCTAAAATCACTCAGCTACCTTCATAACGATACAATTTCAGCAGAGCTGAAATC
>CAZKFN010000108.1:0-6381 GCA_964552035.1 uncultured Flavobacteriales bacterium
GGCTATTAATGAATTGCAAATTTTTATTAATACTTTTCCTAAAAGTGAGTTGCTGGATAGTGCCAACGCCTTGATAGATGAATTGGAATTAAAATTAGAGACCAAAGATTTTTTAAATAGTAAACAATACTATGTTACGAGAAGGTATAAATCTGCAATAATTGCCTTAAATAATACGATTAGAGCTTACCCTAACTCAGAATATGTGGAAGAGATGCACTTATTAATCCTTAAATCTTATTATGAACTGGCGATAAATAGTGTGGAGGACAAGAAAGAAGACCGTTTTAAAAGAGGAATAGATGTATATTACAATTTTATTGATAATTTTGCAGAGAGTAAGAAACTCAATGAGGCTGAGATAATTTACACCAAACTGGTAAAAGCTCAGCAAGAACACTTAAAAGAAAAGGAAAAATAAATGAACTACAAAGAACTTGAAGCACCTGTTACAACGATTACTAGAAATGTAAATGAGATTGACGCTAAAACAGGAAATATTTATGAAGCAATTGTAATTGTAAGTAAGCGTGCCAATCAAATTGGAGTTAAAATGAAAGAGGAGTTAAACTCTAAATTAGCTGATTTTGCTACTGTTTCTGACAATTTGGAAGAGGTTTTTGAAAACAGGGAACAAATTGAAATCTCTAAATTTTATGAAAGTTTACCTAAGCCACCTGCAATTGCTTTGGATGAGTTTTTAAACGATGAAGTTTATTTTAGAAATCCAGAATTAGAAGAGGAGTAAAACATTATGTTGAGAGGCAAAAATGTGCTGTTAGGTGTTAGCGCTGGAATAGCAGCTTATAAGACAGCGCAACTTTGCAGAGAACTCATAAAAAAAGGGGCAAACGTAAAAGTATTGATGACCCCTGATTCAATACATTTTATTACGCCTCTTACTTTATCTACACTTTCCAAGAACAAAGTTTATGTAGAATATTTCGATAAAAAAACTGGAGAGTGGAACAATCATGTAAAGTTGGCTCAATGGGCTGACTTTTTTTTATTGGCTCCGGCTACTTCCAATACCTTGGCAAAAATGGCACATGCGCATTCAGACAACTTGTTGTTAGCTACCTATTTATCTATGGAAAATCAACAAGAAGTATATTTTGCTCCAGCTATGGATTTAGACATGTATGCCCATCCTGCAAACCAAGAAAATATAAAAAAACTGCAAGAGTTTGGCAACAAAATGATTCCCCCGGAAAGTGGGGAGCTTGCTTCAGGCTTATTCGGACTAGGAAGAATGGCAGAAGTAGAGCATATTATAAATTTTATTGATAAGAGTCATAGCCAATTGAAAGGCAAGAAGGTTTTAATAACTGCTGGGCCTACTTATGAGCAGATTGATCCGGTAAGATTTATAGGAAATCACTCTTCTGGAAAAATGGGAATAGCTTTAGCACAAACCTTGATAAACAGAGGAGCTGAGGTTACATTGGTTTGTGGGCCTGTTAGTATTGCTATTCCTAAGGTTGCTAAGTTAATTAGTGTAACATCAGCTGAAGAAATGTTTCAAGCTGTTAAAAAAGAATACAAGCATGCTGATTGTCTAATTTTTGCAGCTGCTGTGGCAGATTATACCCCTATTGATTTTGCACAACAAAAAATAAAGAAAGCAGAACAGGCTATGAAAGTGGAGCTTAAGCCAACTACAGATATTTTAAAATATGTAGGGGAAAATAAAAAAGAACATCAACTTTTAGTAGGCTTTGCATTGGAGACAGAAAATGGTATAGAAAATGCAAAGAAAAAAATAAAAAGCAAAAATTTAGATTTTATTGTATTGAATATGCTGACTGATAAAGAAACCGCGTTTGGATACGACACAAATCAAATAACCATCCTTTCTTCAGACAATAAACAAATAGCTTTTGAGTTAAAGAATAAAACTGCAGTTGCAGAAGATATTGTAAACACGATTGCTGCTCAATGGATAGATTAATATATTTCATCGTTTTTTTTATTTTCTCAATAAGCATCACTCAAGTAGATGCTCAGGAATTGAGGTGTAAGGTTACTGTTGATTCTCGACAAATAGAAGGTAGTGAGAGAAAAATATTTGAAGAAATGGAAGGAACTATCTATCAATTTGTGAATGGGAGAAAATGGACCAGGGACGGATTTGAATCCTTTGAAAGAATAGATTGCAACATTCTCATTACCCTCAGTGATCGTATGGGAACTAATAATTTTAAAGGAAGTATCCAAATTCAGGCATCTAGACCTATTTATAAAACCTCTTACCTCTCTCCAATCCTCAATGTAAAAGACAATGATTTCACCATATACTTTAATCAATTTGAACCTTTAATCTATTCTGAAAATAGTTATAACAGTGAGTTGACTTCTATTTTATCCTTTTATGTATACATGATTTTGGCTTACGACTATGATTCATACTCTCCAGAAGGAGGAACAGCTTTTTTTCAACAAGCACAGAAGATTGTCAACAATGCTCAAAACTCTTCTGAAACAGGTTGGAAAGCAAATGAAAGCCAAAGAAATAGATATTGGTTGGTTGAAAATGCATTGAGTGCAAGATTCAAACCCCTTAGAGGAAGTTTTTATAAATACCATCGCCAGGGGTTTGATTTAATGGAGTCTAATGCAGAATCTGCTAAAAAGAATATTAACGAAAGTTTAAAAGCCCTTGAAGCAGTACATAATGCTTCCCCAACTTCATACAATATGCAGTCTTTCTTTGATGCTAAATCCAATGAGGTAATTAATTTGTATAAAGAATTTCCTTCGGCAGAAAGAAATGATATCGCTAAGCTTTTGATTAAAATAGACCCTGGGAATGCAGGGAAATATGAAAAGCTACAAGGAAGATAAAATTTTATATTCTTAGCATTCTTTCGTTTATCTTTACATTCTTATGTTGTCACATTTATCCATACAGAATTTTGCTTTAATCGATCAGCTGGAGATAGATTTTAAGCCTGGGTTAACCGTAATTACCGGTGAAACTGGAGCTGGTAAATCTATTCTTTTGGGTGCTTTAAAACTTATTTTAGGAGAAAGAGCAGATCACAGTAGCTTAAAAAATAATGAAGAAAAGTGTATTGTTGAGGGAAATTTTAAGATAGAGGACTATGCTTTAAAATCTTTTTTTGAAGAAAATGATTTAGATTATGCCAAGGATACCATTATTAGAAGAGAGATAACTCCACAAGGGAAAAGTAGAATATTTATTAACGATACACCAACTACTTTAGGTATTGCAAAATCATTAGGTTCCGCTCTTATAGATATTCACTCTCAACACCAAAGTTTACAGATAAATAGCTCTGATTTTCAATTAAATGTAATTGACTCTCTTGCCGACAACACTTTTTTAATTCAAAAATATAAGGCCGCATATAAGAGCTATACCGAGGAAATAAAAAAATTAAATCAATTAAAAGAATTAGCAATTGACGCAAAAAAAGAAAAAGATTTTTTAGAGTTTCAGTTTGAAGAGTTGTCTAGCCTAAATTTAAAAGAAGGAGAAGCAGAAGAGCTGAGTGCTGAACAACAACAATTGGCCAATAGTGAGGAAATACTTTCTAACTTTTCTCAAATGGAAGGTTTGCTTTCTTCTCAAGAAGGAAATGTATTAGAGATGATTCAACAACTTAAACGGCTCTTTATTCGAAATGGAGATTACCTGTCTTCCTTTAAAGAGTTAAATATGAGATTTCAATCCATAGCTATAGAATTGGAAGATATTTCTCAAAGTTTAAGTCAAGAAGCGAGTAACTATGAATTTGACCCCGATAGACAGTTGTATGTAGAAGATCGCTTGGCAGAAATTCATAGATTACAACAAAAACATCAACTGAATGAGGCTGATGATTTGCTTTCTTTGCTCAAAGAGTTAAATGAAAAGTTGTTTACGATTTCAAATTACGATGCACAAATTGAAAAGCAAGAGCAACAATTGAAAGAATATACTGCTTTAGTTGAGGATCTAGCAAAACAACTTCAAAAGAAGCGTCTAAGTATTTTGACAAAAATGCAAACTACTATTGTGAATACCCTAAAGCAATTGGGGATTCCACATGCAAACTTTAAAGTTAATCATAAAGAAAGTGAGGAATTCTTAAAAACAGGTAAGGATATTTTCACCTTTTTATTCTCAGCGAATAAAGGCATTGCTCCACAACAGATCGAAAAAACAGCTTCAGGAGGAGAAATATCTCGTTTAGTCTTAGCAATTAAATCATTGGTAGCGGGGAAACAAAAAATGCCTACCATCATTTTCGATGAAATTGATACTGGAGTTTCAGGAGAAGTGGCTTCTCAATTAGGTACGGTTCTTCATAATTTAGCTAAGCAGATGCAAGTGGTTTCTATTACTCATTTACCTCAAATTGCAGCTAAAGGTAAGGATCACTTTTTTGTATATAAAAAGGATAAAAAAGAACGTACAACTACAAAAATTATGAGATTAAATGAAAGTGAACGCTTGAATGAAATAGCTAAAATGTTAAGTGGCAAAACAATAACAGAAGCTGCTTTGAATAATGCTAGAGAATTATTGTTTCATCAATAGAAATAATATCTTTGTAACTTATCCAAAATTAAATATCAAATGGCAAATAATCTACTAAAAGGGAAAAGAGGAATTATATTTGGCGCTTTAAATGAACAATCTATTGCTTGGAAAGTAGCTGAAGCCGCTTATGCACAAGGTGCTACATTTACTTTGACCAATGCACCCATTGCATTGAGAATGGGAGAGATTAATAAATTAGCAGAAGCTTGTAAAACGGAGGTTATTCCTGCTGATGCTACATCAATGGAGGATTTAGAAGCATTATTTACTAAATCTACTGAGATTTTAGGAGGAAAAATTGATTTCGTTTTACACTCTATTGGAATGTCGCCTAACGTTAGAAAAGGCAAACCCTATGATGAGACTAATTACGATTGGTTTCATAAAACCTTAGATATCTCAGCACTTTCATTGCATAAGGTACTGCAAGCAGCTAAAAAATTAGATGCTCTTAAGGAGTGGGGGTCTGTTGTGGCTTTGACCTATATTGCAGCTCAAAGAGTATTCCCAGATTACAACGATATGGCGGATGCTAAATCGCTATTAGAATCGATTACAAGAAGTTTTGGATATCATTATGGAGTAGAGAAGAAGGTGAGGATTAATACAGTGTCTCAATCTCCAACGGTTACAACAGCTGGTAGCGGGGTAAAAGGTTTTGATGCTTTTATCAGCTATGCAGAGGATATGTCTCCTTTAGGAAATGCTTCTGCTGAGGATTGTGCTAATTATTGCATTACTCTTTTTAGCGATTTAACAAAATACGTAACCATGCAAAACCTTTTCCATGATGGTGGATTTTCGAACACTGGAGTTAGCAGAAAGGTAATGGAACGTTTTATGTAAAAAATAGAAAATTATAAATTTAAAAGCCGCTTCATTTTGAAGCGGCTTTTTGTTGTTTGCCATTCATGGTAATTAATTAAATGCTCCTTAAATAAGGTTTAATGAATTGATTGTTAATAAGTTGTTGTGCAAAACGATTGTTTGATATTGCAGGTTTTTGTATCTAAATACTTAAAAAGCTTTATTTTTGAGCCTATTTTTTTTACGCGATAATAGGCTGATTAAAACTTTAATATATTCTATTTCAAGGCACTACGTTTAAGTTTAACGTCAATTCGTGTAAATTAGGTTGGCTGTTGGTAACAACAATCAATGTGATGTTTACCTTTCCTTTTAAGTTTTGGGTGTTCACTTCTACCTGAATTCTATCTTTTTCTCCTCCTTTGATATCAGAAGGATAGTGGAGTTGAACACAATCGCAATTGCTGCTAATGTTGTAAATTTTCAATTCATTATTGCTGTCATTGGATAAATTAAAAAACCGATTTAGCTTTTCTCCCTGCTTAACTTCACCAA
The DNA here is from genome assembly GCA_964552035.1 of uncultured Flavobacteriales bacterium. Classification (GTDB taxonomy): domain Bacteria; phylum Bacteroidota; class Bacteroidia; order Flavobacteriales_E; family Vicingaceae; genus CAZKFN01. The sequence goes on from CAZKFN010000108.1 coordinate 5,912, forward strand.
TTTCATAGCTATAGGCATTAAAGGATAATTCCCCTTCAATCAATTCATCTTTATTTACAGCAATTATTTCTATCATTCTTTGCTTTGCTGCTTTAGCGCTATAAATAGCCATAGTCTGATTAGAAAAACCCTTGTCTTTTATTGCAAAATCACCATAAGGTATTTTTACAAACTTCAAAGAAGCATTATTGGAAGCTGTTTGATTAATGTATGGCAATAAAACACCGTCTTTATAGGACTTCATATAGTTGATAAGGCTTTCTATGCGCCTATGAGCCAAAATGTAGTTGTAGTCGCTCTCAAATAGGCTAGAAGAAAAGCCTTTTATAGTTAAAGTGATTTGTTCTCCTTCTGAAAGCACCTTATACAAATAAGGCATAAATTCCTTTAAGCTTTCTACTCCTTTTTTATGCTGCTCCTCAAAAAAGATTCTAATTTTTTCCTTTTCATCATTCTTCTCCTCTAGTGCC
>CAZKFN010000109.1:0-6261 GCA_964552035.1 uncultured Flavobacteriales bacterium
TTTCGCCCTTTGATGAAAATATATAGTTGATACTTTTATTCTCTTTTTCTTCTATATATTTATCTAAGTCAACAAATTTAAAAGCTAATTTAGAGGCTATTTTCTTTCCTATAATCGATTTACCAGAGGCCATATAACCCATGATATATATTGGTGTTTTATACATTTTAAAGTTGAGAATTTGGTTCCTTTTTAAATTTCCTATAAACTGATTTTTGTACAAATCGGGGTAAAAATTTTGAAAAGAAAACAGCTAATTTACCTTCTGTAGTAAGAATTAAACTTTGTTTTCTCTTAAGAATAGCACCATAGAGATAGTGGGCTACTTTTTCTGCCGACATCATTTTTCCTTCTTCTCTTGGCGAATCCTTTTGTTGACTTCCATCGGCTGTTAAAGCTGTTTTTCTAATGTTAGAAGCAGTAAATCCAGGGCAAGCTATCAGCACATGAAGCTCTTTTTCAAGATTTTCTGTTCTCAATGCTTCTAAAAAACCATGCATCGCATATTTTGAAGCAGAATAGGCTGTACGAGCCGGCAATCCTACATATCCTGCTATAGAAGAAATCCCCACTACGCTTCCCTTGGATTGCAGCAAGTGAGGCAAGGCGTATTTGGTGCAATAAACTGCTCCCCAAAAATTAATTTCCATCACATTTTTAAATACATCCAACTCTAAATCATTAAATAGTGCTCGCATAGAAATACCTGCATTATTGATCAACACATCTATTCTTCCAAAAGCCTTAATAGTTTGAACTATCAAATTCTGACAATCCTCTTCTATAGAAACATCGACTTTTAGGGCAAGGGCCTTTACACCTTCGGCTTTCATATGTGTCGCCATTTCTTCTATAATTTCTACCCTCCTTGCAGCCAATGATAGTATTGCTCCACGAGAAGCAAAATATTTAGCAACAGCCTCCCCTATTCCCGATGAAGCACCAGTAACAATTACTACTTTATCTTTCATTTCCCTATTTTATACAATGCTACTATTGTGTAAGTTTGTTTTTGAATTTACAAAACTAATAGAAGCATGTCAATTCGAGAAGTAAATGATGCTAAAACAGAAAAAGAATTTCTAAAATTGCCTCATAAGATATATCAAGATGACCCTCATTGGATTCCACACCTTAAACAAGATATACAAGCGGTATTCGATCAAAAAAAGAATAAATTTTTCAGACATGGTGATGCTATTCGCTGGATTTTAACCAAAAACGGGAAAACCATAGGTAGAATAGCTGCTTTTTATAACGCAAAAACTAATAAAAAAACTAAGAAACCATTAGGTGGAATAGGATTTTTTGAATGCATTAACGATAAAGAAGCTGCCTTTGCATTGTTAGAAAAAAGTAAAGAATGGCTTATAGAAAAAGGTATGCAAGGTATGGATGGCCCAATTAATTTTGGAGAAAAAGATAAATATTGGGGATTAATTATAGAAAATTTTAAATATCCTCCTTATTACCAACAAAATTATAATCCTGAATACTATCGCACCTTCTTTGAAGAGTTCGGCTTTAGCATTTATTATGAACAATACATTTATTATCGTTCAACTCAACCTCCTTTAATTTCTTTATTACAAGAAAAATCTGACCGAATAAGAAGAGATCCTAAATATACCTTTGAGACCATAAAAAAAAGTAATCTGCCAAAATATGCAGAGGACTTTAGAACCATTTATAATCGTGCTTGGGTTAAACACGACGCCTTTACTGAAATGGACAAAAAACAAGCTCTATCCATTATGGATTCTTTAAAACCTGTTATTGATGAGGATTTAATTTATTTTGCTTATTACGATGGAAGACCGGTTGGTTTTTTTATTGCTTTGCCAGAAATTAATCAAATTTTCAAACACATTAATGGGAACCTCAACTGGTGGGGAAAATTAAAATTCCTCTATCATAAATGGAAAGGCAGTTGTACTACCTTTTTTGGAATTGCTTTTGGAATTGATCCCGATTTTCAAAGTAGAGGTTTAGAAGGAGCTATTTTTATAGAATGTCAAAAAATGGTTAGAAAGACCAATAAATACAAAGACCTAGTTATTACTTGGATTGGTGATTTTAATCCTAAGATGATTCATGTAATTAAAAATTTAGGTGCCGAAAAATTGAGAACCTTAGCTACTTATAGGTATTATTTTTATGAAAATAAAAAAGTAGAGCGAGCCCCAATCATTAAGTAAACATTTAAGTCTTACTCCTACTTAATACTAGGAGTTTTTTTATTCCTAGAAGCAACCAACTTGTAATAACAAAAGCTGCGGTTAAAGGTATGATGTTTATCTTCCAAAGGAGCAAGTGAATGAGCACGGATAAAAGAATTGCCAATGTAGCCCAAAGCATGGCGTTTTTGTTTATATCTGCTAAAACAATCACGCAAAGAATGGCATTAAAACCTAGTAAACCGGAATTGAGAGTTGCCATAGGACTCCCCAACAATAAACCAAAAATCAAGCTCAAGAAAACAGCATAAATGGTAAAAAGTGCATGTAAACCTGAATTGATTAATATTCCGGTTAGAAAGAACAGTCCCGTGATGCTATTTTTTTGAAACATCACTTGCCCATAGCTGTTCAGGCTTGCCTCTATAAAACTAAAGTTTTGCAAAGTATCAATCGCCGATAAAATGGAAAATCCAAAGAAATATTTTAGGGTCAGCATACCTATCCAAGTGGATAGGATAAAAGGTGCTGTGTAAGGCGGAAGAAATCTTTTTAGATAATAAAACAGGACTGAACTTAAAGAAGAAGAAAAAATTATAACGATAAAACTATGAGGACTAAAACCATAAAAAAACCAAAGTGCAATAGCACATAAAGCTCCATTAAAACCATATAAACCTCTTTTTATTTCTGTTTTATTATAGTTTAAAAGTTGAGCTGTAAGCGTGCTAATTATCGTACCAAAAACAGCGACAATACCTAAATTAAATGAATTGTAGAAAATTCCTATAAGAAAGAACAAGCCCGTAATTGCATTTTCCTGCAACATTACTTGAGCAACACCTCTTAATATGATTTTTAAATAGGCCATAAAATATTCTTCAATTTTAAATAAAATTTTAAAAATAAGGTCTTTTTATTGAAAGCAAACCTACATCGTTTCCTTTCGTAGCCAACCTAGTATTAACTCATGCTTTATTTTCCAATGTTCATTTTCATATACAAGTGGAAAGATGGCTCTTGAACCTTCTGTCCAAAGTGGATTTTGCTGAATAATTTCAACCTCTTTTTCTTCTACTCTTGAAATAATGGCAACATGACCATATACATGTTTCTCAATTGCTTTAAAAATTAATAAATCTCCAACCTGAGGTTGTGTTTTGGCCGGATTGGAGTATTGCATTAAATCTCTTTGTGCATTATAAGAAGAATCACTTAAATTTTTATTAAAAAAATCTTTAGCATGTCCATAAGTATCAGGCATCTTATGATTCAAATGTTCATAATAATACCGTTTAACAAACTCTACACATTGATATTTTAGTCCCAAATTATAACCCTCCGCTGTTCGATTTCTACCCCAAACCTGATGCGGCTGACCATTATAATATACTTTAACCCCATGAAGACTATCTATTGCCTGACCTACTAAATAGCTGCTATCTTTACCTGCAAGCTCTTGAAGTTTTGTTTTAAATCGTTCGGTTTGCTCTTCTATCTCTTTTTTCGGTACAAAAAAGGATAAACCAAGTAAAAGGCTTAGTCCAAAAAGAATCAATGAAAATACTTTCATCATAGGTTTATACTCTAAACCTCAAATATAATCCTTAAATACTAACCCCCATTTCAATTGTTATTAGCTTTAATTAATCCCAGCCACCGCCTAAAGATCGGTATAATCTTACTCTTGCCAATAAAATCTCATGTCGAATTTTATTGAGGTTTAATTCACTTTCCAAAGCTACTTTTTGAGCAGTTATAATTTCTAAATAAGTAGCATATCCACTGTTAAACAACAAGCTAGATTGATTTATGGCCAGTTCGGTAGTAGCCACTTGTTCTTCTGCTATTTCTAACTGCTCATCCAAAGAGTTAATGATAATCAAGGCGTCAGAAACCTCTTTTACAGCCAAATAAGCAGTTTTTTGAAGGTCTAATTCTGCTTTTTCTCTATCAATCTTTGCAATTTCATAGTCCGTTTTAAGCTTTCGCCTGTTAAAAACAGCTTGTGTTAAACCACCAGTAACAGCCCCAAATATAGATCCTGGTACATTTAACCAGTTGTACATTAGCATAGCATTCGTACCGGTACTTAAATCAATTTTCAAATGAGGATATCGATTCGTTTGAGCCACACCAACTTTTGCGTTTTTCCTTCTTAAATTTAATTCTTTTGCTCTTATATCTGTTCTGTTGTTTATCAGCTCTAAAGGCACCCCATAACTTAATTCTGTATCGGTTTCTATGGTCCATAAAGTATTTTCACCAATCATTACCTCTGAAGGTAAAGTACCTGTTAAAAAGCTCAATTGATTTTCTTGAAGTGCTATTTCTTCTTTCAAGCTTGGTATTAATGCTTTGGAAACCAACATCTGAGATTTAGTTTGCTGTTTTGCTAGTGCGGTAATATTTCCAGATTGATACTGTAATTCAACAATTTTATAGGTGTTTTGGCTTAATCCGAAATTTCTTTGAGCAACTAATAGTTGGGCATTTAATAAATGTAGATTATAATAAGCTTCTGCAATTTGAGTAATAATTTTAGATTGAATCGCTCTTCTATTTTCTTCTACTTCTAAGAACTGATAAAATGTGGCCATCTTTTGACTCCTTATCCTTCCCCACACATCAATTTCCCAACTTAAATTTATCCCTGTGATATTCTGCATGGATTGTACATGCATGCTAGAAGGCGCCTCTTCCCCAGCGGCATCATACCATTTAGAGGCAGGCGTACTGTAGTAATTCTTCGAACGATATTGATGATTGATTGCTGCAATATCTAAATCAATATCGGGCATCCACTCTAGTTTTGATTGTCTTGAAAGCTGATCAACAATCGCTATATTTTTTAGAGCTTCTCGCATTTCAAAATTTCTTTCTAAACCTTTTTCTTTAGCTATCTCTATAAACTTTAGTCCATGTTCTGTCATTAATCCCTGTTCTACCATTCGCTCGGCACGTTCAATATTCCTATCGCTCCAATTGCTCCTTTTCGGATTTCTTGGCGTAAATGTCAGATAATAGCTTTCTTTGTCACGTTTTTTGCAAAGGCTGTCAATCCAACCGAAACACACGGCTTCTTCTGTTGCCTCGATTAAACTGACACACTCTTTAGTGCTGTTCTTTTTATGTAGTATTAACCAAATGGATTTTTCAGTTTTACAGTTTTCGTTCAGCCATTTTCGCCACTCTTTCCTGGTTTTACAATAAACCGCAGGTTTGCCGTCTTTCATTTCCATTATTCTGCGTTCTTTTTGTCCAAAATTTCCAAATAGTGTTTATTTGTCATAATTCCGAGAACGTTTCCAAAGGGGTCAATGACCGAAGCGGTTACAAAAGCCCTTTGTCCTCCGCTTCTATCGATAATTGGTTCATATAATTTTGCTCCTTTTGAAATTAAAAGGTCAAGTGTTGCCTGCAAATCGTCAACGTGCCAATAGGCAATTGCCCCTCCAATTTCTTTCGCTGAATCTTTTGGTGCATATTTTCCATCAATTATTCCAAGTTCGTGCTGATAATCACCAAGTCGAAATTCCGAATAGCCCGGAGCATTAAAATAGGGGTCCATTCCTAAAATTTCGCTGTACCATTTTTTTGCTTCTTCGTGGTTGTCTGCATAAAAACTGACTGTTGAAAGTCCTCTCAATTCTATCTTGTTCATTTTATAATTTTTTTGTTTTTACAACTGCGAGATTATTAATTATTTTCCATTCGTTGTCTGTATCTAAAACTAACGAATTGTACGAAATAAAATCATTTTCTGAGCTTTCAATCCGTAATTTTACGGAAGCAATTGTTCCGGTTTTGTCAATTTCCTCAATTTTCATTTTCCTTGGTAAACCGCCAAAAACTCCGCTTTTAATTTTGCTTATATAGTCGTTTTTGTCGATTATGGTAATTCCTGAAGTTCCCATAAATCCGTTATTCGTAACTCGAAATTCTTTGTGAAGTACATTGTCCAAAAGTTCAACGTCACTATTATCTCCACCTTTTACAAAGTCAATAATTGCTTGTCTTATTCTGTCATTATCGTTCATTTTAATTATCGTGCGGTTTTATTAAGCTTGTTGCCAACGGTGAG
>CAZKFN010000110.1:0-1690 GCA_964552035.1 uncultured Flavobacteriales bacterium
TACGGTTACGTTGATTCGATAATTGGTTGATGTCTTTCCTTTTTGCTAAATGGGCATTTCTCCATTAACAAATAGTTTTTAAAAATTCTCTATATCTTTTAAAAAAATAGACTTATAAAAACCCCTTCGCTTTTTCAAAGTGAAAAGCACGCTCTTTATTTCACAAAAAGCAATACAATAGGCAAAAGTCATTAAAAAGTTTAATTTTGACAAAAAATATCTTGAAAAAACAAATTCCAAATATCATCACCTCAGCCAATTTACTGTGCGGTTGCATTGCTATTACCTATATTGCAAAGGGAGCGCTTTTACCCGCTTCATTGTTAGTCTTAGCGGCAGCCATTTTTGATTTTTTTGATGGTATGGCTGCACGATTATTAAAGGTCGGCTCCCCTTTGGGTGCAGAATTAGACTCTTTAGCCGATGTTGTTAGCTTTGGATTAGTGCCCGCTTATATGGTTTTCACCATCCTCTTAGAAATATCAACTTCAAACATTATCCCTTTTCTCGCTTTTTCTATAGCTATTTTTTCAGCTTATCGACTAGCAAAATTCAACATCGATGAAAGGCAAACGGAATCTTTTATAGGATTGCCCACACCTGCCAATGCCTTATTTTGGATTTCACTCCCCCTTATAGAGTGGAAATTAAACCAAGGTTATGGATTAGTTGATAGCAGTTGGTTGTATGATTTAATTATGCGTGAAAGTTCCATTATTATTTTAGTAGCCCTACTTTCATATTTACTTATTGCAGAAATACCATTGATGTCATTAAAAGTTAAAAGCCTAAAATGGTCTGAGAATAAAAGTAGGTTCCTTTTAATAGGATTATCTATTTTATTTATCTTACTATTCGACTTCGCATCCATTCCTTTTATCTTAATTTTGTATTTTATAATATCTTTTATAGAAAATAGAACTTCAACCCATGAAATTTAAAGCAGAAATAAACATTATGCCCATTAAGGCATTATTAGACCCTCAAGGAAAAGCCGTAACTTCTAATCTTAAAAGTCTAAACCTAAGCGAGATTGATAATGTTAGAGTTGGAAAATACGTTACCTTAGAAATTGATTCTCCCAATAGAGAGACAGCCAACAATAAAGTGGAAGAACTTTGCAAAAAACTGCTGATTAATCCACTTATGGAACATTACGAATATACGGTTGAAGAGATTTAAACGTATAACTCTTACTCCCGTATTTCAACTTAGGTTATGGATGTGCTGCTTAATAAATGGCGGAATACGACATTTCGATAAACTTAATGAAAACCTTTACTATCAAAATTAAAGTATAGTTACACAAGTAAACTCACCCATGGTGACTTACAACACACTGCACCTCAATAGGCTCAGCACAAATATTTCATCCACTTTAAAAACTCTTGACATTTTTGCCAAAAATGTAGTTATGAGGCGATTAATTTTTTAAAAAGATAATTACCTCTAACTAAGGTAGTTGTAGCAACAACTAAAGCATTTAAATTAAGAATTAACTAAGTTTAAATCTTAATAATTCAAATTAGCACTTAGCCATTTTTCCACCTCTTCGATTTCCATTCCCTTTCGTTGGGCGTAATCTTCGATTTGATCTTTTTGTAATTTACCCAACCCAAAATACTTGGATTGTGGATGTGAAAAATAAGTTCCACTTACAGCTGCTGTGGGATACATGGCAAAACTCTCT
>CAZKFN010000110.1:1700-6208 GCA_964552035.1 uncultured Flavobacteriales bacterium
TTAATTCTATGCCTACCGAAGGAGCATCTAGGAGTTTAAAAATGGTAGCCTTTTCTGTATGGTCAGGACAAGCAGGATAACCTGCTGCAGGGCGAATTCCTTGATATCTTTCTCTTATTAGCTCTTCATTATCCAAATTTTCATCTTGAGCATAAGCCCACAATTCCTTACGAACCATTTCGTGCATTTTTTCTGCAAAAGCTTCTGCCAATCTATCCGCCAGACCCTTTACCATAATGGCATTGTAGTCATCATTATCCTTTTTAAAGCGGTTGATGTGTTCTTCGATTCCAATTCCTGCTGTAACGGCAAAAGCTCCAACATAATCCTGCTTACCACTGTTAACTGGCGCTACAAAATCAGAAATACACAAATTGGGAACGCCTTTAGCTTTCTTTCCTTGCTGACGCAAATGATGAAAACGACTCAGTTCTTTTGTTCTACTTTCATCTTCATATAAAATAATATCATCACCGTGAGAGGCTGCAGGCCAAAAGCCACAAACCCCACTTGCTGTTAACCAATTTTCTTTAATTATTTTCTTCAATATTATTTGTGCATCATCAAATACTTTTTTTGCTTCAACACCCACAATCTTATCGTCAAAGATTCTTGGGTACTTCCCAGCTAATTCCCACATGCTAAAAAAAGGAGTCCAGTCAATGTATTTGCTAATTTCCTCAATAGAAAAATTTTCAAACTTTTTAACCCCAATAAAAGAGGGTTTGGTGAAGTTAGTTTCGCCCCAATCCACCTCCACTTTATTTTCTCTAGCTTCTTTTAGTGAAATCATCTTCTTAAATGATTTCTTTGCTGCATGTTGATCTCTCACTCTTTGATATTCAGTAGCTATTTCATCCAAAAATTGAGTTCTTTGGGTTTTATTTTTAGACAATAAATGACCTGCTGTTGGCACGGATCGAGAAGCATCTAATACATGAATCACTGGTGCAGAATATTGCTGATCAATTTTAACCGCAGTATGTGCTTTAGAAGTTGTTGCTCCACCAATTAATAAAGGTATTTTAAATCCCTGTCTTTCCATTTCACTGGCCACATGAACCATCTCATCCAAAGAAGGAGTAATTAATCCACTCAAGCCAATCATATCTGCATTAATCTCCTTGGCTTTTTCTAGAAATTTCTCAGCAGGAACCATTACTCCTAAATCCGTCACTTCATAGTTGTTACAAGCTAAGACTACAGCTACAATATTCTTCCCAATATCATGTACATCTCCTTTTACTGTTCCCACTACAATTTTTCCAGCACTAGAGCTTTCATCTCCACTTCGTTTTTTCTCTTCTTCTATAAAAGGAAGTAAATAGGCTACTGCCTTTTTCATTACTCTAGCAGATTTAACAACTTGTGGGAGAAACATCTTACCTGCTCCAAACAAATCTCCAACGATGTTCATTCCATCCATTAAAGGACCTTCAATAACTTCTAAAGGTTTGTCATATTGCAACCTTGCTTCCTCAGTATCTTCATCTATATATTCAACAATCCCTTTCACCAAAGCATGACTCAAGCGACTTTGCACACTTTCTTTTCTCCAAGCATCATCTTTAACTGCAACTTTTTCCTTTGATTTAACAGATTCTGCAAAATCTGTCAAACGTTCTGTAGCATCTTCCCTTTTGTTTAAAACAACATCTTCAATATGTTCCAATAAGTCTTTAGGAATATCGTCATACACCTCAATCATTCCGGCATTTACTATCCCCATATCTAAACCTGCTTGAATAGCATGATACAAGAAAGCAGAGTTCATGGCTTCTCGCACAACATCATTCCCTCTAAAAGAAAAAGACACATTACTTACCCCGCCACTAACTGAGGCTCCAGGTAAATTTTCCTTAATCCAACGAGTTGCTTTTATAAAGTCAACCGCATAATTGTTGTGCTCTTCTATACCTGTACCAATAGTTAAAATATTGGGGTCGAAAATAATATCTTCTGCCGGAAACTTTACTTTATCTACTAGAATTTGATAAGCTCTTTCACAAATTTCTATCCTTCTATCAAAATCACCAGCTTGTCCTACCTCATCAAATGCCATGACAATAACAGCAGCTCCGTATCTTTTTACCAATTTTGCTTGACGAATAAATTCCTCTTCCCCATCTTTTAAGCTAATGGAGTTAACGATTGATTTTCCTTGAACGCATTTTAATCCTGCCTCAATCACCTCCCATTTTGAAGAGTCAATCATAATAGGAACCCTTGATATATCAGGTTCTGAAGCAATATAGTTTAAAAAGGTAGGCATTACTGTTGCTGAATCCAACATTCCTTCATCCACGTTAATATCAATTATCTGTGCTCCACCTTCAACTTGTTGTAGCGCTACAGATAAAGCTTCTTCATATTGCTCTTCTTTTATTAATCGTTTAAATTTTTTTGAACCAGTTACATTGGTTCTTTCTCCCACATTGACAAAAAGGCTATCTTCTCGAATGGTCAACTGTTCTAATCCACTATATCTTGGCAATTTTTCTATAGTTGGCAATTTTCTAGGCGGGTATTTTGCAGCAATCTCTACAATTTTTGCAATGTGTTTAGGCGTTGTACCACAGCAACCCCCTATAATATTAACAAAGCCACTTTTGATAAAATCTTCTATCAATTCCCCCATCTCTTCAGCATCTTGGTCATAACCACCAAAGGCATTTGGCAAGCCAGCATTAGGATGAGCTGAAGTAAGAAATTCTGTATTTTTAGAAATGGTTTCAAGGTAGGGTCTCAACTCTTTAGCTCCCAATGCACAATTAAGTCCAACGCTTAACAAGGGGATATGGCTAATTGAAGTTAAAAATGCTTCAGGAGTCTGTCCTGATAAGGTCCTTCCACTTGCATCTGTAATCGTTCCCGAAACCATAATGGGTAAGCGAATGTTGTTTTCCTCAAAATAAGAATCTATAGCAAATAAAGCAGCTTTGCAGTTCAGGGTATCAAAAACTGTTTCAATTAATAAAATATCTACCCCACCATCTATTAATCCTTTTACTTGTAGAGTATAAGCTTCTTTTAATTCATCAAAAGAAGTATTTCTAAATGCCGGTTGATTTACATCTGGAGAAAGAGAAGCAGTACGGTTTGTTGGACCTATAGACCCCGCTACAAAACGAGGCTTATTAGGGTTTTTTTTAGTGAATTCATCTGCTACTTCTTTAGCTATTTTAGCCGATTGATAATTGATTTCGTATACAGCTTCCTCTAAACCATAATCAGCTTGTGCAATAGTAGTAGAAGAAAAGGTGTTGGTTTCAGCAATATCGGCACCTGCTTCAAAATAAGCGCTATGTATTTCTTTAATAATTTGAGGTTGAGTAATAGATAATAAGTCATTATTACCTTGAAGGGGCTTATTATGATTTTTATAAACAGTCCCTCTAAAGTCATCTTCCGTTAACTTATAGGATTGAATCATCGTCCCCATTGCTCCATCGAGAACGAGAATTCTGTCTTTTAATATTTTCTTTATTTTTTCTTCCATAACTTTTATATAAAAAAAAAGCCCTCAGACATAGTCAAAAGGGCTTTAGCTTTTGTTTTATCTTCAATTCCATTTTTTGGAATCAGGAATTAGCACCTTATTTAATAAAATAGGTTGCCAAGGTTTCGTTGGGCCTGTCCCTCCACCTTTCTTGATAAATTATTTTTAAGAACGATTATTTAGTGTGTCCTAGTCTTTTTATGATGCCTATATACCATAATTCCCACAACAGTCATTAAAGCATAAGGTACAAACATAATGTATATGATACCTGTATTTATTCCTCTACCTACTCCTGTTCCTCCTTCTTTTAGGTTAGTTTCAAGTGCTGCCTTACACATAGCACATTGAGCTGACACATCTATAGTAGCCAATAATAAAAGCAGTACAAAAACAAGTAAATAAGGAAAACTTTTACGTATCATAATAAACAAAGTTAAGAAGCATTTTTATGCAAAACAATTTATTAGATGTTTCGCTTTTAATAATAAGAAAAAATTATTAGATAAACGATAATTCCAGTTAAGGTAGCAGCAAGCTAAAAGTGTTCAATTTTTATCCTGATTGATTAATGCTAAATAAATCTATTTGAATCCCTATCATCAGCTTTTAGATTTTCCCCGTCTGTAAATACTTTATATTTAATAAACTACGACCCAAATGGAGAGTTTTTAAAATATTTTATTAATTTAGACTTTACTTATCCAGAAATATTCAATCCTATGCTGCCGTATTTTTCAAATGCAAACTTAGCCGATAGCGATTTATATTTTGATGCAAATAATAATGTATATTCCTATGTGAAAGAGGTATTTTTAGCAGCAATACCCAACAACGTATGGATTAGAATAGAAATAGCCAACGATGCAAGTAGTAAAGATATCTTGAGCGACCTTCATGAGAACATCAATTATTTAATACATTATTTTGAAGAGTATCAACCTTTAGAATTGTTAAAACAAAACTATTATCAAGACACATTGAACCTTTCTTTAGCGGGTATTTCACA
>CAZKFN010000111.1:0-6057 GCA_964552035.1 uncultured Flavobacteriales bacterium
AAGAGGGGCTTACTTTGAGAGAAAATAATAGAATTGAGCAGAATCAACCTTTATAGTGATTGAAAAACTCTTTTATTACTTTTATCGGACAGTAGTGAAACTTTTTGATAAAAAATTGTCTTTAAATAATTGCTTTCAGGAAAGGCGATAGGGTGGTCTTCATCATGTAAAGTTGTATGCAAATACTTCCAGCCATTAAATTCTGTAAGCTTTGCACTTTTATGCACTTCTTCAAATTCTTCTAAAGTAATACGACTAGAGCATGAACCTAATATTAGGGTCCCATTTTTAGCTAGCAACTCCTTCCCTAGCCTAGCCAACCTTTCATATTGTTTTAAAGCATAAGGCACTTCGCTAGCTTGCTTAGCAAATGATGGAGGGTCGATGATAACGATATCAAATTGCGCTTTTTGTTTGATTAAATCATCTAAGGCAACAAAAGCATCAACTACCAATGGAGTCCATTTTTTTTCATCTAAGTGATTAATTGCAACATTTTCAGCAGCTACCTCCATGGCTTGTGAGCTAATATCGATAGAAGTTAAAGATTGGGCTCCTCCTTTTAAAGCATGAATACCAAACCCACCTACATAACTAAAAACATCCAATACCTTTTTCCCATTGGCATTTTTTTGAACCCACAATCTATTTGGTCTTTGGTCTAAAAAGAAACCTGTTTTATGACCCGACTTTGTATATGCAAAGAAACGCACACCATACTCATCAAAGCCTACTTTCTCAATTGGCAATTCCTCGCCAATCACATCTCCTTCCTGAAAAGAAAAAGTATTGCGCTGTGCTATCTTTCTGCTAAACCTAATGACAATTGTTTTTAAAGCAAACTGATTTTGCATTTCGGTTATCAACACATCCAGATAAGGTTTCCAAATTTCAGAATAGATTTTAAGCACACCTACTTGAGCATAAACGTCTAATATTAAGCCGGGGAAACCATCATTTTCTCCATGAATTCCCCTATAGCCATTAATGGAATGCTCAATTAACTTTTCTCTTTTTACATGCGCGTTCTTCAATTGAGATTTCCAAAAATCGACATTCAATTGCAAGCCCACCCCCTTAAAAATAATTTTTATACGGATAATTTCTTCAGGATCCCATAAGCCAAAAGCAATAGGCTTATTTGTTCTTCTATCGAAAATAACGCACAAACTTCCAGCAAGGGCTTTTTTATCAGGTTTCTTTTCAATGCTTTTTTCAAACACCCATGGATGACCTTGCTTCACAGCTCTTTCAGCTGCTTTACTTAGTTTAATGGCAATTGTTGCTGGAACCTTCATTTGTTGAACTTACTATGGCAATAATAGAGATAATAAAAATAAATTTGAAGCTCGATTAATCTAAACATTTAGCAAGTTCTCAAACATAATTAGCAAAAGAATATTAAGCCTTAACTCCCGTTTTCTTTCTAAATATTGAATGTTATATATTTTAGTTCAATTATCTTTTGTTTTTTCGATTGGGCGAGTTTTTCGAACCTCCTTTCTTTTTGCGGTTGGCAAAAAATTCTTGTCTTTTCTTCTGTTTTTGTTTCTCTGCTTCTTTCCTTTCAGTAGCATTCATTGGCCTGTCTGTCTGAGGATATGGATTATCGCTAACTACTTGCAGCTTTTGCTTGGTAAGTTTTTCGATGTCTCTTACATACACATTCTCTTCTGGCTCACAAATTGAAATGGAAATTCCTTCTTCACCTGCACGTCCGCAACGCCCAATTCTATGTACATATGTTTCAGACTCATTGGGTATGTCATAATTGATTACATAACGAAGTTTGTCAATGTCTATTCCACGTGCGGCAATATCTGTAGCTACCAACACCCTAATTGTTCCATCTTTAAATTCTGTCAATGCTTTTTGACGTTGGTTTTGACCTTTTCCACCATGAATAGCTGCAGCTTTAATTTTTTTCTTAAGGAGATTTTTTACAATCCGATCTGCTCCATGTTTCGTTCTTGAAAATAATAAAACCTGCTCAAGATTAGAGTCTTCAAGAATATGGTAAAGCAAGTCTATCTTGTTATTTTTATTGGTTGTGTATAAATACTGTTGAATCGTTTCTGCTGTAGACGAAACTGGGCTGACTGATACCTTTTTGGGGTTAACTAAAATTTGTTGTGATAGCTCTACAATGTTTTTAGGCATGGTAGCAGAGAAAAACAAAGACTGCCTTGCTTTGGGCAATTTGCTTATTATTTTTTTAATGTCGTGAATGAACCCCATATCGAGCATGCGATCTGCTTCATCTAATACAAAATATTTGATATCTTTAAGCGAAACAAACCCTTGATCCATTAAATCTAAAAGACGACCGGGAGTGGCTACCAAAATATCAACTCCCTTTTTCAGTGCATTTGTTTGAGATCCTTGGGTTACTCCGCCAAAAATAACTGTGGTATTCAGATTGGTATATTTAGAGTAAACAGAAAAGCTTTCTCCAATTTGAATCGCAAGCTCTCGGGTTGGAGTAATTACCAAAGTTAAAATCTTTCTTTTGCCACTCTCCTTTTGCTGACCATTTACTAAGTGCTGAATAATAGGCACAGCAAAAGCAGCTGTTTTCCCCGTTCCCGTCTGCGCTGTACCTAATACGTCCTCTCCGCTTAAAATCAGCGGAATAGATTTTTCCTGTATGGCAGTTGGTGAACTATAATTTTCGTCCTTCAATGCTTTTAATATAGAAGGTATTAATTTTAAATCTTCAAATTTCATTTTCTCTTTCAATGGTTTTATAACGCACCCATAAGGTTAAGGCTGTGCGCTGGGTTAAGATATTATTTACTAAAACTTATCCGACAACAATCGGAATGTAAAATTCGCAAAGCGATTTTTAATAGATTGTCCTTTTTAGTAAATCCCCATAGCGATATTGTAGTACTGCAAAAGTAAGCTAAAGTATCGAAAGCTGATTTACAACAGTTGTAATTTATACGACTAATGCATTTTCACATACTATTAAACTTAAAGTTACTATTGTTTGCCTTTAATTAATACGATCAATAAAGATTGAAAAACAACAGCTTACTTCTTATAATTCAACAACAGCTTGACTTAAAATGTTTACTTTTTCAAAACTCTCAAAGCAGTGGTCTTTTTAAAAAAGAACAAAGCGTCGTAACGCAGCCGAACAATAGTGGGTACAAATTGCCTTTTATCTCCAGCGGGATTATAAACAACACCCACTGCTCTATTTCCCATTACTTTCAATTGTTTTTCTTTTCGATCATCCTTATCAAATATCAGATAATAACTTTCTAGATCAACTTGATTCATTTTATACTCTATACTATTTGAAACAGCAGGTGGAATGGTCATTTCTTTCATTGGAGCGCCCCAACTAGAACCTGCCATCACCTTTCCTTCGAAGGTAGTAAAGCCAATTAAGAAAACATTATCCTTGCCCAATCCTGCTCGACTAAGCTGTCCAATATTTTGCTGACCACTGCTGTGCATACTTGAGTGCTCTGCGTCGCCAATATGTGTATTGTGGGCCCAAACTATGCCTTTGGAATTCTCTCCATAAAGGTTTAGCAAATCATTAACTGTGCCATGCATATGATGCACTCGAGAGTTCCATGAAACAGGTCCTTCTGAGCTTACACTTTCCCTATAAAACTCCTCTGCATTCTGTACAACAATCGTGTTTTGCAACAAATAGAAATAAGTATCATCAGATAGTTTGGAAAACCTATCGCGGTTACTCCTTATATATGTTACCACATTTTTTGTAGCTCTTGCACAATCTTCCTTCCTCCCATCGCGAACTGCTTGAGCATAACTCCAGCTATCTCCTTTATGGGAACCAAAACATTTGTACTCTGCTTTTACATATTCATATGCAGCCGGCTCTGTTGTTTTGAGTAGTTCCAAAACTACTTTTTTAGAATTCCACTCATCGTAAACATCCATGCCATAAAAACCTACCTTTTTATCTTCAGCTAATTTATCGTTGTAATTGCGCAGCCATTCAGCCAATGCCACAACCTCCTCATTCGCCCACATCCAAGTTGGCCAACGGTTTAACTTTAGCAAAACCTCTTTGGCAGAACTAGCCGCACCCTCTAAATTTTTCACATAGCGGTTGAGATGATACAAACTAGCAAAATCACCCTCTACAGCAATAAAGTTAAAGTTATGTTCTGCTATTAACCTTCGGCTTATCTTGTCTCGCCATAAATAGTATTCATGGGTACCATGACTTGCTTCGCCTAGCAATACCAATTCCTTATCGGCAGCTGAAACAATCAGTCTGTCCAAGCTCCTATCGCCTTCAAGCGGAATGGCTTTTTGTTTAATATTTTGTCCTGTAGATAATATACTGCTAAATAATAATAACCCTAAAGAATATCTCCTTAACAATCGATTCATAATTAAATCAAGATATGCAAAAATAACATACTTATCAAACAGTCAAAAAATAGTGCTATAGTTAGGTTACATTAAAGATAAATAAGCATTGTTTTTTTCAATTTAATTGTCTTCTTATTTATAACTATTCTAAATAGTCTATCCTAAATTATTATATTTGCATTTCAAAAAAAAAATTATGAAGAAACTCTTATTAGCGGTAGCAGTGTTTTCTCTATTGGCTTCATGTGGTAACGAAGGCAAAGAAAAAAACAATGCTGAGGCAGACCAATCAACAAAAGACCAAGTAGTGAATGTGTATACACACCGTCATTATAAGCCAGACCAAAACATCTTCAAAATGTTTGAAGAGAAAACTGGTATTAAAGTAAAAGTGATTAATGCCAGCGCAGATGAGTTGATTCAGAAAATGAAGATGGAGGGAAAACAATCTCCTGCTGATGTTTTGATAACCGTAGATGCCGGAAGGTTAAGCCGTGCTAAAGATGACGGGCTTCTTCAAAGCATAGAATCTGAACTCTTAGTAAGCTCTATTCCATCTCATTTACGAGATGTAGACAATCAATGGTTTGGACTAACCAAAAGAGCTCGAATTATAGCTTACGCAAAAGATAGAGTAAAAATAGAAGACCTTTCGACTTATGAAGACTTAGTAAATGAGAAGTGGAAAGGAAAAATCTTAGTAAGATCATCTTCTAACATCTACAACCAGTCATTAATGGCATCAATGATTGCCAACAATGGTGAAGAAGCCGCTAAGGGCTGGGCCAAAGGCATTGTAGCAAATATGGCGCGTTCTCCAAAAGGATCTGATAGGGACCAAATAAAAGCAGTAGTAGCTGGAGAAGGAGATTTAGCAATTGTAAACTCTTATTATGTTGGTAAAATGCTTAATTCTCCAGATGATGAAGAAGTAAAGATTGCAAAACAAGTAGGTATCTTTTTCCCAAATCAAGAAGATAATGGAACTCATATAAACATTAGTGGAGCAGGTGTAGCTAAGTATGCACCAAACAAAGAAAATGCCATCTTATTTATTGAATATTTGATTGGAAAAGAAGCACAACAAATATTTACAGAAGCCAACTATGAGTACCCTATTTTAAAAAGCGTTAAAGCCGTTAAAGACATTAGCGATTGGGGAGAATTTAAAGAAGATAACTTGGAGTTAAACAAGTTAGGAGAGTTTAATAAAAAGGCAGTTTTTATTTTTGATGAAGCAGCTTGGAAGTAAAATTGAAGCATTCTCTTTAAAAACGAGGATTAAAAGGCTTAAAAGAGATAGTAACAGATGGTCAGTGTTTACGCTGGCCATTGTTTTTTTCTTAGCCTTGCCCGTCATATTTATTGGCGTTGAGCTATTCTCTGGCCCTGGTGAAACATGGAATCACATTGTTAAATATTTGTTACCAGATTACATTTGGAACTCTTTTTATCTCGTCTTTTTTTGTAGCATACTCGTTTTAATTCTGGGAGTTTCTTCCGCCTGGTTTGTCTCGCGCTTCGATTTTCTTTTTCGGAAACAAATGGAATGGCTATTGATTCTTCCACTTGCTATACCTTCATATATTGTTGGATATGCTTATGTTGGAATTTTTGATTACGGAGGTAGTATGGATCTCTTGTTTCAACTACTCAACTTGGATTTTATACGTATCGACATTATGAATAGAG
>CAZKFN010000112.1:0-5982 GCA_964552035.1 uncultured Flavobacteriales bacterium
TCTTACTCCACCCATGTGTAAGGGGCCTGTTGGGCTTGGTGCAAACCTTACTCTAACTTTTCTGTCCATTTTATTCTTCTTCTTTAATTTTCAGTCTGCAAAGGTAAAACTTATCAAGCTTTCTTTTCCCTAAGTTTGCATTATAATATGAAACAACCTTCCTATACATCCAAATTTACAGCTAAAGAAAAAATCACCTTTCCACCCAATAGCTTGGATTATGAACTGATAGATTGTGGCAATCAACGTAAGCTTGAGCGTTTTGGGAAAATTATTTTGGATCGCCCTGAAATTGAAGCCAAATGGATTCCTAAAAAAGGAAAAGATATTTGGAGTCAAGCAGATTGGTATTTTTATGAAGAAAAAGGACAAAAAGGGAAATGGAATCTGCTTCAAGATGCAGAAAAAACCTGGGAAATCCAATATAAAAATCAATTAAATTTTCAATTGAAGTTGACTCAATTTAAACATGTAGGTATTTTCCCTGAGCAAGCCGCAAACTGGAGTTTTATCGAACAACAATTAGCTAAAATAAAAGGAGAAGCCAAAGTTTTAAACCTCTTTGCTTATACAGGAGCTGCTTCTATTGTGGCAGCTAAAAATGGTGCCAATGTCACTAATGTGGATTCTGTAAAACAAGTATTAAACTGGGGAAGAGAAAATGCTGCTTTAAATGGAATTGATAACATTCGTTGGATTTTGGAAGATGCTCAAAGGTTTGTGGACAAATCGCTTAGAAGAGAAGATCGTTACCATGGAATCATTATGGATCCTCCAGCTTTTGGACTAGGAAATAAAAAAGAGCAATGGAAATTGGAAAGAGATTTACCTCAACTGCTCAAAAATGTTTGTCAACTCTTAGACCCTAAGCAACAGTTTTTTATTTTAAATACCTACTCCCCTAGAATGCCTATGAAAAACCTTTTAAAAATTATTCGACAAACCGCAGGAGTCCCCCAAAAATTTGAAGCTAGTACCTTGGCTTTACTTTCTAAAGAAAAGCTAAATCTACCCCTTGGCAACCTAATTCGATGGTCAACTCTGTAATTTTGCTTAACTTTAGTTCCTTTTTATAAAACACAAGAAGATTTTGCCTATCCATGAGCAGCAAAAATTATAATTTATTACTTCAAAAGTTAGATGATTTTATACGGAAGTTTTACTTCAATAAACTCATTAGAGGGTGTATTTATTTTTTTAGTATTGGACTGGCAATATTCCTTTTAGCTATACTTTTAGAGTATGTAGGCAATTTTAGCAGTACTTTTAGAACCCTGCTTTTTTACAGTTCTATAACCCTGTTGCTGGCTGGCTTAAGCTACTTTATTCTTTATCCTATCAGTCAACTTTTAGCTTTGGGAAAAAGAATTTCACATGAGCAAGCATCCAAAATCATTGGAAATCACTTTCAAGAAGTAGATGATAAATTGTACAATGTTTTACAGCTAAAAAAACAAGCAGATGAAACACCTTCCGAATTAATAGAAGCCAGCATCAACCAAAAAATAGAAGGCCTGGAGCCTATTCCTTTTAAATTGGCCATACACTTAGGAGAAAATAAAAGGTATCTAAAATATTTAGCACCTCCCTTATTTATTATTTTGCTGCTAGCTGTTTTTAACCCTCAAATTATTTCTGAAAGTACCAATCGATTAGTAGCTCATAATCTTGAGTTTGCCCCTATAGCACCTTTTGATTTCGTCATTCTTAATAAAGATTTAGAAGCCTATAGAGGGGAGGATTTTAATTTAAAAGTAAAAACTATCGGCTCAGAAATCCCTCATCAGCTTTATATTCAATTAGATAAACAAAAATATTTGATGAATAAAGAGAGTAAAAACGAATTTTTATTCTCCTTTAAAAATATAAGATCTTCCACTAAGTTTATTTTAACAGATGAGCGATTCAATTCTAAAACCTACCATTTAACTGTTCTTCCTAAAGCAGGATTAGTAGACATTGTCGCCAAATTGAACTATCCTTCTTATTTAGGCATAGAAAATAATACCGTAGAAAGCTCAGGAGACCTAACTGTTCCTGAAGGTACAGAAATTTCATGGAAAACCAAAGCCTATGATGCTGATGAGTTGCACTTTGTATTCCAAGATAGCTCAGTCTCTGCAGCACCTAGTGGTGAGGATGAATTTGCTTTTCAAAAAAGGATGTATGCCTCTGAGAACTATGGGTTAACGGCTAGTAATAAATACAGTAAAAAAAATGATACGGCTTTTTATACAATAGAAGTCATTCCCGATTTAAGGCCAACTATTGAAGTGGATAGTAAATTAGATAGCAACAGCTTAAAAGTTTTTTACTTTAGAGGTATTGCCAAAGATGATTATGGATTTTCTAGATTAGTGTTTAAAAGTAAATTTATAGGTGCAAAAGATTCTATAGGCCAAGAGGAAATAGAAGAAATCCCATTTGATCCTAGCTTCAGTCAAATTGAGTTTTATTACAATTGGAATTTGAGTAACTACAACCTTAAAGCAGGAGATAAGATTGATTATTATTTTGAAGTTTGGGATAATGATGGGATTAATGGAGCCAAGTCTTCTCGTACTGCCACTTTTGTTTTTCAAGCTCCTTCTAAAGATGAGTTAAAACAAGAGGAAGAAAAAAGCAACCAAGAAATTAAAGATCACTTAGCTGAAAACATTCAGCTTTCTCAAGAAATTCAAAGGGAATTAGAAAGCCTAAAACAAGATATGCTGAATAAGCAAAAGCTGGGTTATCAAGAGAAAAAGAAACTAGAAAAATTATTAGAAAAACAAAAACAACTGGAAAAAAATATTCAGGAACTCAACAAAAAGAATACTCAAAAAAATAAACAACAATCAGAGTACAATGAGATGAGTGAGGAAATGTTGAGAAAACAAGAACAGTTAGAACGTTTAATGGAGGAATTGCTTACGGATGAGATGAAGCAAATGATGGAGGAAATTGAAAGGCTTCTTGAGAATTTACAAAAAGACCAATTGCAAAACGAGTTGGATAAAATTGAGTTGAGCAATGAAGAAATGATGAAGCAAATGGATAGAAACTTAGAATTATTCAAACAATTAGAAGTTGAAAAGCAATTAACAGATGCAATCCAAAAACTAGATGAAATTAAAGAAAAACAAGGAGATTTAAAAAAGAAAACTGAAAAGGCTGATAAAGAAGAACAAGAAAGTTTAATTAAGGAACAAGAGGAATTAAATAAGGAGTTTGAGGAATTAAGTGAAGATTTAGAAAAACTCCATGAAAAAAATGAAGAACTGGAATATCCCAATGATTTAGAAGACACGAAAGCACTTGAAGAAGAAATTAAAAAGGCCATGGAAGAAAGTAGTAATCAGCTTTCAAAAATGAAAAATAAGGATGCTGGAAAATCACAAGAAGATGCTGGAGATAAAATGGAACAACTTTCTCAATCCTTAAGTCAAATGATGGCTAATATGCAGTCAGCTCAACATGCTGAAAATTTAAAAGATTTGAGGGCATTATTAGAAAATCTTATTCAACTTTCTTTTGATCAAGAAAAAGTGATGCAAGCATTTAAAGGTTTAAAAAATAACGACCCAAGATATGTTGAACTCACTCAAGAACAACGTAAATTACAAGATGATATTAAAATAATTGAGGATTCTCTTTTTGCTTTAAGCAAGCGGGTTGTAGAAATTGAAAGTATTGTCAATAAAGAGGTTTCTAATATTAAGGACAACATGAATAAAGCTGTAGAAGAATTGGCCGAACGCAGAACTCCTCAAGCCAATTCAAGGCAACAATTTGCCATGGCCTCTTTAAATAACTTAGCCTTAATGTTAGATGAGGCCATGCAACAAATGCAACAGCAAATGCAATCGATGATGGAAGGAGATGGAGAATGTGATAAGCCCGGTAATAAACCTGGAAGCAAACCAGGAATGGGGAATATGCAACAACTTCAACAACAGCTAAACGAACAAATGCAACGTTTACAAAACGAAATGCAAGGTAAAGAAAAAGGGGGGCAAAAACCAGGAGCGGAAGGGGGACAAGGAGGATTACCAGGAATGAGCAAAGAGTTGGCACAAATGGCGGCACAGCAAGCTAAAATAAGAGAGGCCATTAAAAAGATGCAAGAAGAAATGGGTCAGCAAGCAGGAGATGCTGGTGAATTGCAAAGGATTCAAGACCTTATGGAGGAAACTGAAACGGACTTAGTAAATAAGCAAATCACTAATGAAACAATAAGAAGGCAACAAGATATTTTAACTCGACTTTTAGAATCTGAAAAGGCAGAGCGAGAAAGAGAAATGGACAATAAAAGAGAGGCTACTGAATTTACAGATGAATTTTCTCCAAATTCCAAAGATTTTTTTGAATACAATCGACAAAAGGAAAGTGAAATTGAGCTATTAAGGACTTTGCCTCCTTCTTTTAATCCTTTCTATAAAAACAAGGTTACGGAGTATTTTAATAAAATCAATGAGTAAATTTGTTTGCTTGTTAAATATTCCTATTTAAACGCCCTACTTTAGTGAATATATTTTATCATACAGAAGACCTTAATTTTAATCCCAAGGATTGGGAAAACACCTCTAATTGGTTAAAAGAAGCTATTGAAAATGAAGCTAAGGAATGTGGAGAATTAAACTTTATTTTTTGCAGCGACACTTATTTATTAAAAATCAATAGGGAATATTTAAACCACGATACCTATACCGATATTATTACTTTTGATTACGTTGATGGCCAACTTATTACTGGGGATATATTTATTAGCATTGATAGGGTTAAAGAAAATGCCGATTTATATCAAGTAGAATTTGAGAAGGAATTATCCAGAGTATTAATCCATGGCATTCTTCATTTAATAGGGTATAACGATGATAATGAGGCAAATACTGTTGAAATAAGAGCTAAGGAGGATTATTATTTAAGTATTAAGAAATAATAAAGGCTGCAGATAAAGCTTTCCTACAGCCTTTAAACTTAGATTAAAACTAATAACGTGTAACTAAAGCCAGTTTGTTAAACTTGTTTAGACTTCCTTTCTCTAGAAACACGACATCTCCTCCAAATTTTAAGTTGTGCTCAATCATTTCATCAACGATATCGTTAATGTCTGTTTTAGAATTGATTTCTTCAGCAGATATTGGAGTTAACAAATCATCCTTGACAGAGACAGCTTGATGATATTTTTCTTCAACAAAAATTGTTTTTCCTCTTCCATCTCTAACGGCTTTCCAAATTTCATTAATATCTCCTAAATAATTTCCGGAATTTAATGCTTGTTCAAGTTCTGTAATTCTTGATCTTTCTTTTTCTAGCGCCAATTTTTTAATATGTGGCCAGATTTCTTTAACAATATTTGATGCCTTATCATCAAAGTTTTTTAATAAGACATGGCCTAAAATGGTATTAGGGAAATCTGCTTCTTTTAAGTACTGATGATAATTGGTTTCTTCAGAATAAATGGCTACCGACACCGGGTTATCTTTTCTCACTCTATTGACTGCTTTATCAATTCTATTAAAAAACTCTTGGGTTAAGTTTGTTACCCTAGAAGCCATTGCGGATTCTGGCCTTGTGCTTACTTGCAAGTCATTATCTGTAATTGGAAATCCTTCTTCAGCTACTTCTTTAATGACTGTTCCACTACTAGCTTCAATCAATCGAGCTTTACCTTTACTTAAAACTAAGACATAATAATCCGTATCTCTCTTCAATGCACGAATAATTGGTCGTGTTGCAAAAGTTTTATCAAGGATAACTCTGCTAACAGGTGTAATGGGTAATCTTAAATATTCTGCAACATCATCATTAACAAAAAGCATTAACCCATGTTTATTATGTGAATGATCAATAGATTCAGCTATTTTATTTAGCTTAGCGGTATAATTTTTTGCTAAATCGGCACCATATTCTTTCTGTAATCTTTGTTCCGCTTCAACTATTAAATTTTTTAATCGTATGCTGTCTTTTTGATTTTCTGGATGCGTTTTATAGGTTTTT
>CAZKFN010000113.1:0-5758 GCA_964552035.1 uncultured Flavobacteriales bacterium
CTTTTGCTTTGGGGTTATGGAACTCTTTTTTAGAAGAATTCCATTCAATGTGATAGCCCGATAAATGTTGACGTTTTTCTACGCTACATGAAATAAAAAGTAAGCTTACTAAGCATAAAAAAGCATAGAGTTGAAGGTTTTTCATTTTTATAATTTCGGTAAAAAGTTGAATGTAAAAGTTGATAAAGCTATATCAACTTTAATAATTTTGAAGGGCTTTAAAAACAAATATACATTAAACTTCTAAATATATTTTCAAGTATCTATTATACTTTTATCTCTAGAAGCTACGTAAGTTTGCAAATTCAATTACAAATTCATGGGGGTGTGTTTTTATGGGGCATAAATTGCTAAATGTGGATAAGGAAACTGTTCAACTTAAGAAAATTCAACAAACTGCCTATCCTATTCTCTTTTATATAGCATTTGCACATTTTCTAAATGATTTAATGCAGATTATAATCCCTTCGATTTATCCTATGTTAAAAGAAAGTTATGCATTAAGTTTTACTCAAATTGGATTAATAACTTTTGTATATCAGATTACTGCCTCATTATTGCAACCTGTTGTAGGACATTATACCGATGTTAAACCTAAACCCTATTCTTTAATTTTTGGAATGTGTTTTACTTTAATGGGCTTATTTTTTTTAGCTTTTGCTTCAGTTTATTCAGTTATTTTAATAGCTGTTGGTTTAGTGGGAATTGGTTCTTCAATTTTCCATCCTGAAGCTTCAAGAGTTGCTTATTTAGCTTCGGGTGGGAAGAGGGGCTTGGCTCAATCCATTTTTCAAGTAGGGGGAAATTCAGGTACGGCAATCGGACCATTATTAGTCTTATTAATTGTGATACCTCACGGACAAATCTATGTTCTTTGGTTTCTATTGATAGCGGTAATTGGAATTTTAGTATTATATAAAATAGTAAGGTGGTACCAGAGGCATTTGGCACTTAGAAAAGCTCAGAAAATTAAAATTATTGATTACCCACCTCGTTTGAGGAAAAAGCAAGTTAAAAATGCCATCGCTATCTTGTTGATTTTAATTTTCTCTAAATACATTTATATGACCAGTATAAGCAGTTATCTAACTTTTTATCTGATTGAAAAATTTAATGTCAGCATTTCTGATTCACAACTTTATTTATTTTTATTCTTTGGATCAGTAGCTTTAGGAACCTTAATTGGCGGGCCTTTAGGGGATAAGTTTGGTAGAAAGTATGTAATTTGGTTTTCTATTTTAGGTTCCGCGCCTTTCACTTTACTTTTACCTTATGTAAACTTATTTTGGACGGCAGTATTAGTTGTAATAATAGGTTTTGTGCTCTCTTCAGCTTTTTCAGCCATTTTAGTATTTGCTCAAGAACTTTTACCCGGTAAAATCGGAATGATTTCTGGGCTTTTCTTTGGTTTTGCCTTTGGAATAGCAGGTCTAGGTTCTGCAATATTAGGTCTGTTGGCGGATGAGACGAGTATAGGTTTTGTTTATCATCTCTGTTCTTATTTGCCCTTATTAGGAATTGTAGCCTATCTTTTACCCAACATCAAATCTCACACCGTTAGGGCAACGAATGATTAATCTATAGTGGGGTCAGCTATTTTTTCCCATATACTTAATTCATCACCATCAATGTATTTCTTTTGAATTAGCTTTTTATTATTCAACTTAGGAGCTGTAATGCCTTTGTCAAACTTTTTCTTTCCTACAAATATTCTAGCTTCATCCCATAAATTTAAATTTATAAAAGTTTGCAAGGTATAACTACCCCCTTCAACAATTAGGGATTGCACTTTTTTTTGGTACAAAATATTTAAGATCGAATGAATGACTTCTTCTCTGGTGTTAAAATCTATTTTTATAAAATGTAAGTTTTCTTTTTTTTCATCGGTTAAAGCATTGAAAATTAAGGTAGGTGCATCCTGGTTGAGTATTTTAAAAGAAGTTGGTATGGCTTTATTTTTATCGATAGCGATGCGAATGGGATTTTTCCCCTCTACTTTTCTACATGTTAAACTGGGATTGTCAATTAAAGCAGTCCCTTTACCTACTAAAATACTATCTTCCTCAGCTCTCCATAAATGCACCAGCTGCTTGGATGCTGCCGAGGTTATCCAACTGTCTGCTTTGTTTGGGTCTTCAATACCTCTCCCTATAAAACCGTCGGAGGTTTCTGCCCATTTCAATATAATATAGGGTCTTTTCTTTTGATAAAAAGTAAAAAAGCGTTTATTAAACTGAAGTGCCTCTTCTTGAAGTATTCCCAATTTTACCTTAATGCCTTTAGCTTCCAAAGCTTTTATTCCTCTTCCATTAACCTTTTCGTATGAATCCTGGCAGGCTATTACAACGTTAGGAATTTGATGCTGTATAATTAAATCCGTACATGCAGGCGTCTTACCTTGATGCGAGCATGGCTCAAGCGTAACATATAGTGTGGACTGAGCCAAAAGTGATTTGTCTTTAACGCTGTTAATGGCGTTTACTTCGGCATGAGCTTCTCCGTATTTCCTATGGTAACCTTCGCCTATTATTTTGTTATCATGTACAATAACCGCACCTACCCTAGGATTTGGGCTTACTGAATACTTCCCTTTTTCTGCTAGAAAAAGGGCTCTACGCATATAAATTTTATCTAATTTGTTCATGGAATTGTAAAAGTAGAATAAAAACCTATATTAGTCATTTAAAATAGAACTATAAAAATATGTTATTAGGGGCGCACGTACAAAAATTAAAGAAGGAATTAGAAGAAATACTAGAAGGTAGGGAGGCTGAAAATCATCTCCGAATACTTTTGGAATATTATTTAGGACTAGATAGGGTAGACCAAGTATTAAGAGCAAAGGAGAAAGTGGCTGAGGATAAGATAGAGAAGATACAAGAAGCAGTAGATTTTTTAAAAGTTGGCAAACCGATTGATTATATCTTAAATGAAAGTATCTTTTGGGGGTTTCCTTTTTATGTAGATGAAAATGTGCTAATTCCCAGACCAGAAACTGAAGAGTTGGTTTTATTAATTATGGATAATGAAGATGAAAATGAGGATTTAGAAGTGTTAGATATTGGCACTGGAAGTGGGTGCATTCCAATAGCTTTGAAATATGAGAGGGAAAAAATGCAAATTGATGCTTGTGATATTTCAGTAGAAGCGTTAAAAGTTGCAGAAAGAAATGCTCAAAGTTTAGAAGTAGCGGTTCATTTTTTCGAATTGGATTTTATCAACAATCTCCCCAATAAAAAATACGATATAGTAGTAAGTAATCCTCCATATATCGAAGAGGAAGAAATAGAAAGACTTGAAAAAAATGTAAAAGAATACGAACCTATTGTTGCTTTAACTCCTTTTGGGGATCCACTTACATTTTATAGAAGAATGCTGGAAGTAGCTGATAAAATATTAAAACCAGGAGGTAGGTTTTATTGGGAGATTCATGAAGATTTTGGAAGAGAAACTATGGCACTTTTTGAAGGAGAACCTTATGAAGAGGTAGAACTTATTCAAGACATGTATGCTCGGCATAGAATGGTTAGAGCAGTCTATGTTGGAAAGTAATTATTGTGCCATTTGCAATCCTTTTAAATCCTTATAAAGTCCGTTTTCTTTTTGAAGTAATTCCTCATGTGAGCCCGATTCTATTAATTGACCGTTTTGTAAAACAAGAATTTTATCTGCATTTTGAATGGTTGAAAGTCTATGGGCTATTACTAAAGAGGTTCTATCTTTCATGAGCTTTTCAAGAGCATTTTGCACCAACAACTCTGATTGAGAATCTAAAGAACTGGTGGCTTCATCTAAGATTAATATCTTTGGATTTTTTAGTATGGCACGAGCAATAGCAACTCTTTGACGTTGTCCTCCTGAAAGTTGAATACCTCTCTCTCCCACAAGAGTATCAAAACCTTCTGGAAATTTTTGTATAAAAATATAAGCATTTGCTTTTTTTGCTGCAGCGATTACTTCCTCTCTTTTTGCCTTGGGATTTCCGTAAAGTATGTTGTCATATATTGTTCCCCCAAATAATACTACATCTTGTGGAACAATCGCCATAGCACTTCTTAAGTTTTTTATAGAATACTCATTAATGGGTTTGCCATCGATAAGAATCCTTCCACTTTGAGTTTTAAAAAATTTAAAAATTAGAGAGGTAATGGTTGATTTTCCTGCACCTGAAGGTCCAACTAAAGCAACTTGTTGCCCCGATTTAATCTCAAAATTAAGATTTTGTAAAACTTGAACATCGGGACGACTAGGATAGAAGAAGCTGACATTTTGAAAACTAATTTCACCATGAATAACTCGGGTATTATCCGTATAGTTTTCTTCCTCTTCTTGAGGTTCATCGAGGATTTCTAATAAATTTTCCGTAGCTCCAATAGCCTTTTGTAGGTTGGAATATAAGTCGGCTATTCCTCCTAAGGAAGCACCAACAAAAACGGAGTATAAAATAAAAGTAAATAAGTCACCTATTGACATTTGTCCGTCTTGAACTAAAATAACACCATACCATATTACGGCAATAATGGACCCAAAAAGGCAGAAAATAATGAAAGAAGCAAAGGCTCCTCTCCATTGAGCACCTTTCAAAGAAATGGTGATGATGTTGTCTGTTTTTTCTTTATATCTTAAATACTCAAAGGACTCATTTACGTATGCTTTTACCGTGGCAATTCCCTGCAAAGTTTCCTCAACAATAACATTTGATGCAGCAACTTCTTCTTGAGCTGCTTTAGAAAAACCTTTTATCTTTTTGCCAAAGATTACTGCAATTACAATAACTATAGGTACTAAGGCTAACATTAATAAAGTTAAGTTAATAGAAATATAAGTTAATAAGGTAATGCCGATAATAATGATAAGAATTTGTCGAATAAACTCAGCAATAGTAGTTGTTAGAGTTTCTTGAAGAAGTGAAATGTCGGATGAAATTCTACTGTTTAACTCTCCTACGCGTCGTTCGGAAAAGAAAGTCATTTTTAGTCGAATTAAATGATCATAAGTTGCTTGTCTTAAGCTAGCTAAAGTCTTTTGAGTAACAATTGCAAAAGTGTAGATTCTAAAATAGGAGAATAAAGCATTTAAGAAAAATACACCAAGCAACAAAAGGGCAATTTGATTTATTTTATCTAAAAACTCTGTATTGGCAGCATCGACAAGTTTTCCAGTTAGAAATGGAAAAATCATAGAGGTTAAACTAGATAAGAAAAGGAATATCAAACCAATGGCGAAAGTTAGTCGAAAGGGTTTGATGTATTTAAAAAGGCGTAGGGACTTTTTTAAAGTAGCTTTATTAAGCTTTTTTTTAGGTGAATTATCTTCTTCCTTATCCTTTTTAAATTTAGCCATTTTTTTCGAACAAAGTTACAATTACTAAACTCCTGTTTTTCATAAATAGCTTTAATAAATAAGAATTCATTATAGAAAGATATAAAAAAAGTCAGAGAGGATTCTCTGACTTTTCTACAATATTTTTTTAATTTTAATTATTAGCAGCCAAGCCATCCGATTCAAAGATTACTCTTCCTTTGCCGTTAGGTTCTACCATTCCTTCTGGAGCTTCGCCCTTATCTAACATAATCATACCTTGTTGATAGTCTTCAATCCCAGCAGGGGTTTTCTTTCCAGAAATAACAAATAAGCGATTTACTTCGAAATCTGCTACTTTATTTTTAGTGTTTATTAAAACTGTAAAATGACCTTCATTATTTCCAGCGATTTTACAATTGCTCTGTAAAACATCAATTACCCCTCCTCTGACACC
>CAZKFN010000114.1:0-5631 GCA_964552035.1 uncultured Flavobacteriales bacterium
ATTACCCAAAGAGTTTTATGGCAAAAGATAAAAGCACCATTGAAGACGATGTTCCAGGAGATGTATGTGGTTTGTATGATACTGGAAACTTTAAGATAGGAGATACGTTAACAGAGGGTAAAGATTTTATGTACAAAGGAATCCCTAGCTTTTCTCCAGAGATTTTCAAAGAATTAATCAACGATAATCCTCTAAAAACAAAACAACTGGAAAAGGGTATTCAACAACTTTCTGAGGAAGGTGTCGCTCAACTTTTTACAGCCAGAATGGGGAATAACAAATACGTGGGAACGGTTGGGGATTTACAATTTGAAGTTATACAATATCGATTAGAACATGAGTATGGAGCATCCGCTAGCTTTCACCCACTTAATTTTTATAAAGCTTGTTGGTTTACCTCAGACAATATAGAAATGCTAAACGAATTCATAAGACTAAAATCGAGTTATATAGTTCATGACAAAGACAAACAATTGGTTTTTTTAGCACAAACTCAAGGGATATTAAGCATTACAGAACAAAACTATCCCGATATAAAGTTTCATTTTACTTCGGAATTTAAAACTGAAGAAAACTAATTTAATACTTCCTTCATTTTTAAACGGTATTCCTTGGTGAATTGTATATCGTTATGAGTAGCCCCTTCAATGCCGTAAAACTCTAACTTAGGATTACAATCTTTAAGCTTTAGCCCAAGGTAATATGGAACTTTTCTATCTTCTGTTCCATGAAAAATATAAGAGGGTGCTTTCACTTGAGGGAGGTATTTATTAATCCTAAAATGGTATTTACTAATCAATTTAGCAGGCAAAAAAGAACGATGATATTTTACCAAATCTATAAAATTATAAAAAGGAGCTTCTAAAACCAATGCTTTAGGTTTTTGAACACTTGCTAACCTAGCGGCTATACCCGTACCAATAGAAAAGCCATAAATGACAATTTCCTTTTCTTTATAGGTAGATAATAGCCGTTTATATAGTCTTCTTGCATCTCTTTGAAGTTTTTTCTCTCCCTTAATTTTTCCTTCGCTCTTCCCAAATCCCCTATAATCATACATAAAGACATCATAACCTAAAGTAATAAAAAAAGGTGCAAAATCTCCCCAATATCTCAAATTATCATTATTCCCATGAATGTAAAAAACCAAACCCTTACGTTCTTTTGACTTAAATAAAAGTGAATTTAACTCTACCCCATCAGCCATCTTATAAAAACGCTCCTCAAAAGGTGTTTCAAATGGATATTCATAATCCTTGGGTAAACTAACGGGATTGAATATTATACGTTCTTGCAAAAAGTAATAGCTATATAGTATACCTACTATAATTCCAATGAGAATGATAAAAGAAACCAGTATCCAAGTGAGTGTTTCCATAAGTGAAAAGTACCAATTTTTATTCTAGAATCTCTAAATTTGACCTTCTAAGATTAAGGCAGAATAGCTTTAACATGCATTAACATGAATGGCCTTCCATTTGTGGTAAATTTGATTAATATAAATAAACGGAATGAAAAAATACATTATAAGCTTTATCCTTATAGTTTCTATAGGGTCAACAGCTGTTGCTCAAGACATTAAGGGATACAAATTAACATTTAAACTAAACGATGTAGAAGATTCAACCCTTTATCTTTCCTATTTTTATGGAGCGGGACAATATTATAGAGATACAGCCCAAGCTATAGAAAAGGGCGTTTATATTTTTGAGAATAAAGAAGACACTTTAGAATATGGAATGTATTCGTTGATTACCAAAGACAGCAAGATTATAGATTTCTTGGTAGATGCACAAAACATTACTATTGAAGGAAGTAAGGAGGATATTATTCATAATGTAAAATTTAAAAACAGCCCAGAAAATACCGTTTTTTTTAACTACCTCAAATACCTTAGAGTAAAACAAAATGAGTCAAAGGAGCTGAATCAAAAACTAGCTATAACTGAAAATGAAAAAGAAAAAGAATTCTTAACAAAAAAAATAGCAGGCTTGGATGATGAAGTTGAGGCTTATTTAGAGAATTTTCATAAAGAAAATGAGGGTACACTCGCCAGTAATTTTATTTTATCTATGGAACAACCTCGAATACCAAAAAAGCCAGAGGACAGTGAATTAGCTGATAGTGTTTTTGCTTTGTATTATTATAAAAACCATTACTTAGAAAACATTAATTTCAAAGATGGTAGACTGGTAAGAACTCCTACTTATCATGAAAAACTTGAATATTATATAGAAAAACTTACTTATCAGCAAACCGACTCCCTTATTGAGTCTTGTGATGAAATATTGGGATTAGCTCAGCAAAATCAAGACTTGTTTAAATATACTTTAAGTTGGTTAACCAGTCGATATGAGCGTTCCAATAAAATGGACGATGATGCTGTTTTTGTTCACCTAGTTTTAAACTATTTCGACAAAGGATTAGCAGATGAATGGTACGACAAAACCAATCTTAAAAAATTAATCGATAAGGCAAAGACCTTAGAGCCTCTACTTATAGGAAAAGTAGCACCCAACTTAGTTTTAAAAGATACTGCACAAAAAAAGGTATATCAACTGCACGATGTAAAAGCAAAATTCACCATACTCTATATTTGGTCTCCAACCTGTGGACACTGTAAAGTGGCTACACCAGAACTTTTAGATATCTATCATAAATATAAAAAGGATGGGGTAAAAGTTTATGCAGTTAACGAAAGATTTGAAAATAAAGAGTGGATAGATTTTATCAACGAACATAATTTAGACTTCATCAATGTAAGCGACGGTGGAGATTTTGTCAGCAACTTTAGAGATTTATATGATGTTTACTCCACACCCCACACCTATTTATTAGATAAGGATAAAAAGATTTTGGCTAAAAAAGTACCTATAGAAACATTAGATAAAATATTAGAACACTTTATTGAAAAAGAGAAAAATGAAAAATAAATTTCTTCCTATTATCCTACCTATAATCATTGTCTCTATTGGCATATTCATTGCCTATAGAATGATTTTGAACAATCAAACTCTGCCGATTTACAATCCTGCAATGATTAACCCACAATTAGTAGATCAATCTAAAAAAGGGGTAACTAAGAACCATAGAATAGCTAATTTTAGTTTGATTAATCAAGAAGGAGAACCATTTTCGCAAGAGGATTTAGAGGGGAAATACTATGTAACTGACTTTTTCTTTACTACTTGTCCAGATATCTGCATTGATATGAGTTCACAGTTAGCAAGAGTTCAAAAAGCAAATATAAATAGAGAAGATTTTCTTATTGTTTCTCATACGGTAATGCCGGAGCACGACAACCCAGAAGTTTTAAAAGAATACGGTGAAAGCTATGGAGCAAACTTTAAGAAATGGGTATTTTTAACTGGAGATAAAGCTGAAATTTACAATTTAGCTCGAAAATCATACTTTGCTGCAGTATCGGAGGGTGACGGTGGACCTGATGATTTTATTCACACTGAAAATTTTGTTTTGGTAGATAAAGAAAAACGAATTCGTGGCTTTTATGACGGCACAGATAGTAAAAGTATTGACCAATTGATAAAAGACATTAAGATTCTTTCAAGAGCTTATGACTAAAAAAAGGTTTACTTATATATTGATGCTTTCTTTATGGTGTTTTACTTTTTCTTCTTGTAATCCATATAGAGCTTTTAAAGGAGTCGATACTTCAGAAATTAGAGGAGGACAATCACCCAGTCAAAAGATTCATAAAGGACATAAAAAACACGAAAAAAAGGCAACAAAAAACTATAAAAAGGAAATGAAAAAACGCAAAAAGAAAATGGGCTCTGATTAAAGCTATTTGAATAATACTGCCTTTTTAAATTTCAAAACTTTTACCTATCCAAAATTCCAGAAAACTCAGAACAATCGAGTAGGAAGCTAAGGGTTCTTTCCCTAGCTGTCCTCCCACACCACTGAGCGTAACGTTCGGTACACACGGTGGTTCTTTAGCTTACACAACTCACTTTCTGGATTGTTGATGCGATTGTTTTCAGTTATCCACATGAAAGTCTGCCCCACAACATAGCCTTCGGATTCCGTCTTATTCTTTTGTTTAGAGGTCTTTGATTTATCAAAGGTTTTCTGTTCTTTTCCTTTCATTTGGCAGCTTTCATTTACCACACATCTTCTAAAGCTCAGACCTTCCTAATTATAGTCGATAATTAGTACTATGCCATCTGCTGACTTTTGATAGCAACTGTTCTCCGTGCTTCCTACTTTTTTTCCACAAGTCTATCAGACCTCCCGTGGTAAGGCGATTCACTTTCACTCCATGTCTCTGCCATATATACATCCTGTTGTCTGTGTAATCTTTGGGTTTAGGCTTGTGTTGGAACCTTATTCCGACGGTTATGCCTAATATGTTGTATTCCTCAGGACAGAACTTTGCTTCCAATCTCCTTCAGGTTCCACCTCACGATGGACACCCCTGCCCTTCAACAAACGGTTCTCGTCAAAATAAGCCCGTTCGGGACTTTAAGCCTAGAGATAATGAACATACATAGCAAACAAAAAGGGCGTTTCAAATTTGAAACGCCCTTTTTAATTATTGAGGATAAGGTTAATTATCTTTTTCCTTATCTTTTAAAGCTTCCTCTTCTTTCAGCTCGTCTTTCAAATTTGCCAAGGCATCTAGATCTCCAAGAGTAGTACGTTCTTGTTTCTCATTCATGTTCCTAATAGCTCTTTGAGTTTCTTTTTGTTGAGCTCTTGCTTTACTTCTCTTTTCGCCCTTCTCCTCTTCTTCTATATCCTTATAGATTTGAGTGTGAGAAACTATAATTTTCTTAGCATTTTTATTGAAACTGATGATTTTCACATCCAACTCCTCATCTTTAGCTGCAGAAGTACCGTCTTCTTTTACAATGTTCTTTCTTGTTGCAAAAGCTTCTACACCGTAAGGTAAAATAAGAGTTGCACCTTTTTTACCAAGTTCTGTAAGAGTAGCTTTATGAATACTTCCGATTTCAAAAACAGTTTCAAAAGTTTCCCAAGGATTCTCTTCTAATTGTTTATATCCTAAACTTAATCTTCTGTTCTCTTCATCAATTTCTAAAATCACCACCTCCATATCATCACCAATACTGGTAACTTCTTTAGGATGGTTAATTTTCTTAGACCAAGAAAGGTCAGAAATATGAACTAAACCGTCAACGCCGTCTTCCAATTCTACAAATACCCCAAAATCAGAAATGTTGGTTACTTTACCATCATGCTTACTATCAACTGGGTAACGCTCACTAATTCCTTCCCATGGATCTTTAGTCAATTGTTTAACTCCTAACGACATTTTACGTTCCTCTCTATCCAAGGTTAAGATTTCAGCCTCTACTTCATCTCCAACTTTAAAGAAAGTTTGAGCAGGTTGCAAGTGATTAGACCAAGAAATTTCAGAAACGTGGATTAAACCTTCAACACCTGGTTGAATTTCAACAAAAGCACCATAATCTGCAACTACGACAACTTTTCCTTTAACTCTATCTCCGACTTGTAGATTTTCATCTAATTTATCCCATGGGTGTCCTTCTAGTTGTTTCATTCCAAGAGCAATACGCTTCTTATCGTCATCAAAATCTAAGATTACTACCTTAACTTTTTCATCCAATTGAACTACTTCCTCAG
>CAZKFN010000115.1:0-5550 GCA_964552035.1 uncultured Flavobacteriales bacterium
GTTTAAATATGAAGGCAAGCATTAGTATTTTGATTATTACCTATAATAGAGTGGAGGATACTTTGGCTTTGTTAGAAAACTTAAGAGAGCAAGAAGAACTTAATAGGTATGTTGGAGAAATCTTATTACTCAACAATAACTCATCAGACGATTATGGAGCATTAGAAGAGTTTATAAAAAAACATCCTACTTTTCCTATAAAATATATTGACCATGATGAAAATTTAGGAGTAGCAAGAGGAAGGAATTTTTTAATACAAAAGGCTAAATATCCTCTTTTTCTAGTTTTAGATGATGATGTGGTTTTTCAAGAAAAAGATGCCATAAAAAAAGCAGCAAGTCTATTTTCAAAACCTCAGTTTATAGAAAATAATACGGCCGTCATTACACTTAACATTCATTATTTTGATACGGGTTTAAGACAGCCTAATGCTTTGCCCCATAAAAAATATAAGGAATATAAAGACAAAGAGTGGTTTCTGACTTATTATTTTGTTGGAGCTGCTCACTTAATGAGAAGAGAATTATTTCAAAAGACAAAACTCTATCCTGAAAACTTTTTTTACGGAATGGAGGAATACGACTTAAGTTATAGAATAGTAGAAGCTGGTTATACCTTGGCTTATGATAATTCCATAAAAGTTTTACATAAAGAATCCCCATTAGGTCGAATTACCAAAAAAGAAAAACTCGCCATGCTTTGGTATAATAAATGTGTGGTGGCTTGGAGATATTTACCTGATAAATATTATAGAACTACTGCTTTTATGTGGTCTTTAGAATATTTAAAAAATACAGGTTTTGATTTTGTGGGTATGTTTAAGAATATGAGGAAGGTAAGAAAGATACGTAAACAAATGCCAATACAAAAAATAAGTCCAAAGGCATTGGATTATCTTAAGCAAGTAAAAGCAAGGTTGTGGTATTAAAATACCTAGAGTGGAAAAGCAAATTTCCAATAAAATAATTGAGTGAATATTTGTAATATTGTTATTTAGGCTCATATACATAAAGAGCATATGGGACTATCTGTTGGTTTATAAATATAAGAAAATATGAAAGTAGTCGTTTTTGGTGGAGGTAGCTTTGGTACAGCAATGGCACATCAACTAAGTTATAATGAAAATAACGAGGTGTATATATTGTTGAGAGATTCCAAAATTAAAGATGAAATAAACCAACAACACAGCAATTCGAAATATTTTTCAGGTCGAACACTACATCATAAAATTCAAGCAACAACAGATTCTCAGGTTTTAAATACAGCAGCTGTAGTTTTGATTACTTTGCCAACTAAAGCCATTCCTGGTGTAGTAAAAGATTTAAAGAAAAATGTTGGGAAGACTTCTTTGATTGTCAATATGGCTAAAGGTTTATATGAGAATGGAGAAACCATTGTGGAATACCTTAGAAGAGAATTACCTCACCAAGAGGTTATAAGTTGGAAAGGGGGATCTTTTAGCGTTGGAATTATCAACAGATCACCCAGTTTACTAACTTTAGGGTATCAACATATAAATCAGCTAAATAAAATCTTAGAAATCATAGAGGAAACTAACCTTTTAGTGGATTATACCACGGATATAAAAGGAGTGGAATTGCTCAGTGCATTAAAAAATATGTATGCCATTATTTTAGGGTACATCGATGCTAAGTATAACTCTGCCAATACTAGATTTTTGGTGCTCACTAAAGCAATTGCGGAGATAAAAATTATTTTAAAAGCCTTAGGTGGAAAAGAATCAACTATCTTTTTATCTTGTGGGATAGGGGATATTTCTTTGACTTCCCTTAACGATTTAAGTAGGAATAGAACTTTAGGGCTTCTCATTGGTAAAGGATTTTACAATACATCTTTAGGGCTTAATTTTGTTGTTTTAGAAGGTGTGAAGACTATTGAATACATTGATAATTCAATAGATGAGGACATGAAAATGAAACTTCCTTTATTTAAGGAATTGGTGAGGTTCTTTACTTTAGATAGCGAAGTGAAAACTTTAAATTTTGACTTTAAAAAACTATTTAGAAGAAACTACAAAACAGTTTTAACTTATGGAACTTTTGATTTAATTCACTTTGGACATCTGGAAATTTTAAGAAGAGCAAAAGCCATTGGTGATCGTTTGATTGTTGGACTTTCTACGGATGAATTTAATGCACAAAAAGATAAGATTTGTGAGATGCCTTATGAAAAAAGAAAAGAGTTTTTAGAATCTATAGATTATGTTGACCTAGTAATTCCGGAAACCAATTGGGAACAAAAAATTGATGATGTTATTAATCATCAAGTAGATATTTTTGTAATGGGGGATGATTGGAAGGGTAAGTTTGATTTTCTAGAGAAACACTGTGAAGTAAGATACTTGCCAAGAACAAAAGGAATCTCTACAACTGCTATTAAATCAATTATTAGAAAGCAAAAGGGATAAGCACCTCCATTTTATGAAAAACTATTTCATACATATTCCGCTTTTCATTCTTTCCTACCTGATACCTAAAAAAAATAGTCTCATTCTTTTTGGTGCAGGAGATGCCAAGCAATTCCAGGGAAACCCAAAGTATATGTATCAATATTTAAGATATATTCATACTAAAAAAATAGCTTATTATTGGTCTGCTAAATCTAAATCTCAAAGAGAATTTTTAGAATCTATCGATGCACCCTACATCAATCCATATTCTTTAAATGGGTTTTTTAAAATACTTAGGGCTAAATATTTAGTAATTGAAAAATCCTCTTATGATGTTTACTATATACCTATTATTTTAGGGCGTTTTAATTTTATTCAAACTTGGCACGGTACACCTTTAAAACAAATTGGAATCGATAGAACGACTTTTGAAAATGTTGAGGTTAAGGATACCAGAATGGTACGATTACTTAAAAAGTTCAAGTTCTTTTCTAGACAGAAATATAAACTCATACTTTCTCCTTCAGAAGAGATTGGGAATATATTTAAACGAGCTTTTGAGAACCCTAAGGTGAAGCTAACAGGATATCCTAGAAATGATGTTTTATATAACTCCAGTTTGGTAGTAATTAATTATAGAAATCAGCTGGATTTAAATCAATACAAAAAGATTCTTTTATATGCGCCTACTTTTAGAGATGACAATGCTTTGTTAAGTCCTTTTTCAAAAGATTTAGCCAGTTTTAATAAAATGTTAAAAGAGAAAAATTATCTGCTTTTAATTAAAAAGCATCCCTGGCAAAAATCCTTGTCTGTGCCTTCTCACTTATCCCATATAAAAGATGTTTCATCAATTGTAGACGATATCCAAGAGTTGTTCCCGTACATAGATGTCTTGGTGAATGATTATTCCAGTACCTTCTTTGATTTTATGCTTACTAAAAAGCCTATTGTATTTTATTCTTATGATTTAGAAGAATATTTGAAAAATTGCCGTGGGATGTATTTTAATTATTATCAAGAACTGCCTGGCCCTTTTGCCAGTAATGAAGAAGAACTGTTTCAACTTTTATTTTCTATAGAAGAATGGAGTAAAGATGAAGAATACCTTAAAAGGTATCGAAAATTTTTGGATAGATTTAATCATTATCAAGATGGAAAGGCTTCTCAGAGAGTGTTCGAACTATTGTTTCCCGATAAGATGCTTTAAATAGTAGAATATACTTGTTTTTTTTATAAAACGCTTGCAGAAGTATATATAAATCAGGATATTTGATGTAGTTTATGTTTCAAAACAACAAAGGAATTATCAGCGGGTTAAAACAAGAAGACAGCACAGCTAAGGAGCAGAACATCATTCATGTGATGGATGATGCTACTAGTATTGCACAAGTACGAATTGGTACGGAATTTAAGGACGATATAGCTGAGGCAACCCATTACATTTTAGATGACCATTTAGGGGCTTCTACTAGCAGATTAAACAACACCGGAGGCCTTATTGATAGACAGGAATATTACCCTTTTGGTGATAGCTCATTAAGAACTTTTGATAAAAAGCGATATCGATATGTTGGTAAAGAAAAAGATGCCGAAAGCGGTTTGTATTATTTTGGTGCGCGATATTACAGCCCGTGGACGTGCCGCTTCATATCCGTTGACCCACTTGCTGCCGACTATCCGTATTTAACGCCCTATAATTATGCGGGCAATAAACCAATAACACATAAAGACATTGACGGGCTGCAAAGCACGGGCGATGAGCCTGTGAGCGGTGGCGGTGGACAACAGGGCGGTGATGATAAAATATATAACGGTGGCATATTGCCCGAAGTGGTGATTACGGGAGTTAAAGAACTGACAGAAAAAGACATTCACAATATGGGGGCTGGAACTGAATTTAGTTTATTCAAAGCAGTGACCAATTACGAAAAGTATTCAACAGAAGAAGATTTTAGCAGTTTAGGAACTTACACTAAAAACCCTACTCAAAGCAATGAGCCATACCACCCAAATCCAAATTATCATGGTGATAGAAAAACTTATTACAATGATTTATTCATTGCCAACGAAAACTATAATTTTTCAAATTTTGCAAGTGTAACTGTGGGGAATCTCATCAGTGGTGAAGGTCCCGAAAACACCGTTTTTGGGAAAGACCATTCAATTAATCAGTTCATGCGGCAAATTGACATCGTTAGGGATGCGGTGAACCAATGGAAAAAAGACAATTCAAATCTGCCATTGAGCGAACAAGGCACATTTAATAAGCATATAAATTATACCCCTATTCAGGCAGTTATGGATTTACTTGATTCATTTCTTATGAATAGAGACTTCACCACGCCTGAACAAGTGATTGGAGGAGCGAATGTGGAAATCAATCCGCTTGAAGATGGATTGTTAGAAATCAGAATTTTCAATGTTACGTCAATTGGTTCAGGCAATATAGAAAACGGAAAGTCATACATGAGGCAACCGGGCTTTGAAGGCAGTCAGGCATACCGAAATATTAGCCAAACTTTCATTTTTAACTATCAATGGAGATGAAAAAATGGACAATAATAGTTTCAACTTTCCTTATTATGGCTTGTAATCAAAAGACCTTTACGATTGATGAAGTAAAAGGAACTTATTCTGAAGTAGAAACTAAACATTCTAAATGGAATGAGAACTGCTCTTTGGTAGTAACTGATTCAACAGTTACCCTGAGAAATTGCAGATTATTAAAAGATTTTACAGGAAACAAAATAAGGATAGTTGAAAATAGGCTTTTATACCATTTTCCTGACTATTACACTTCTTTTGAAATTTTCGAGAAAGATGGGGTAATCCATTTGTACCAGCCAGTAGAGGAGCATGAGGATATTACTTTTAGGAAAGTGGAATAAATTTTTAATCTGTTTTGGATTTGGACACCACAACAGCAAGGTTTCTTTTTTATACCTTCCCTGATTGGCAGGGTAAAAAAGGGGCGTAAAAAAAGAGTGGCGAAGCCACCTATTTGATTTTAGAAAGCGGCAATGCCGCTTTTTTGTTTCGATTTCGGTTGTTTTCAAGGTTTCCAAAGGTCGTTTTTAGAAAAGTTATCAACATCACGGCTTTTTCGCCGCAAAGGCTTATGTTGTAGGGTCTTTAG
>CAZKFN010000116.1:0-5495 GCA_964552035.1 uncultured Flavobacteriales bacterium
TAAGTCGAAGAAAACCAAATAAATATAATATTTGCTCTTTCAAAGGTCCAACCCAGGCCTCTGCACTTATTCGTGTCGAAAATTCCGCAATTTCTTTCATTTTTGTCTTGTTCATTTTTCACCCTCCTTTTTGCCAATTATCTAAAGCAAATAAAAAGCATTAAAAACTTTTTCATATTACCCTCGATCAAAGAGTCAATTTTTTTATAGTATATCACAGTAATAAAAAACCACAACTTTTATTTTCACAGAGTTTATTAAAAAATACGGGTAACCAACTGTTTACAATTTGTAAGCAATTGAAAATGGTTGCTCTGTAATAACAGTCTAATCCATTTCCTTTATTTTCTTTTCTATAAAGTCTATTTCATCTTGGCTTAAATCATATTTCTTATAAAGTTGTTTATCAATTTCTTTGATTGATTTGTTCCAATCTATATCTGACTTATCGGTGAAATCTTGTAAGGGTATAAATCGATAAGTTTTAGCAGTTGCATGTTGGCTACTCTTA
The DNA here is from genome assembly GCA_964552035.1 of uncultured Flavobacteriales bacterium. Classification (GTDB taxonomy): domain Bacteria; phylum Bacteroidota; class Bacteroidia; order Flavobacteriales_E; family Vicingaceae; genus CAZKFN01. Next base: position 512 of record CAZKFN010000116.1, read on the forward strand.
GCTAGGCTAAGTAGATATCTTGCGAATTTTGTTCTTCAAATAATTTGATAAATTATTTGAAGAATCTTTATTAAGGTCCAAGTCTGCACCTGCTAGTATAAATGTTTCTGTACATATTGATTCGGGTTCTCCTACAAAAGTATTTTGATTATCATCGTTGAGTTCTGTTCCTATATTATTAGCATAGGGCATATATACTTTCCATTTATCAATCCAATTAGTTCTAGTTTTTATTATATCTCTTTCCACATACCCTAAAGTTTGCCCTCTTCCATAGCATACTATAGGATTTTGTAGTTTTTGATTATTGCTATGAAAATCTTTTGAATTTATAAAATCACCTTCCAGACCAAAGGGCTGTCTAACCGAAATAAATTCGTCCATAGTTTTTTGAGATTTATTAGTAAAGATTTTATTTATAATATTTATAGCCTGTCCATCTCTTATAAAAAGATCTAGACCTTCAATTTTAATTGGTCTTAAAAGATCTGCTACTACTTTATTGTTTTCAATAGTTACTACACGTGTAAGATTTTCAGTATTATCATAATTACTATCCCATAAAAAATAGCATACTCCTCCACGGATATTAGTATTTGGAAAAATATCGTCGGGTGTTAAACAATCATATAAAACTTTCAAGTGAATATCATTTAGCATCTCCTCACGAAAGCTATTCAATCCCTTGCCGCCGACATACCATCTAGTAGGCATTATAAATGAAATATATTTGGGATCTATCGTTTTAGAAGTTGTTACAAAGTGTTGATATATAGGACTCGCACTAGCCTGCGCTCCTCCATCCATTTCTTGATATGGGGGGTTTCCAACTACAGCATCAAAATTCATTTTTTCTACTCCTTTCTTTTTCCAGTAGTTTGTTCTTGTTATTTTGTCTATAAATTGTTTGGACTTGTTCCTCATCATATTGTTTAAGTCATCAAAGTATGTGGCATTCGTTGAAATATTTTTAAATCCCACTAATGTTCTTTTGGTTATAGATTTTGCCATTGGTGTTTTACAAATTATAAATATATTCTCTTTAATTGTTTCTTTCCAGAGTTTATCTTCAAGTTCTTTTGTTAAATCTGATTCAGAATACTCTTTGCATCTTTTTCTAAATATACTGTAGGTTATGTATAGAGGATAAAGTCCTGTTTTAGAATTTATCTCTAGTATTTTAGCATTTTTATTGCTTAAGGTATTTTCTGTTACTTGTCCTTGGTAGATATATCTAGGTTCTTCTAATAGTTCTTTGTACCCTTCATCATAAAAATTATAGCCGCCTAAGCAATCGCCCATGTGCATGTTTACAACTCTCCATGGGGTAAGAACTGTTTCTTTATCTGGATTTTTGAAATTTAAAAACAATTCTGCAATTTGCTTTATTCTTTCTGTCGGAGGCAATTCATCTGCACCTTTAGCAATGTCTCTTATTTTACGACCAGCAACTACAAATATTTCAGGGTCATAGTACTTTATAAATTGTTTAAATATTTCCTTTGTAACACCTACTGGCATGAATTCTTCCCAAGAGGAGTCATCTACTATTTCTACTAGTTTCTCCATAGTAATATCTTCATTAATATCAATGTCTGCACCATATATTAAAAGAGGCATTCTGATAGAAATACCACGCAGAATGGAACGGGCATCACTGGCTTGTTTTCTTTTTTCGTTTGCTTCATCTAGTTTAGCTTCTTCTTCGAGAGTTCGCTCTTTTTGAGGTTTTTTCCTCAATCTTTCTAGTTCTTCATATTCCTCATCTGTAAAACCTTGTTTGTTGATATCAATATCATTTGTTTTATGCGATGACTTGGAGCTGCCAACAATTCCTTTTAGTTTTTTAAAGTTTTCTAAATCTATATTATCTAATTTTAAAAGTTCATCATTGTATAGATTGTTATCATCAAATCCGTTTTTTACTGCTCGTTCAGCATAAGCACGTTTTAATTGTTGTAACAGTCTGTTGGTATCATATTTTTTCATATTGGTACCTTCGACAGCTATAACTGGGCAGTAATTTAAAAACTCGCCTAAAATCAATCTATCCGAGCTATCTGTTTTTCCTGCCTTTGTCGAAATGGCTACTGACTCTGCTACCATTTTCAAAGTTCTGTCAGGAGCAAAGTCAAAAACATATGCTGTTGTTTTTATCTTGCCGCCTTTATTGCATGGTGATTGTACTCTAAATATTGTTTGTAAGTAGTTAGATGCGGATGTAGAAAAAGAACCTGCCAAATAAAAAACAGCTGTCCATTCTGGTATAGTAACCCCTGTGGTGAGCCTACCGCAAGAAAGAGTTATTGTGTAATTTTCAGTTCCAGCATCTTTTATAGCGCTTTGTACTTTCTTTAATGCATCCTCTGATTTTTCTTCTTCATCGCCGTCACCTGCTACGTTAACTATATTAAAGCTACCATTGCCAAATATAGGGTGAGTTTTCATCAATTGGCTTAATGCCTTTGCTTCTTTTACACCTGGCACCATCCATAAGGAGTGTCTAAATAAAGAACGATACTCCTCGGTAGAGTATGGATATTTGCTTTCTTTATCTTTTTTTGTTATTAAATTTAAAAAACTCCAAACATCATCTCTATGGAAAAAGTCCCCTTCTTTTACTCCAGGAGGGAGAGGATGACGATCTGTTCTCATATCCCCAGTCCATACTCGAAAAAATTCTCTAAAATTAAAAGCTTTATCTTCAAGTTCTTTATATCGTGGGTTATCTATCAATTTACCTAAGTCATAGACATAGATTTTTAATTCAGGTAATTCAGAGTATGGATTTGAGTCTCCAAAATTATTTTCGTTCCACTCGTGTTTTCTGCTTTGCTCCATGACATAGTCCCAGGTGTAAACATTGTCATCGTAGTCACCGAGAATGTTAAAAGGGGTTCCTGAAAGAGCTAGAAACTTTGTTTTATTTAGTTCTTCTTTAACTGTTGCCTTTATAACATCATTGCCGAGAGCAGTAGTTGTTCCTTCATGGGCTTCATCTACTATAACAAAATCCCAAACAGTTTCAAAAACAGCATCATTCTTGTCAAACTTTCCTCCAACAAGATCAGAACCTCGTAAATCTTGCATTGATGTAAAATAAACAAAATTTTTTTCTGATGTAAGTAGTTTATCTATCGTATTGCCTGTGTTTTTAGAACCATAGATATAATTTTCATTATTAAAAATTTTTTTGAAATCTTCATACCAACCACTATCTACAACAGGTCTATGGGTAATAATAATTGTTTTTTCAAACTTAGATTGTTTTACGACTTCTAAGGCACTAAGGGTTTTTCCAAAACGCATTTTTGCATTCCACAGCATTCTGTTTCCAGCTTTGAATTGTTTTAGAGTTTTATTTATAGCGTCTTCTTGTTCAGGTCTAAATACTATTGGTGTAAAAGAGTCGCTGGTAGTAGCTGATAAATTATGATGTCCTTTTTTTACCGCTTCAATTGATTTTATGGCTGTTGGTAAATCAACTTCAAACCATTCTTGACCTGTGGAAGATTTAAATTTCTTTTTAGGAATTCCTGAGTTTTCTAATACCCTATGTACATGATAGTCTCTAAAAGCTTCTATTGCGGCGTTTCCGTTTTGGTCTTTGATGCTTCTTACTGCAAGTTCCGTATGTAACAAGTTAAAATATATGCCTGCTGTATTTGTATATTCTCTAATACGGCTTATGGCTTCCTGGTTAAGTGCTCTACAATTGGGGGGAAGGTTATCTATGGATTCATCAGTTCTGATGGTAGTATCGCCTATTTTAAGTAATCCCCTGTGGCTTTCAACATCTATTTCGCATATATAAACTAGTTTATACTCAAATGCTGCCGAAAACGTTTTATCCATTTTTTCTCTCCCTCAATAAAGTGCGATATTCTAATATTATATTTGAACGCCAATTTTTTATTTTACAATATTTTATTTCTTGTTTTTTATTATGTTTTTCAACAGTTTCAAACAGGTCTAATTGAAGGCAATCTTCTTTTAAGTCAGAGAGGGGAATTCTAAATGTTAGTCCATCCATTTGCCAAATATTCCATGATATTATTAGAGCTATTTTTTTTAATTCATCTAGGGTAGGGTCTCTTTTAAATTTATCTTTTACGTTATCAACAAAAGTATGTAAAAGGTTTTCTCTAGCTAAGAGCAAGTTGTCTCCCTGAAATTCATATCCATAAACGCTCTGAAAAGCTCTTTTTGTCCATTTAAACCATTCATCTTCAGTTGTAGTATTTTCACTAACAATGCGCATTTTTCTATCTAAGAATCCAATTCTATCTTTGAGAGCAATTTGTTTTCCTGAAACAGTGTCATAACGACTAACTAAATAAGGAGCTTCACCACAGGTAATTTCAATTCTTCTTGCATCTATATAGTCTTTCCAGGTTTTATTTTTTATGTTTGAAAAGACTATTTTCCCTTTATGTGGAGTCCAGGTTTTATCGCTAGAGGTATTAAAAACATCTTTTCGTCCAAACCACTGTTCATCTATCAGGTTATTCTGTTGGTTACAAACCCATGAGGGAGTAAAAACTTCAGCTTTATCTCTTGTTCTATTGTTTTGTTTTTCGTAGGATTTAGTTATTCTTGGTCTAATAAATTTTTCATTATTACCATTTAAAATACTAAGATCAATTTCATTTTCAGCTTTATATATTTCACCCAGTTTTATATAATCGTTTGTTGCCCAAATTATATTTTTCCCTGTCGTTCTGTCTTTTAAGAGAGCACTTAATAATGATTTTCCATAAATAATTAAATCTTCATCAAAGATTTTCAGTTTTATACTGTCTTGCAAAGTGCTTTACCCTTATTAAACTACTTCTTCCTTTTAGTAGATGAAAATAATAGCTGTTAAACTATTTATTATAGTAACAGAAAACTATCTATATATCTAGCAATTTCTTAATTCGGGACAAAGAAAGCAGTCTGATTCAATCAAAAACAAGTGCAGAAACTCGCACAAAACAGCCGA
>CAZKFN010000117.1:0-5493 GCA_964552035.1 uncultured Flavobacteriales bacterium
TATTACTGAAGAGGTAATTAACTTTGACTTGATAAAAGAACAAATTAAAATAGCAGCTGGATATAAAATTTCAGGTAAAAATTATTACCCTCAATTACATGCGATTCAATGCAGAATTAATGCAGAAGACCCCTTTAATGATTTTAGACCTAGCCCTGGAGCGATAACAACTTATCATGCACCTGGTGGACATGGCGTAAGAGTAGATACACATTCCTATGCTGGATATGTAATCCCTCCTTATTATGATTCTATGATTTCAAAGCTGATAACTATAGCTCAAACCCGAGAAGAAGCTATTAAAAAAATGAGAAGAGCTTTAAGTGAATATGTAATTGAAGGAATTAAGACTACCATACCTTTTCATCAGCAATTAATGGAGAATGAGACCTTTATAGCTGGAGAATGTACAACTGACTTTATGAATACATTTCAATTAAAACCGGAAGTAAAAGAATAATTAAAGCCGGAAGTAAAAGAATAATATTTTTAAATTAGCAAAACGAAAGTAGCTGCCTCAATACTGGGACAGCTCTTTTTATTTTTGAGCAGTTTAGGAAAAAGTGTTTATGAGGCTTGAACTTCTTTTACTTTATTTTTAAAAACCCTAATCTTTAATTTATAGATGAGGTAATAACATACAGGGATAATCACTAAGGTTAAAAAAGTTGCGAAGGTTAAACCAAAGATAACTGTCCAAGCTAATGGCCCCCAAAAGGAAGCATTATCTCCTCCCATATAGATATCGGGGTCAAAGTTTAAAAATAAGCCGTAAAAATCGATGTTTAATCCTGTAGCTAAAGGTATTAAGCCTAAGACAGTGGTAATAGCAGTTAGCAATACTGGGCGAAGCCTAGCTCTTCCACTTTCAACAATTAACGCACTGACTTCTTCGCTAGATAATAAGTCGTTTTTATTAAGCTTTAGCCTTCTTTTGGCTCTATCTACTAAAATATCTGTATAATCAATAAGCACAACACTATTATTTACTACAATTCCTGCTAGGGATATAATACCTACCATGGTCATCATAATCACAAACGTCATGTTGAAGATAACAATTCCAAAGAATACTCCACTAAAACTCAGTAAAATGGAGAATAATATAGCAATGGGCTTAGAAATAGAATTGAATTGTAGAACTAATAATAGAATAATCAAAGCCATAGCAGTTCCTAAAGCGGAAACTAAGAAGCTCATATTTTTTTCTTGATCTTCAATTTCACCGGCAAACTTATATTCTACATCTTCATTAATCTCAAAATTTTTCAGTGCAGCTTGCACTTGTTCAACAATATGATTTCCATTATATCCTGATAATACTCCAGAGTATAAGGTTACTACTCTTTTTAAGTTCCTATGTTTAATAGCACTGTATGCAGATATATTTTTAGGCGTTGCAACAGCAGATATAGGAATTTCTTTTAATACCCCAGTAGCTGCGTCCCTAAAGATAATATTTTGGTTAAATAAAGAGTTAAGATTATAACGGTTTTCTTTATTAAAACGCACATAAATGTCGTAATCATCGCCATCCTCTTTATATATACCTGCTTTTGCACCAAAGATGGAACTTCTCAGTTGGTCTCCTATTTGAGCAGAAGTAACACCTAAATCTCCAGCCTTTTTACGGTCTATTTCAACCTCCATAGAAGGTTTTTCGTTGTTAACATCAATTTTTAGTTCCTCAATTCCTGCAATATTTGTTGCTGTAATGTAAGCACGCATATCCTCAGCAGTTTGAATTAATTCTGCATAGCTTTTACCAGTAATTTCTATATTAATAGGGTAACCAACTGGGGGACCGACAGCATCTTTTTCTACTGAGATAGCTACTCCAGGATAAATTCCTTTTAAAGCTTCTTGAACTTTTTGTCGTAGGACTTCACTGTCTTTTCCTTTTCTAAATTTGAATTCTTCAAGTCCAACTGTAATCTTACCTTTATTAGGCATTTCAGCTTGAGAACCTATATCTTGTCGTGGATTTCCAGCTCCTGCCCCAACTTGAGAGATAGTAGATTCAACCATGAAGTTATTACCCTCTGCATCTATATATTCTTCGTCTAAAATCACATCATAAACTCTTTTTTCTATAGATTGGGTGATTTTATTTGTTTTCTCTATATCTGTACCTTCAGGATATTCGATATAAACAATAATTTGATTAGGCTTATTGTCAGGGAAAAACTCTACATCTGGAGATTTTAAAGCTATCAAAGCTATTGAAAGTATAAATACGCCGATAATTCCAAATAGAAAGACGAAAGGCATTTTGCCTCTTAGTGCATAACTTAGAAAGGTATGGTATGCATTTTCTAACTTAACGAGAGTATTGCGTTGGAAATAGGAAGCAATACGCATAAGGAAATATTTATATAACCACATAAAAGCAACCGTAACAAAAAGGATGCTTCCCATAATTTTTATAGAAGAATCAGCCAGCATCATAAGACTCCCTATGATGATGAAAACAATGCTTAAGCTTATCATTTTCTTGTTGCTCAAAACCTTTTCTTCTATGGTCATTAAGCGAGAAACTAAAACAGAGTTTAGGAATAAGGCTACAAAGAGTGAGGATCCAAGAACTATGGATAAGGTAATGGGGAAAATCATCATAAAGGAACCAATAACTCCAGGCCAAAATCCTAAAGGAAGAAATGCAGCAACAGTTGTTGCAGTAGAAATAATAATAGGATAAGCAATTTCTCCCACCCCAAGTTTAGCTGCTTCAATACGACTCATCCCCTCTTCTTCCATTAATCTATATACATTTTCTACAACTACAATCCCATTGTCAACCAACATCCCCAGCCCCATAACTAATGCGAATAGTACCATAGTATTCATGGTGTACCCAATAGCTTCTATGGCCATAAATGAGATAAACATAGACATAGGTATGGCGAAACCAACAAATAATGCATTTCTAAATCCGAGAAAAAACATCAATACACCAACCACTAATATTACACCAAAAACGATATTGTTCACCAAATCATTTACTTGATTTATAGTTTGAGTAGACTGATCGTTGGTTATGGAAATGTCTAAATCAGCAGGGAAATCTTTTTCTTTGGCTTCAGCAATTAGCTCTTGAATTGCATTTGCTGCCTCAATCATGTTTTTACCACTTCGTTTTTTAACATCCAGCATCACCACTTTTTCTCCAAATTCTCTTGCATAAGTAGTTCTGTCTCCTTCCTTAAAAGAAACCTTTGCAATGTCTTTTAGGTATACGGCTCCGCCTTCATTTTTTACTACAAAATCATTGAGCTCTTCAGGATGTTCTATTTCACCTAAGATTCTAATGGTACGCTGCAAACCATCTTTTACTAGATTACCTGCTGAGGTGGTCATGTTACCGTTGGAAATGGTGCTTATCACATCGTGAAAACTCACTTTTGCAGCCATCATCTTGTGTAGGTCTAGAGCAATTTCGACTTCCTTTTGCTCCACTCCTCTTATATCTGCCTGTTTGATTTGCGGTAATTCTTCAATTTTATCCTGAAGTAAATCTGCAAAATCGTTTAATTTATCTATGGGATAATCACCAGAGATGTTCACATTGAGAATGGGCATTTCCTCAGAAAAGTTGAGGTCAAAAACGTTGGGTTCTACTTTTGCATTATTAAATGTAGGCCAATCTTCACTGGCTTTTTTGATGTCTATTTTGTCTTTTACGTTTTGTTTAGCTGTTTCTACAGAAATATTTTCATCAAATTCGACTGTAATTAGACCATAATCCTGTTGTGAAGTAGAGAGAACCTCAACGACATTACTTAAGTTTTCTACTTCCTTTTCTATAGGGTCGGTGATTAAACGCTCTATATCTTCTGCCGTATTTCCTGGATAGACAGTGCTAATATATATTTTAGTTTCTTCAATTTCAGGAAAACTTTCCCTTGGCAAATTGGAATATGCCGATAATCCAGTAATGAGCAAAACCGCAATGATGACATAAATTACCGTTTGGTTTTCAATTGCCCAAGAGGACATTTTGAATTCTTTGTCTATTATTTTTTTAGAGTCAGCCATGGCTTAATACTTTATAATTTCTACAGTTTGACCGTCGATAACTGTTCTAGATCCTTCATTTAGAATTTGTGCTCCAACGTTTAATCCTTCTAATATTTCTATATAACCATTAGTAGACTTTCCAGCTTTGACAAAAGTTCGCTTAACTTTTGCTCTCCATTTGAACCTTCTGTTATAACATTTTGTGGAATTACGATTGCTGAATCGGAAATGTAATTGTTGATTGTCAGCTTAGCATTCATATTTGGTTTAATATCCCAGTTGTTATTTTCTACTACTGCCTCTACTCTAAAAGTCCTATTGTCAGCTTTAATAAAATTTCCTACTTGAGAAATTGTAGTAATAAGGGTATCGTTTAAAACAGGAATAGAAATAATTGCCTCTGTTCCTTTTTTAATGGATTTAATATAGTTTTCAGGGACATCAGCTTTTACATAAACCTCATCCAGATTCATTAAGCGCATGATGGCATTCATTCCTCCAGCCATAACCATATTACCCTCTTCAACCATAATTTCGTCCACAACAGCATCAAATGGGGCCTTAATTTTGGTTTTACTCATTTGTGCACGCAATTGAGCTACTATTTTAGTTTGCGCTTCATAGTTTGCTTTAGCTTGAAGGTATTGCATTTCTGAACCAACATCTTGATTCCATAGTTTTTTTTGCCTTTCGTAAGTTGTTTTGGCTAAGCCTTCTTGGACTTCTGCTTGAGTGAGCTGTTGGGAAAGCCCACCATCATCAATTTGAGCTAATACTTGTCCTTTTTTAACTCGGTCTCCTTCTCGGATTAAGACTTTGGTTAATAAACCATTATATTCTGCAAAAAGCTCAATATTTTTATCGGAATGGAAGTTAGCTTGAACTTCGATATAATGCTTAAAACGTTGAGTCTTTATCTCATAAATACTTACTAAAGGTATAGACTTATTACTATCTAGAGCATCGATTGCATCCGTTAGTTTTCCTAATTGTTCGGCTAAATTATGTTGCTGAGCTGAGAGTTTCTTTTTTAGTGCTTCCATTTCATTTAAATCATTCCTATGGATAACCTCATCGGTAGATAATCCTTCTGTTGTGGATGCTTTCTTTTCACTACAAGCTGCTAACAAAAAGGGAATAATTAGTAAAAGAGCAGTTGATTTTTTTTTGATTTTCATTGTTTTATTTATTTAGAGCTTTGTCTAGATTAGCTTTTGCATTGATTAGTTGTAGGGCAGCTCCAATGTATGCTCCTTGGGTGTCTAATAACTGATCATTGGCTTGTGTTAATTCAAGGCTGCTGCTTACTCCTTCTTCATATTTAATTGCCATTTTCTGGTAAATCCTTTCTGCTAACTTTAAGTTCTCCTTGGATGTTTGAAATTGACTTAAAGCAAAGGTATATTCTGTTCTAGCATTATCAACTTCAATTTGAAGTTTTTGGCTTACTTGATGTTGGGCTATCTCCGCTTGTTT
>CAZKFN010000118.1:0-5264 GCA_964552035.1 uncultured Flavobacteriales bacterium
GTTTAAACAATTCTCCTTGACTTAAGCTGTCTAAATGTTGTAAAGCTAATAAAGACCAATACATAGCTTTTGAGCCACCACCACTGGATGCAATAAATATTGCTTTGGGCTTTTGCCGACTTTTATTTTTCCAATTGTGGAGCATATCCCGGTGAATTCTTTTGTCTTCTTCCTCTATAAAATACGCATCTTCTGTTCTAGAATAATCTACGATAGAATCATAACTTAAACCGTAAGCTCTACTTTCATAGTAAAAATCGTTGTATTTTGAAACTGAATTAAGCACGATAAGAACTCCAGCAATAACAATAAATGTCCAACCTCTTAACCAGGACCTTAAAGCAGAGCTAACCATCAATAACATAGTAAAAACAAGAATGGCGGTAGCTGCTGCAGGAATGATAAACTTATCCCAATCTCTAAACAACCCTAAGGTGAGAATAGAAACAATGACAATAATCTCAAATATGGAAGCATTAATTTGATTCTGACGAAAGACTTGATTGAGCATATTTCTATCATAATGTTCAAAAGGTCTGCTTCGTTTTATTTTAAAAAAACTACCAATGTAATAGCTTACTTTCCATACTTTTCTATCATCAATTGGTCGATCAAACCAATGCTCAGTTTTACTTAGTAAGTCTTTAGCTGGTTTCGCCTCTTTTCTTTTAGATTTTGTTTTCTTAGTTATTTCTTTACCAAAAAGTTTTTCTAAATCCTTATTGGTAAAAGCAAAATAAAGTGCAGAAAGGAGTAGGAAAATAAATACTCCTCCTAGAAAGCCGAAAATCCTATAAAAACTATCAGCCCGGCTAAGTGCCTCATTGTCGATTAAAAATTTATAGGATTGAATACAATAAGTAATTATAAAAGCTATAGGAATAAGTGAATTATTCATGCAATATTTTAAGAAAGGCTTAGACAAGGTTGCTAAAAAAGGAAATCTAAAACCATTCATAATATAAGATGAGATGTTAAAAGCCGTGATAAACCCACCTATAGAGAACCCAGTGATAAAATAACTGGAAAAGCTAAGTTGTCCTAAATATTCAGGTGCTAAAAAAAGCAATGGAATACCGTATTTGTTTCCTATTTGATTGAAAATTATTAAAAAGAAAATCAGCCAAAATAAAACCAGTTGCAAGTTCTTTTTTAGATGAACAAAAAGCAGTTGTATTGGGAAAAAGTAAAAAATACTTCTCGTTATTTGGTAGGATTTTCTAAAGCGACTTTTGGGCTTTTTTTTCATCAATTTTGACGGTTTACATAAGCTATTTAAAAATACTTATTTTTTTAATGCAAATTCTATTATTCTATCTTCCATATTAAATTCTTCTAAACTACTTAAACCTAATTTTTTAACAGCCAGTTGAATTTTTTCTTCTTCTGAGGCATTTCCATTGTGATAAAAATTCCCGGCAGCGAGCAAACAATCCTTAGGAATAAGACCGATTAACTCTGAACCCTTAACTTCTACCTGATACTTTTTCGCCAATTCTTTTGTGGTTTCAAAAACCTCATGAATAGGAGTTTCTCTAAAGTTAATAAGATTAGTAGAAACCTGTGCCATTTGAAACTCTTCAATAAACCAACCTATGGCTTTTAAATGTTTTAATTTTCCCGGTTGATAAATTGTTTTTCCATTTTCCTTCCCAATAGGCCTTCCTAGTTCTCTTATATCTTGAGCAATTTCATGCGCAATTTTAGCATCTTTGGTGTTGAGATTGATGTTGTAGGCAATCAAAAAATCCCTTGCCCCCATAACACAAGCACCAAAACGTGCATTGTAGAATCCATAATCTGCTTCCCAAAGTCCTTTAGCCATTCTATTTTTAAGATTTTCATAATTGCCGATTCTATGTTGAGCTAAATTTGTTCGTTTAGCAGAAGAAGCATTTCTTTCATATAAAAAAATAGGGATGTTAAAATCTTGAGCCAATCGTTGAGCAAGCTGATCAACAAGTGGAACCAACTCTTCCATACGAATACCAGAAATGGGAATAAAAGGACAAACATCACAAGCGCCAACCCTAGGATGCACTCCTTGATGTTTTCGCATATCTATTTTTTTTACAGCAACTTCAATGGCCCGATAAGCTGCTTCCATAACCGCTTTAACTTCACCTGCAAAGGTATAAACCGTTCGATGAGCTGCAAAGCCCGAATCTTGATGCAGCAATTTAACTCCTTCCACACTTTGTATCGCAGCAGCAATGGCAGCAATAGTACTTTGATCTTGGCCTTCACTAAAGTTTGGAACACATTCAATAAGTTGTTTCATGGGGGGAAGATAGTTGGTGAATCGTTAAAACCCAAAGTTAAGGATATCTAAAAAGAAATGGTGAGAAATAGTACTTATGGGTAAGACGGGGTGAAATGTTTTTAGCTGTTCGGTGTCTAACATTTAATTATTCTTTACCTTTTTTTCCTTATTGCATAAAAAAACTTAATTTTATAAGGTATAAAATAAAAGATGAATACAATTGTACTAAGACGGTCTCCTTTAAAGTTTCGTATTATAATTCTTTTTTCCCTTTATGTTTTGACACTAATCTGGAATAGATTAGACTTAATGGCCTTTCCAATTGCGTTGTTTTTAACGCTTGTTATGGGATTGGTTATTTATTATCATCGTTTCATCTTTTCAAAATTTAAAGGAGGTCAAATTGTGAAGAAGTTTGTAAAAAATTAAATTTCATTAGCCTAACTTTAATATAGAATACTTGAATTCTACAATCAAAAAAATACGAGCAATAGCTTATTTGAGCCTCTTCCTTATTGGTATGAATTCTACATTAGCACAAGAAGAACTCTCACAGTTTCCTATAGAGCTAAGTGGATATAATAACGGTACATTTTTGCCAGGGAAAGGAGCTTTGGGGATTTGGAGTAGAGATTTTCATCCCGGAATAAGATTGGGTACAAGATATTATTATAAAGACACTCCAAAATCTCAATGGTTTCAGGCTGTATATTTTTCTTACTTCTATCATGCCAATGCTCAACATGGCATACAGTTTTATACTGATTTTGGCTATCGCTATAAAATATTACCTACTCTTTCAGCAGAAGGAAGCTTAGGATTTGGTTATTTACGTTCCATACCCGATATGGATATTTTTATCTTTAAAAACTCTACTTATGAATTACTAAAACCCAAAGGTAGAAATCAATGGATGGGAACATCAAGTTTAAAAATCGCCTATGATGTAGAATCTCAGCTACCCATTCCCCTTGAGGTTTACCTAGCTTATCAGTTTTGGGTACAATCTCCTTTTGTCAATAAGTATGTCCCTGTATTGCCCAACAATTCAGTGCATTTAGGAGTTATTTATTATTGGAATAAACCCCTAAACAAAGATTAAATTGCAGCTAAAAATGAAAACAAAATATCTAAATATGCTTGTTGTAATGCTGCTCTTTTTAAGTGGATGTAATAGGGAAGAAAGCATTACGCCAACTTCCATTTGTACAACGCCTGCAGCAATTTATCATTCTAAAGGAGAAGCTTTTCAAAATATTATAGACAATTACACTGCTAAAGGATTGCCAGGTATAGCTTTGTTGATAAAAGACAGTGAAGCAGTTTGGTTTGGCGCTTCAGGTTGGGCTGATATTAAAGAGCAAATCCCAATGCAAGCTTGCCACATTAATAAAGTAGCTAGTTTAACTAAAATCTTTATGGCTGCTCTGACTTTCAAATTGGTTGAAGAAGGGAAAATTGATTTAAATGCTAAAATAAACTTCTACTTAAGCGAAAAGGATTTAAAGGGAATTGCCAATGCCAATGAGGTTACCGTACTCCAGCTTTTAAAGCATACTACTGGAATTTTTGATGTGATTACCGACAATAATTTCTACCTCTCTGTTTTAAACAATCCTCCTGCACACAGAGATCAATATGATATTTTAAAGTTTGTACGAGGAAAAGAAGCTCTTTTCGCCCCAGGTGAAAAAGCTTCCTATTCCAATACCAATACTCTTTTGTTAAGTATGGTAATCGACAAAGCTACGGGGCAATCTCATGCTCAATTGTTGAGGGATTATATCCTGCAACCTTTAAGACTACAAAACTCTTATTATTTTTATCATGATCCCCTTCCAGAAGGCAAGGTAGCACAGGGTTATTACGATTTGTATAACAACGGCACCATCTCCAATGTATCCAATTTTAATACGGGAAGTGGAAACGGATATACAGGTTTATATACCAATGTGTTTGATTTATTGACTTTTTCTGAAGCCTTATTGGAAAACCAAAACTTAATTTCCAGCACATCTTTAACAGAAATGCTCAATTTCGATATGCCCATGAAAGTAGGAGACGACCGATATTTGGCTGCAGGGAGTATGAAGGATTTTATAGATCGAGAAGCAGATGAATATGCATACGGACATCGAGGAAGAGATTTGGGCTACAGTGCAGATATGTTTTATTTCCCCAAGAAAGGCCAGCATTTTATTTTGATTGTCAACTATGGAACCGATGGAGAAAGTGCACTCAGATCTGTGTTTTTTGATTTGCGCCAAAAAATAGTAGACAAGATGATGGAATAAAGCTATCCAGCTGATTAATTTGTAGAAGAATGATATGCTGCTCCTCGAATACGTATAAAATCAGCAACTAAATAAGCCAAGAGCTTACCTACCTGTCCCTCAGAACCGGGAATTAAAGATGGTGCAGCCTCTGGAAGATGTAAATAAATTGCTTTTTTAGACGCCGCAACTTGACAGATATATTGTCTTGCTTGGTTAGCAGAAATACCAGAAGGAGTTTGAGCAGAAGTCGGGAAATTTTCAATGGCATCACAATCTAGTTCAACGCCATAAGTATCTTGTTTTACTTTATCGTGCATTTGTTGAATAGCTAGAGCATAAGAGATTTTATTTTCAATAAAAATATCTTCAAAAAAGTTGTAGTAGATGCCATCCGCATTTAATTGTTGCAACATATTTTTACTGTTATAATTCTTATGTAAACCCACAAGGGCATATTGGTTTAAAAAGCCTTCTTTTTTAGCATAAGAAAAACTATTTCCAGAATGCCTTCCCTCTAAAGCTCTATAATCAGCATGAGGGTCGAGATTAATGCAGTTGATAGCTTTTCCTGTAGCTTGAAAACAACCTTTTATTGCTCCATAAGCATTGTTATGCCCTCCACCAATTAAAATAGGAATTTTATTGGCAGCCACAATCATTTGAACCAGCTCACTCACTATAACATCTAGTTTTTCTACGGCTTCTCTAAGTGCAGCATGGTCTGT
>CAZKFN010000119.1:0-5119 GCA_964552035.1 uncultured Flavobacteriales bacterium
ATTGATGGGGATAGTGTTTATACTTCTTGTGGAATGGGCTTAACAGAGTGTGATGAAAATGCACCTTGTTACTTACATGAATATTTTGCAAATATTAGAGGAAATCTTAAAAAGATGTTAGAAGAAAACACTTTACATGACATCTTGTATAATGATAATGGTAAATTAAAAAATTTAAGTTTAAAAAGATGATTAAAAGCTCATATAATGAGTCAGCGGAGTTTAATGAGGATAGAGTAGCTTTAAAAGTTATTTTGGAGACTGAATTTTCAAAAGAAATTCGTATACTTCTAAAAAAAGGTCAAGAAATGCGGGAACATAAAGCTCCCTTTCCTATTATTGTTCATTTGCTAGATGGGTCTATTGATTTTGGAGTTGAAGGCAAAAACAATAGGTTACAAAAAGGGGATATTTTAACTTTAAAAAGCAATGTACCCCATAATTTAATTGCTAAAGTAGATAGTATGGTCAGACTGACGCTTTCCAAAAGAGACTCAACTGATAGAGTTGAAGATGTTATAAAAAAACATTAAGAATGAGAACGATAGAAAACAGAAAAGACGTCAATGAACTTGTAGTAAAGTTCTATGATAAAGTTAGATTAGATGATTTAATCGGACCAGTTTTTAACAACAACATACCAGAAGAGGGTTGGCCACCTCATCTGGAGAAACTAACTGATTTTTGGGAATCCAATTTATTTAGAATTCCAAAATTTAGAGGAAATCCACCAGCAGCCCATGCTAAGGTAGATAAGGCAGAAAACTATACCGTTACTCAAAAACACTTTAAAAGATGGTTGGCTTTATGGTACGAAACAGTGGATGAACTATTCGAAGGGGAATTAGCTGAATTTGCTAAACATGCTGCAAGCCGAATGGCTACACCATTATTCAATAATTTATGGCAAACCAAACCCCAGGAATACATAGAAAATTTGCAATAGAACATCCTCAAAAACTTAGAATACTTCCTTTTCAGCTCAAAATATTTGCTTAAATTTAGGATTGTCATTATTGTCTGTTATATAACATTCAGGTTATACAGCAATAAATAAATGTACGACAAAAACAATTTAAAAAAATCGTTATGGAATTTGAGTTAAAAAGAGTCTATGACATCCAAGCTCCCAAAACACATTATAGGGTTTTAGTGGATAGGCTATGGCCAAGGGGCATTTCTAAAGAAACTTTAGAATTAGACTTTTGGGCTAAATCGCTTTGTCCGTCGAATGAATTAAGAAAATGGTTTCACGGAGATAAGGAAGGTAGATGGAAAGAATTTTGCAACAAGTACAGAGATGAATTAGAGGAAAATGAAAAAGAGATATGGGACTTTTACGATAAAGTAAAATCAGAAGATAAAGTGCTCCTCCTATATGCAGGGAAAGATGAAAAACTAAATCATGCAAAAGTTTTAAAAGAAACTTTGGAGTATACGCTCCTTAATAAGTGACGTTTATTTTTCATATAACACTAAACTGAAAAATTTATTTTCTGACGTTAGAAATTTTTTAATTTCCATACCCCCCATTGCTCCTATGGATTTTAAATGTTCGAGATTAAATTTATGAGAACTCTCCGTATGGATTCGCTCTCCACGATTTAAATGAATCTTAACATCTTTATCTTCTGTAGTAATAAGTAAGTCTTCTAAGGCTTCTAAATGCATTTCTATACGATTTTCAATCTCATTATAGAATGCAAGATGTCTAAAATCCTCCTTTCTGAAATTACTTCCCAAATGGGAATTAACTACATCTAAAATATTTTTATTAAACTGCGCCGTGATTCCTTGGGCATCATTATAAGCTTTTTCCATAATCGTTTTTTCTTTAATAAGGTCAGCTCCCAACAACAAATAATCTCCCTTTTTCATTTGTTCTCCCAACCTTTTCATTAATTGTTTTCTTCGTTTTATAGAAAAATTACCAATGGTACTGCCAAAAAAGCAAAACAGCCTATTTTTATCCTGAGGAGTTTTGTCTATTTGCTGTGTAAAATCAGCCACGATTCCTATAATCTTTTTTAATTTATATTTTTTTTGTAAACTAGCTGTAGCTTTTTCAATTGCAGATAGGCTAACATCCATAGGATAGTAGGTTATTGTTTTCAAGGTTGATGATTTCAACTGACTAAATAGTAAACTAATTTTTGAAGCATCCCCACTTCCCAACTCTATGATTGAAAAGCCATCTAAGATTAAATCAAATGCATTTACTGCTTTTGCAAGTATTGACTTTTCAGCTTCAGAGGGATAATATTCTTTTAAGTGAGTAATTTTCTCAAAAAGTTCTGAACCCTTTTGATCATAAAAAAAACGAGGAGAGATGACTTTGGGTGTTTTAGCAAGACCTTTTAAAATATTATATTTTACATTTTCTTCTTTTAAGAGTGTTAGATAATTATAAATTTCGATATCTTGATTGTACCTAGACATTTTACCTCCTATTTTGGAATTCCTGTCTCAAAGGGATTATTAGGATCCTTACTCCATTCAAACCAACCCCCATCATATACTGCAACTTTTGGCCAACCCATTAGATAAGCATTGTAAAAAGCTTCACTTCCTCTCCAACCTGTACCGCAAAAAAAGGCCAATTTTTTATCTGATGTTATTCCAATAGCTCTCCATATTTCTTCAACCTCATCGGCTTCGCGAATTGTATGATCGACATTTCTATAGTTTTCCATATGGTAAGCATCGGAACCACAATTGCCAAAAACAGAACCCGGGATTCTACCTTTGGGTTGAATGTAATTATAACCACTTGTTTCTCCTATATACTCTGCCCAACTGCGAACAGAAACAATCTCTGCATCCTCAGCTGCAATCATTTCCTTAACTTCCTCTATGTCCACTATCAATTCAGGCCTAGCCGGAATTTTTGCTCCAAAATCTTTAACTGCTCTTTTAGGAACATCAACTTTGCTAATCTTATAATTGGCATCCACCCAAGATTGAAAACCTCCATTTAATACATGTACCTCTTTTACACCTGCATAAAGCATGATTAAATTACAGCGAATAGCTCCAATATGTCCCGCAGCACTTCCAGGAAATTCATCTTCATTGTCAGGCCACAAAAACTTACCGTAAAGTATTACTCTTGTATTTGCTGTTATTCCATGATCTTCTAAAGCTTTTTTCAATTCTTCTGGAGTACGTCTATTCCATGTTTCTGGAGATTCTAAAGCACATGTATCCATGTCAATAGCTCCGGGAATATGTCCACCTAAATAAGCCTTCCTATTTCTATAATGCGCATGAACAATAACAGTTTTCTTTTCTTCAAAACCCTCGGGTGTTTTACCATCTACAAAAGCCTTCACCCAAGAAGCTGGTACAAGGTTTTTATAACGTGGTAAATAAGTAATTAAATCCATTTCATGGGTCAACCAATCCTTTAAAAAATCTGGATAAATAAAAATGGACGAATAGCCTGCCTTCTCAAACATCTTGGCCACCCTATAGCAATCTTCCTCTTCATACGCATAAAGGATAATCTTATGCTCTGGCAAAAATCCTTTTGACCTAACGATTTCAATCCAATCCATATAATCTGCCCACTTTATAGGCAAAGTATGTGCACCTTGTATATGCCCTCCTTTAGTCTCTCCTCTTAAAGGCCAGCCGTTATAGGCATCAATAGGCCTAAGGTCAATAATTTTTGTATTTGCTTTTCCTATTTCCGTTTTTAGTTCCTCGGTAGTAATTAGCTGAATTGAACTCATTTTATATTGTACTTTTAAAATATTTATTTGCCCATAAGCATAGGGTACTGTCCCAAAAAGTGTGTCAAATACAATTTTTAGTGTCTTTGATTCAATCAAAACAAAAAATCAAGGTTATGCACTTCACACCATTGCAAGTTAGTAAATTTTAGAAGAAATTTTAGAAAAAGGAGATGGTTTAAATACGATTTTAAAATTTAGTTTAGAAGCTCTGATGAGGTCTGAGCGAGAAGAATTTAATAAAGCAATAGGGGGTCATAACCACGATTATCGTAGTTGCAAGGCTTTTGGTGACAAACAAATGTTGAAGCTTCAAGTTCCTCGTACTCGTAATGGCGGCTTTTATCCCGTTATTTTGCCTACCAAAGAATCGAGAAGAAGAGGTCAGGAGGATTGCTTTCCATTGATATAGGTCGGACTTGACTGCATTCTAAATAGGGAAGTTTTCTTCAAGCAATTTAAGGTGGCACTGTGGACACGACTATATTTTTGACTCAACTTTAAACGCTTAGAATGCATATTTTTATTAGTTGATATGTGGATGTCATTTACTTCAATTATTCAAACCGCTAATAATAAGTTAAATAAAAATAATAATTCTAAAAAGCTACTTTGAGAACCCTACCAATAAACGGAAGTTTTTTTACTTTTCGGATATTGCATGTGGTTCTAATATTTGACCTTTTTTAAATTCATAGTGTATCTTTTTAACTTTTTCATTATTAAACCTAAATACTAACCACCTTATAAATTTATTATACCATGAGTCTCCTTCAATAAAGTTGTCTAATTCTAATATTGAAGAAAAAATCATTTTTTTACTTTTCCAACCTTCGTGATAATAATCGATAGTATATTCAATTTTAACATCCTTATATATTGTCAGAGTAATGAAAAAAGAATTATGAATAAAGGTATTGAAGAATTGAGCAACTTGAAGTTTAGATTTTTCGGAATAATCAAGATTTGTATCAATGTCTAACTCAAAATAGTTAAACTCAATATTTATTTCACCATTGATATCAATAAAAATATAAGTATCTAAGAAATTGATGAATAGCGAAAGTTGTGTTAGTCTTTCATCAATAATTTCAAATGAAAGTGAATTTAGTTCACTTGCATATTGAAATTCATTTGAGTATTGATAAAAATTTGGATTAACCATTTTTAATTTTAATCCCCAATTATCAAGCTGCTTTACTTGTGTATTCAAATAATCTAACCACATTCTATTACTATTTTACTTATTATACCAATTCATAAAGTCTTTTGTCGCTTGTCCCGAACCAAGATAAAAGCCAAGCGCAGCTCCTGCAATACCTGCTGCAACCACTATTACAGTAGCCACCACTAGTGGTGCTGCTACTGCTGCAACAACAGTCGCT
>CAZKFN010000120.1:0-4948 GCA_964552035.1 uncultured Flavobacteriales bacterium
TGGGCAAAATTCTCCAAGGCAAGTTTGGCCGAGTGAAAATGAAATTAATTTGGCTTTTGATAAATTAATTGATGCTAAGAAGAATAGAAATCGTCAAACCATGTCTCCTTCTTCTCCTATTAGTATAACTAGAGTATATGAAGAAAGAGATGGGCAAAATCTAATACGAATTAAAGGTAACCCCAACCTTGCAGAGGTGAAAGTTGTAATGATTGGGGTGAGAAACCCAAGAGGATCTGTCAATAATCCTAATGATGGTGGATTAGCTAAATGTGCTGAAGTTTGGGTGAATGAATTAAGACTATCTGATTTTAATAATAAAGGAGGCTGGGCAGCACAAGCAAATCTGACAGCAAATATAGCTGACTTAGGAACTATAAACCTTTCAGGAAGCATGAGTACTCCTGGGTGGGGAAGCCTAGAGCAGAAGTTAAATGAGAGGCAAAGAGAAACAAAGCAACAATATGATTTATCTGCAAGCATAGATTTAGCAAAACTTTTACCAGAGAAGGTGAATATAAGCTTGCCTATGTATTATTCTATTTCTGAAAGTATTGAAAGACCTGAGTATAATCCATTAGATCCAGATATCAAAATGAAAGACTTTGTGAGTTCAAATGAAATGACTAAAGAATACAAAGATTCTATTTTGAGAATTACTGACGATTATACTCGAAGAAGAAGCTTAAACTTTACGAATGTTCGAAAATTACCAGGACCAAATAAGGAAAAGCAACATTTTTATGACCTAGAAAACTTCTCTCTATCTTATGCCTACTCTCAAATATTCCATAGGGATGTCAATACAAATTATGACAATCAGAAAAATTATAGAGGAGGCCTAAATTATAATTATAACGGCAAACGGAAAAGTATTGAACCTTTTAAAGAAGTCGATTTCTTTAAGAAAAATCAAGCATTTAAGTTTATTCAAGATATCAATTTCAACCCTGTGCCTAGTAATATTAGTATTCAAAATCAATTTGACAGACTTTATACTGCAAGGCAAGCTAGAAATATAACTTCTTCTTCTACCACATCATTTGTTTTTGAATCCCCTCCATTTTATCAAAAGTCCTTTAATTGGTCAAGAGATTATAACATTAGGCACAATTTTACAGAGTCTATTGCCTTTAACTTCCATGCTTCTAATAAAGCTTTAATTAGTGAGCCGGATGGTAAAGTAGATAAAAGAGATAAAGATAATTATGAAATATGGAAACGGGAGGTTTGGCAGAATGTAAAAGGGTTTGGAGATAATACCAATTATAATCATAACTTCGATATTAATTACACTTTACCTTTTTCTAAATTTCCAGGCTTAGATTTCATTAATTCCTCGGTGCGCTACGCTGGAATATTTGCTTGGGATAAAATGGGTAATCCAAACTTGGATGAAGACTTAGGATCAACTATACGGAATTCTCAAACTAAGGGGGGACAAGCAACTTTAAATATGGAAGTGCTTTATAATAAATTTCAATATGTAAGAGATCTTAAGGATCCTAAAATCGATAATAAATATGTTTTTAAAGAAGAAAAGAAGAAAGAAAGAAAGTTAGAACGAGAAGAGGTCAAAAAAGCAGAAATAGAAAATAGAGCTCCTTTGCAACGGGCTACAAGTGGAAATAATGATGATGATGACACCCTAAAGGTGAAAAAGTTCTTTTTACAACGTTATTTAATGGATAATGCCATATTTGCAGTAATGAGTTTAAAGAATGTTTCTGTGAGTTATGATGAAACCCAAGGGACAATTTTACCCAACTACGGGCAAACAGCAAACTTGATAGGAATGAACAGTCATTGGGAATCACCTGGATTAGGTTTTGTTGCAGGGTTGCAGGAAAACGAAGATGATTATTTGTTTAAAGCTCTAGATAAGGGTTGGTTGATAGAAGATATATTTGTCAGTGGAGATTTTTCAAGAACGTATAATAAACAATTAAATTTTAGAGCTACTATAGAACCTTTTGATGGTTTACGTATCCAGTTACAAGCTAATCAACAAGAATCACAAAATATGACGAGGTATTTCTTTTGGGATGATAGCTTAGCAACACCAGCTTATAATTTTGATGCCCCACCAATTGTAGGAGGAAGTTATAGTGTTTCTTTCCTTTCCTTAAAAACAGCATTTATAAAAGATGATGAACGTACTTTTGATAATCCAATTTTTCAAAAGATGTTAGAAAATAGGTCTATTATTTCTCATAGAATAGCAGATCGGAACGTCAATTCTGTTATTCGAGGAGAATATGCGGAGGGTTATGGAGAAACTTCTCAAGAAGTACTTCTTTATTCTTTTTTATCAGCTTATTCTGAAACAAACCCCAATAAGATATCTATCTCTGACTTTACAAGTATTTTGCCAATGCCCAACTGGAATATTACTTTTGATGGTTTATCGAGAATTCCATTTTTTGAGAATCTGTTTCAAAATATCACTATAGGACATGCTTATCAATCAACCTTTAGTGTGGGTTCTTATACGCGAAATCAAAATTATCAAAGTAGAAATGGGGGTCCTTTTGTAAAAGATAATAATGAGAATTTTTATACCGACAAACAGTTAGCTAATGCAAGTATTATGGAGGCATTTAGCCCTTTAATAAATGTAGATATGACTTGGAAGAATAGTTTGATTACTCGTTTAGAAATGAGGCAAGACAGAAACTTATCTTTAAGTTTTACAAATAATCAAATTACAGAAGTTAAGGGGAAAGAGTATATCATTGGTTTAGGGTATAGAATTGCCAACCTTAAACTTCCATTTAGAATAGGGAAAGTTGAGCATGCTAGTGATTTAGAGTTAAGAAGTGACTTTAGTGTTAGAGATAACAGAACTGTTATTCGAAAAATAGCTGAAAATAGAAATGAATTAACAGCAGGACAGCGTATTTTTTCAATTAAGTTTTCTGCAGATTATAAGTTTAGCACAAGGTTAACACTAAGGTTTTTCTATGATTATGTATCTAATACACCGTTGATTTCCACCACTTTCCCAACGGCAAATACCAATGCAGGAATAAGTTTACGCTTTACGCTTTCACAATAACATCTTAAATGTTAATTTTACGGCAAATATTAAAAATATAAAGAAATGAATATACCTTCAGAATTAAAGTACACTTCAGATCACGAATGGATAAAGATAGAAGGCAATGTAGCCACTATAGGAATTACTGATTTTGCTCAAAGTGAATTAGGAGATATCGTTTATGTAGAAATTGAAACCCAAGGCGATGAGTTAGAAAAAGGAGATGTTTTTGGGACGGTTGAAGCAGTTAAGACTGTTTCTGATTTATTTATGCCTATGGATGGCGAAGTAATTGAAGTTAATGATGCTATAGAAGATGAGCCGGAAATAGTAAATAACGATCCTTATGGTAAAGGCTGGATGGTGAAAATTAAAATGGCTGACCCATCAAAAGCGGAAGGACTGTTGTCTGCAGATGAGTATAAAGCAGAGATTGAGTAAAGATACTAAGCTGTTGTGGCTGCCTTTGATAATCTGGGTAATAGTCGTTTGCTATTTTAGCTTTTCTACTTCGGTAACAAAAGTTGTCCCAGAGATTAAAGCAATTGATAAGGTTGGACACTTTATAATGTATGCTTTAATGGAGGTGTTTATTTATCTTCCTCTTAAAAGGAATAGAAAATCTTTTAATTTATATACTCTTTTTACTTTTGTTTTTGCTGGGTTTACAGAAGTAGTTCAACACTTCTTTATTGCAGGTAGATCGGGCGAGGTGTATGACTTTGTAGCAAATATATTGGGTGCTTCAGTGGTATACTTTATCTTGATAGGTAAAATAAAAACTGAATTATAACGTTAAATATATTGATAAGTAGTAATTTTACTGTATTAGCAGTTTGAAAATAAAAAAATAATGGAGAGAAAAAAGAATCCAAAAGCAGATTTAGAAAATAAACGTAGCCTATTTTTTATGATAGGTATGGTTGTTGCTTTAGGTCTTATTTTATTCGCCTTTGAGTGGAAAACATATGATAAAGAAATGAGTTCTTTGGGAACGTTAGAGATGGAAGACCTTGAGGAAGAAATTATTCCTATTACTGAGCAAACTGCCCCACCACCACCGCCACCACCAAAACCACAACAACAAGAAATCATGGAAATTGTGGAAGATGATGAGGAAATTGAACAAGAATTAGAGGTAGACGACGCCGAGGCAACTTCTACTACAGAGATATTTGAATTGCCCCCAGAGAAAGTAATTGAAGAACCCGAAATTTTTACTGTGGTAGAAGATATGCCGGTTTTTCCTGGGTGCGAAAGTGCAAAAAATAAAGAAGCTTGTACTAACGAAAAAATATTTGCATATATCTCTCAAAATACAAAGTATCCACCAATGGCTAAGGATAACGGACAGAGTGGAACAGTTTTTATTCGTTTTGTTGTTAATCAAGACGGAAGGGTTTCCGATGTTGAAGTGATAAGAGGGGTTCCAGGTGGGCCTTCATTGGATAGGGAGGCAGTAAGAGTTGTTAAAACGATGCCTAAAATGCAGCCCGGAAAACAAAGAGGTCAAGCTGTACGTGTTCAATACAATGTGCCTGTTAAGTTTAGCTTAAGGGGAGGATAAATAATAAAGAAATTAATTAGAAAAAAGGTTCTTGGATTTCCAAAAACCTTTTTTTTTATGCCGAAAAATAAGAAGTTTAAAATATATGGTAGAAAAGCTTTAAGGAGATTTTGTTTATTTTTGTTGAATCACCCACTCAATTTCTTGATCCCAGCTTTGCCTTAATTCTATAGGCTCGTCATAAACCCATACGCGCTCAGGTTGAATTCCTTTGTAATAATCCCCCGTGTCCCATTTACCATTGGCATTACTATCAAAAATTAACTTTAAGCCATAGCTTCCTTCTTTTAAATTTTGAATGTCTACTAAGAGGTCTTTAACTTTAAAAGATTGTAAAATAT
>CAZKFN010000121.1:0-4838 GCA_964552035.1 uncultured Flavobacteriales bacterium
GGTTTTCATAACAAAAAGAAAGTAAAATTGGTATTGCTTATAAAAAAAGCCTTTGGCATACGCCAAAGGCTTTTTTTAAACTTTATTTATTGAACTTAGTTAACAGCTGCTTGGAATTCTGCATTGTCTTTGTATTTCGTAAACTCAGCATCTTTCTTAGCTCTTTCTTTTAATGAAGAGTCTTTTGAGATAGCAGATTTTAAGTTTGAAACTACTATAGCTTGATCTCCTTTCCTAGCTCCAATCACAGCTTTCAGGTAATAACCTGCAGCTTGATCAGCAGCTGGAGAAGCATCAATTGTTTGTAGCGCAGCATCATAATCTCCGTTTAACGTTTGAGCAAGCGCAGCATTAAAGGTTTTAACTCCACCATAGCTGTTAACAGCAGCAGAATAATCTCCTTCTTTCATTTGTAAATAGCCTAAGTTATTACCAACCTCAGGATTAGCGCCACTTGCCATTTCATAATATTCTTTAGCTTTCTCTATGTTACCATTAGCTCTTTCATAAACCCCAAGGTTATTTAAAATAACAGGATTATCTGGAGAAATGCTATTCGCCTTATCAAAATGAGATTTAGCCTCTTCCATGTTACTTTGCTTAGCATAGATATAACCCATATTGTTAGGTCCTCTCCAGTCTTCTCCATGAAGTTTTGTATAGGTTTTATATATGCTTAACTTTTCGTCCAAATCATTAGTTAAAGTAGCTGCATAAAGCAATTCTTCAGTATTTAATGTATCAGGGTTTGATTTTGCAAACTCTTGAATTTTTTCATCAGAAAAGCTTACCTTTTCACCCTTAATGGTAACGATAGATCTTCTTAAGTCAGGTAAAATCTCATCTTTAATAATATCAAAAGTTTCAGATAAATTTCTAATCTCTTCTTCTCTTTTCTCATTATCTTCATACATTTCAAGAACACGAAGGATTAAGTCTTTATCCTTAATATCTGAAGCTTGCATAGCACTTTTAAAACCGTCCCAGTCTTCTCCTCTACCATCTTTAGCATAAAAATCAGAACTTGAAGCACCTTGCACTCTATTACGAGTCAAATAAGTCTTAGCAGTATTTGCTCCAGTATTTGCTCTATCATTTGCAAGATTTTCGTTAATACTCAACTCTCCTTCTGGAGAAGCATAAGCGACTACCCCTACCCCTTTAAAGTTAAACATTTTATCTTTTGACTTTTCATTTACCCAAGAAATAAGCTCTTTCATATCCTGATCTTGTAACTCAGAAGGTCGAACTTGAGCGCTATTAACAAGGTAATTGATAATTGCAGTTTTTTCAGCTGGGAAAACTTTCGCAAATTCATCATCACCTAATTTGACTTGATCATCTTCCATAGCCCAGCTAGGTGTAATAATAGTACCCGTAGCTATTTCTATTGGATCAAAATCTTTAGTTTTTGATTTAAACTGACCTTGAGCAACAGCATTAAGGGTTGCAACATCCATTCCTTCTTGATAAGCTATGCGATCTGTATAAGAATAATTTCCACCCTTCTCATAATTAATAGTAGCTCCTTCTACTTCAGAAGATTCTCCAACTAAAACAAAAGGCTTAAATGTTGCTTCATTATTGCCATAGTTTAAAGTAGGTGTGACTTCTACCGAGACTTTCTTGTTAAAGAACTTCGGTGGAACATTTACAGAAATGCTAACATCAATGCTATCAGCATGCATTTCTAATGGACTAGGTGTAACGTTATAAGACACTTCGTCTGCGCGTTTTGTCATGTTTTTTAGGGGGTTACATGCAACTGTAGTAGCTGTAGCCAACCCTATTAACGCTATGGTTTTAAAGTTGTTTTTCTTCATTTTTATTTAAATCTAAGTCAATGTTTATTTAGTTTATAATGCAATATTAGTGATTTATAGCTTTTCACACAAAAAAAGCAGGCTTATGTTACAAAAAAAATGTATATTTTCTTAATTTACACCAACTTTTTCACCTTTTTGTTATCTTTTGACAATCTCAATAATTCATCGATAGACCTTTTCAATACGGGATGAATAAAACTTCCAGCAATTTCCGCCAAAGGCTTTAAAACAAAGTTTCTTTTTGCTATGTGCGGATGAGGCAAAAGTAATCTATTTTTTTTTAATAACTCGCTCCCATAAAAAAGCATATCAATATCTATCGTCCTATTTTCATAATTTAAAGTAATCTTCTCCTTGCGCCCCATTACTTTTTCTATTCTCTGGCAAATATCTAGTAAGATTAATGGATTATGTTTAGTTGAAATTTGAACAACTTGATTGTAAAAAACATTTAGCTCATCATTTCCCCATGGCTCAGTAATGTATACTGAAGATGCATTTAATAACTTACCTGCTTTATTTGAAATTAACTTTCTAGCTTCAAATAAATTTTCTATACCATTCCCCTCATTGCTCCCTAAACTTAAAAATACTTCCCTCTCCCACTTATCCTTTAGTAAAACCATGCATACTATTTTAAAAATAATTCTTACAAATTCTAAGGTACTTTGTAAGTACAAATTTAATATTATGAAACAGTTTTTAAAATTTTTATTCGCTTCTATTTTAGGTGTATTTATTAGCCTATTTTTAATTTTTATACTATTTGCTACCATTATAGGTACTGTTATATCTTCTTCTACAAAAGAAAAGAAGGTTGATATTTCAGAAAATAGCATTTTACATCTAGAGTTAAACAAGCAAATAAAGGACAAAGCAGGAAATAATCCTTTTGAAAATTTTGACTTCTCCACCTTTGAAGATAGAACACCTATTAGCTTAAGAAGCTTATTAGAGAACATCAACAAAGCGAAGCTAGATGATAACATAAAAGGTATTTACCTTAACATTAGTAACCTAAATACTAGTCTCTCAAGCATAATTGAAATAAGAAATGCTCTTAAAGATTTTAAAAGTAGCGGGAAGTTTATTATTAGCTATGCTGAGGATTATGGTCAAAGCGTTTACTTTTTAAGTAGCATTGCCAATGAAGTTTACCTAAATCCATCCGGTAGCGTTTCTTATAAAGGCCTTAGTGCCACCTTGATGTTTTTCAAAGATGCACTCGAGCGTTTAGATATTGACATGCAGGTTATCCGCCATGGGAAGTTTAAAAGTGCTGTTGAGCCCTACTTAAGAAATGATATGAGCGAAGAAAATAGACTTCAATATGAGGAACTTATTAATGGAATATGGGACAATCAAAGTAAGGTTATAGCTGAAAGCAGAAATATCCCCATTGAAAAACTAAAACATATAGCTGATAGCTTATTAATTCGCACTGCCGATGATGCCTTAAAGTATGGATTTGTTGACGCCCTTTTATATGAAGATCAAGTAACTGAACGACTTAAAGAACTTTCGGAAATAAGTAGCGATAAGAAAATCAAATTGGTAGCCTTAAATAAATATAATAAGGTTAAACTTCCAATGACTATTGCTAGTAAAAGCAGGGAAAAATGGGATGCTAAAGATGAAATAGCTGTTATTTATGCTGAGGGAGAAATTGTTAGTGGTAAAGGAACTCATAATAATATTGGCTCGACCTCTCTTGTTGATGCAATTAAAAAAGCCAAAGAGAGTAGTAAAGTAAAAGCAATATTATTAAGAGTAAATTCCCCTGGTGGAAGTGCTCTCGCATCGGACATCATTTGGAGAGAAGTTGTTTTAGCCAAAAAGGAAAAACCTGTTATTGTATCTATGGGCGGTCTTGCTGCTTCAGGTGGATACTACATTTCCTGCGCTGCTGATAAGATTTATGCTGAGAGTTCCACGCTTACCGGCTCCATTGGTGTATTTGGTGTAATTCCAAACTTTGGCAACTTTTTAAGCCATAAAATAGGAGTGCATACCGACCAAGTAGTAACCAACACAAATGCTGATGGATTAACCCTATCAAGACCCTTAAACTCAATCGAAAAAGAGATGATTCAGGAAAGCATTGAGCACATTTATGATGATTTTACTAAAAAGGTAGCCGAAGGAAGAGGAATGAGTCAAAATGATGTAAATGAAATTGGAGAAGGAAGGGTTTGGAATGGGATTAGTGCAAAAAGAATAGGCTTAGTTGATGAAATTGGAGGGATAGAAGATGCTATAACTGCAGCAGCAGATTTAGCAGAACTAGATTCATACAAAATCAGGGTATTTCCTAAAGCAAAATCTCCATGGGAAGACTTAATACTTAACCTAGAAATGGATATTAAATCAAAGTTATATGTCTCTCCATTTGGTCGTGCAGAACGATATTATGAGAATATAAAAAGAGTTACAGAGTCTAGTGGTATCTACACTAGGATGCCTGTAGATTTAATAATTGAATAAGTTTCCATTAAAATAAAAAAGGAGTTTTGCAATTGCAAAACTCCTTTTTTTATTAATATATTAATTGTATACTGGATTGCTTACTTACTCACTTCAAACTTTCTAACGGTAGTACTTCCGTCTTTAAAGCGAACTTTCATCGTATAAATACCCGCATTAAAATGGGCAACATTTAATTGATGTATGGATTCACTTACTTCAACTTCATATACATTTTGTCCTAAAATGTTATAAACCACTATGGACTCCATAGCTACCTCTCCATTTGTTCTCAAGTTTAATACCTCTCGAACAGGGTTAGGATACAAGAACAACTCTGCTGAATGGGCTACTTTATTATCAATTCCCACCAACACGTGGTTAATCGTTGTTTTTAAAGTATCCGTTCCACAATCGTTGCTGATTACCAAAGTCACCTCGTAGGTACCAGAAGAATCGTAAGTATGAGTTGGAGAAGCATCCGTTGATGTTGTATTATCTCCAAAATCCCAATGATAATCATCTACATCCAATTCACCAGCTGCACTG
>CAZKFN010000122.1:0-4632 GCA_964552035.1 uncultured Flavobacteriales bacterium
ATGCTCTACCAGAGGGTGTGAGTCCCAGTCTGCCTTTCTCTTTTCTTTTCTATATGCTCTACTCATCTTTTTTTTTTTTCATTGGCGGGAAAGGAAACAGTAAACATCTACTGCTCTATCAATATACTACCACTAAAAGGAACAAAATATCTTTTCTCCCAGTTTTCAGAATAATAACCTGTCTGGACTCCCTTAAAGTTTAATAGATATCCCCTATACATAATACTCCTCTACACACTTTAGTATTTGAGGCTCTGTGTAGATTACCTTACTTTGTACTATCCCATAATCTGTTCTTTTTTATTTGTATTAAATCTCTTGCCATTTTTTAACACTTTTTGGCACGAGCGATTCTTTTTAGTTTAAAATTTGTGTGGGGGCTTTTAATGATTACTCTCAAACCCGCTCCCACAAAGGGTTACAGAGAATCGGAGTCCAAAATTACTTGCCCCTCAAAAGGTTTGAAAGAAGACTTAGCCCAATCAACTTCTAATTCTCCTACATAAAAATTCTTTGGGCTGTGTATTACTACTCCTTCAAAATCATTCTCTTCGTGTGCACCTGTGGTTAGTACTACTAATCCTTCTGAGTATTTACTCTCCAGTAGTTGGACTTTATTCCAATTTATTGTTGGTGTTGTGGTTTTTCTTATTAGTTGTGTCATTGCTTACTGTTTTTATTGCCGCCCCTCAAAAGGGTTATTATACATCTTTTACTTGTTCTATCTCTATTTTACCTTCAAAGAGTTTGAAGTTACCTGCATACCACAAATCAGTTACTCCCATTACTTTAGGGTAGTGTGGATGGTCTATTACTACTCCCTTAAAATAACCATAACTATCTGTGGTTTCTGTACATAGTACTACCATACTATCTATACCTATGTATAGCTTACCTACACTAATCCTTTCTTCTTCTAGTGGGTATTGGTTTACTGTTACTTTTGTCATTGCTTACTTTCTTTTTTGCCGGCGGTTAGTCTATCTTAAAATTTCACCCCACAAAATATCGGGGTTTCCTACTATTGTGCTGTCATTATACTCTACCCACACTTCGTTAAAAGCGTCATAGTATAGTAGTACCATTTCCCCTATTTTTTTGGGGTTGATTGTTACTGCTGTTTTTTCTATGCCGCCGGGCATGGAAACAGTATAAATATACATCTCCTGTCCTACATCTCTGTTGTAGGAATCAGCGGTTTGTTTATGCACCCACTCAGCCGTTTCTTGTAAAGAACCGAATTGATAAACCTTTCCTGATTCGGTCTGTACTGACTTGCCTTGCACATACAGAATATCATCTGCTGTGTAGATAGTCATCTCTCTTGGTTCTGTGATTGTCCACATAAGGAATCCCCCCAATATCATGAAGAGAAGTCCTGTTAATATATTATTTAATAGCTTCATATTTTATTATTATTATTTTTATCACCAGATTTTTCCTGCACTTACACCTATGCTCCACTCATCATTAGTGTTCACATGGTTAATGAAGTCGTCAACATCATCAAACTGGAACTCATAAATTAGCCAGTCTGTATCTTTTGTGTACGGCTCTCCACAAGATGGACAGCACCCGTACAATGCTCCCCTCTTTTCCTCTAAGAAAACCCCTCCGTCTGGGATAGACTTAGGATTAAGACTTTTATAATACGCTATTCTCATTATTTGTATTTCCAATTATATATTTTTACCTTTGTCCCCCACTCCTGCGTTTCCCAGTCAGAGTAAGATTCTGTTTTCACATCACAACTTCCCACAGGTATATAAAACCTTTGAGTATTTGCCCCTTTGGAGTGAGTAACAAACCCTTCTTCTCGGTTGTAACTCTCTTGTATTCCATACCTGCCAACCTCTATGAATAGAGGCACATTCAAATACTCCCCGTCATGTGGGAATACTTTAATCTCCCCATCTACTAAGAAAGATGGAAACCAACAATCCCCTACCTCAGAGAATCTCTCTGCTATTTTTTGTAGGTGTTGTTTTATGTCTTCCTCATAATATACGAGGTCATCAATGCTTGAATCTGCTATCATATTATTTGATTAAAAACCCACTCTAAATCCCTACTATAGGATAAACTTGTGAGAAAACAGTTTTGTCGGTTTATATCTATTCCTGCCCTTATCACCAACTAATTCAGGGTGGAATGCCAGCCTCTTCTGGGGTGGCTACATTTTAATCCTCTTTAATGAAAAATAAAGAGGTTGTTATCACTATTGCTATAAGTCCTATCATAATCCCCACGCCATTTTAGGATTAGCAGGGATAAACAATGCCCCATCACTTCTTCTTATTGCCCCTTTTAAAGCCTTTGCACGGCTTTTAGCAGGTTTTGTGGTGGATTTGGTTACTTTGACCGTTTCAGTGCCTCTAAGCTCAGCTAAAAGCTCAGAAGCAATCTTTTCTAATTCTGTGTCTGATTCACAGAATAATTTGTGTTCTTTGTATAGGTGTGCCAGAGATATTCTAACACCGCCTATAACGATAAAAGACTCCCGTAATCTTACAGCAGTCTTTATTTTTTCCTTTTCCGTGTCCACCGTTTCAACGGTAGAAACAGAAATTGCGTATTTTACCCTTTTCATTTTTTTTTTTTTTTTTTTTTTGTATCTTTTCAGGAGTTGAACCTGACTTTACGCCTACCGCAAAAGATTAAGCGATACATCCCATTGGGTATGGGTTGTGTCGCTAAAAAAAGACAAACTAAACAGCTTGTCTTAATATTTTCATTTGCTCCTTTGTTAGAGCTATATTCTTATCTCTGTATGCACGGATGAAATTTTTAAAGCTCCCGTGAAAGTGCTTTTTTTGCCGTGACTGAAGTCCGAACCAGTACTCCCACAGATTATTTTTTTCAGCGGTTCGCTTTGCTGTTTTTTCAGCCGTTAACCACTTTATAGCCATTTCAGAATTAATTTTGTCCGCAATCTTTGCCTTGTTTTGGGCAGTTTGCCGTGATTTGTTTGTTAAGCGTACTTTAGGCGTGGAGTGCAGTCTGGTGTAACCTTCCTTCGCACCTAAAGATATTAACTCTTCCTTTGTAGGTTTGTAGCCCTTTGGTTTGGAGGCTCTTAATCCCTCCCGTATCTTTGCCGTGCCTATGAGTACCGGCACAACACCGTCAAATTTCGCATTGACTAAAAACTTATCCGGAGTGGATTGGTTTGGTAGTCCGTTGCACTCAATAACCGACAAGGCTTTAAGCCTTGCCGATTTTGAGGTTCCCTGTTTTTTACTTGCCACTTGAAATTAATTTTGTATCCCTCATAGTTTCAAATCTAACAATATCAGATAATGAGGCTTCATTAAATCTGATTTCCATAGCTTTTTCTTTTGCCATTTCGTCCACCTCTTCGGGTATTCCGCACCCGCCCTCAATTATTTGAGCTCTCATCACATCAAGCGTAAACCGCCCGAACTTGCCACCCATAAAGGTATTTTTAGCTTTGCCCAAAGTTAGTTCAAATCTTTTCTGAGGGTACAGTTTTGTATAGCCGTTAATGAATTTTCGGGCTTGTTGCAGCCCTTTCTTGAATGAGTTTTCAAGCTCATCAGCCGTGAGATTGTGGCTAAATATTGGCTTTTCCTGCCCTTGCATTTTCAGTGTATATTCAATACCTGAATTTGCCTTGCTTGTTGTTGTGGTTTTTTTTGCCATTTTGATTTTTTTTAATTAGTTTATATTAATGTTTTAGCGTTGTTGAAACCTAAACCCCAACGGGATAACCGTTGAAACCAAAGGGCGAAACCTTTTGCACACCAAACTAATTAAATAATCTAACTAATTGGGAATCAGTGAATTGTACTACTATTCGTTATATATAATCGACCGTAATAAGCTAAAAATCAGCTTTTACTATCTCAGTACTCCAGAATTTCAATGAGCGACCGCCATACCAGGCTGATATGCTAACTAACTGAGAATCAGGTAGTTAGAAACCGAAAAAAGTAGTAATTAGCTGAAAATCAGCATTTTAATCGGTTTTGCGTATTTTAAAGAACATTTCATTTGTCAGGTGTTATTCTGACTGATTGACGGGGCAAAGATTATAAATTGATTTGAATTAAAGTGTTAAAGAAATGTTAAATTTTAAAAGTTTTTTGTAAGTAGTTGGTTTCCAATAAGTTATAAAACAAAAATTTTTGGGTGTTTTTTGTAAGTAGTTGATAATCAGATTACTAACATAAGTCCCTTAAAATCAGCGGGTTAGAAAAAGGAAACGACAGCAAACAGATAATGTATTGATAATCAGCAAGTTATATAAGTAATTCATTTTCAGGTAGTTATGGATTAGGTTTGTTAGTCAGCCCCCGATAGCCGACTTTATAAGTGCCTGATAATCAGCAGGTTATGTAAGTGCCTGATAATCAATAAGTTAGGTATTTTTTGTGTGTGCGTATGCGTGATAACAAAAAAATTGAGATAGCCAAATTTTTTAGTCTGATTTTTATCATCCCAATTTTATTGAGTTTGGCACAGGTATTTTAACGCCATAAGAAAAAGAATTGATATAAACAAAAAAAACCACATGATTTTTATCATGAGTAACTTTAACAAATTATTTTTGAGTTTGGCATGGGGGGTAGCCCATAATTTTAACATTTGGTGGTGGGGGTCTGCCTATAT
>CAZKFN010000123.1:0-4612 GCA_964552035.1 uncultured Flavobacteriales bacterium
GGAAATCCTAAATAGGAGATCCCGCTTTTAAAAAATCTTTATCGGACAGTAGTGAACTGATAATTATAGAATAAGTTTTAACAAATAGTATCTTTACCTATCACAGCATGCCATTATTTAGGTCGTAGAAACACATTATTCAATACCGATGAAAAAGATAATCCTTTTATTGTTCTTGCTTCCTAACTTATTATTTGCCCAGGCAAAGTTTGATAGTTTATGGAGCATTTGGTCTGATGAAAGTCAATCAGATACCAATAGGCTTAAGGCAATAAAGGATATTGGATGGAGTAGTCTTGTTACACTGCCAGATAGTGCTTTCTATTATGCAAAACTTCAACTTGATTTTGCTAAAGAGAAAGGTGAAAGAAAATACATTGCCAATGCTCTGAATACGCAAGGAGTTTCATTTTATATCCAAAGCAGCTATAAAAAAGCACTTGATTATCAGGAGAGAAGTCTTAAAATAAACAAAGAGATTGGGAACAAAAATGGAATAGCAAACTCTTTAATTAATATTGGCAACATTTATGGAGCCCAAGGCGACTATACTAAAGCTATTGATGCATACACCGAAAGCTTAATTATTCAGGAAGAGATTGGGAATAAAAATGGAGTTGCTTTGGCTTTAAATAACATAGGCCTTATCTATAACGATCAGGGTGAAACAGCTAAAGCCATTGCATCATATACCAAAAGCCTTATCATACAAGAAGAGATTGAAAATAAAAGTGGAATAGCCTCAACTTTAAATAACATTGGAATCATTTATAAAGAACAAGGCGAGACCAATAAGGCTATGGATTATTATACCAGAAGCTTGAATATTCAAGAAGAAATAGGGGATAAGAGTGGAATTACCAAATCATTAAACAACATTGGTAATATTTATAAAACACAAGGCGAAGGGGAGAAAGCCATAACGTACTATACGAAAAGTCTCACCATTCAAGAAGAGATTGGTGATAAGCGAGGGGCTGCCTTGGCTTTAAATAACATTGGAAGTATTTATACAGATCAAGGTAAGATAGCTGAGGCAATGGTTTATTATTTGAAAAGCCTTACTATCAGAGAGAAGATTGGCGATAAAAATGGAATTGCTCATTCATTAAATAACATTGGAAACATCTATTACATGCAAGGAGAGTATGCAAAAGGGCTTAATTATGGTAAGCGCAGTCTTTTTATTGCAAAGGAAATAAACAATGCTATTCAAATAAGAAATGCTGCAGAATTGCTCTGGCGGTTGAATAAAGCAATGGGTAGGTTCAAGGAGAGTTTAGTGATGTATGAACTTTATATAGCAAGTAGGGATAGTATAGATAGTGAGAAGATTCAAAGAGCGGTAATACAGCAGGAATACAAATACGCCTATGAAAAGCAAGCTGTAGCAGATAGCATTAAAGCTGCCGAAGCTGTGAAAGTAAAAGATGCCTTGCTGCTAGCAGAAATAGCAGAGAACAAACAAAATCGGCAGCAAAAGTATTTTTTGTATGCTGGGCTTGTTTTGGCTCTTCTTTTTGGAGGGTTTATTTTTAATCGTTTTAAATTAGCCAATAAGCAAAAAGGCATTATTGCGCAACAAAAGCATATAGTAGATAAAGCCTATGATGAATTACAAGGAGCTCATAAAGAAATTACCGACAGCATTCAATATGCCAAGCGTATTCAAAGTGCCATATTGCCGGCAGATAAGTTAGTGAAAGAATACTTAGCTGAATGTTTTGTTTTATATAAACCTAAAGATGTGGTAGCAGGGGATTTTTATTGGGTGGAACTCAAAAATAAAAAAGTGCTTTTTGCTGTGGCAGATTGCACCGGACATGGTGTGCCGGGTGCTATGGTGAGTGTAGTTTGTAACAATGCTTTAAATCGTTCTGTAAGGGAGTATGACCTAACTAATCCAGCTGAGATTCTCGACAAAACGCGGGAGATTATTATTTCTGAATTTGAAAAATCTGAAGATGATGTGCAGGATGGAATGGATATAGCACTTTGTACATTAGAAGGGAATATACTGCAATATGCAGGTGCGCATAACCCATTATGGATTGTTAGAAATGGAGAAGTGATGGAAACTAAAGCCAACAAGCAACCTATAGGTAAGTACGACAACCTTTTGCCTTATACATGCCATACCTTTGAAGTTCAAAAAGGAGATTCTATTTATATTTTTTCCGATGGATATGTTGATCAATTTGGAGGCGATAAGGAAAAGAAATTTAAAAGCAGGGCTTTTAAAGAGTTGTTGATTTCAGTTCAAAAAAAGCCGATGGACGAGCAACGGAAATTTATAGATGAAGCCTTTGAGAGTTGGAGAGGAGATTTAGAGCAGGTTGATGATGTTTGTATTGTAGGGCTTAGGGTTTAAATTTAACTTGAATATTTCGAATTATTGCTCCTCGTCAAACTCCAAGATGTCTTTAGAATTAAAACCAATAAAGATGGTGTCTTCAATGTTTTTATCTTCTGTCATTACAGTTAACTGTTCTCCTGACTCAAGTTTTAATAACAATTGAGTAGAATCTCCAAGTTTAATCTTTTTAATAACTTTTGCTTTTGTTAGATATTCACAATCAGAGTCTACGGAAGAAGGGCTTACTTTTATTTTTTCATTCCGAATGGCATGACAGCAGCTCTCATTCAATGGACATTGGAAAGCATTCTGCAAGTTTTTATTGATGTGCACCGTGCTCCCAAAAAGTGAAGCAACATATAAAGTATTTGGTTTCACATAAAGGTTTGCTGCCACATCTTTTTGAATGACTTTTCCATTTTGTAAAATCAAAATTTCATCAGCTACAGAAAGTGCATCTTGCGTATCGTGGGTAACAAATAATACCGTTACTTCTGTTTTTTTAATAATATCGAACACCTCATTTCTCAACTGCATCCGCAACATTGCATCGAGGTTGCTAAAAGGTTCATCCAAAATTAATAAAGCAGGTTTTGGGGCAAGAGCTCTTGCCAATGCTACACGCTGTTGCTGACCACCTGAAAGTTGATGAGGGTATCGTTTTCCCATATCACTTAAGCCAACTAAATCAAGCATTTCTTGTGCTATTCTTTTTTTGTCTTTTACTTTAGAGATTCCATATAAAACATTATCTAAAATTGTTAGGTGAGGAAATAGCGCATATTCTTGAAAAACCAATCCAATTTTTCTTTTCTCAGCTTGAACAAACTTATCTAAGGAGGCAATAACTTTTCCATTCATTTTAATACTGCCATGGTCTGGCCTTTCCAGACCGGCAATTAAGCGAACCAAAGTTGTTTTACCGCTTCCGCTTTCTCCTACAATAGCACAGACCTGGCCTTGCTTCAAATTGAAAGTTACGTCATTTATGGCGTAACTTTTACCTTTGTCAAAGCTTTTGGAAAGTGAATTTATTGTTAACATGCTTATTTCTTAATTAATAATTTATTTAAAAATATCACGGGAATCATTGCTGTAATAATAATGAAAAGAGATGGGATTGAGGCTTCCATTACCATTTCATCACTAGCATATTCAAAAGCTTTTACCGCTAAAGTGTCAATATGATAAGGTTTTAAAATAAGGGTTAAAGGTAATTCTTTCATAACATCTATAAAAACTAGAATTACCGCACTGAATACACCTGTTTTAATTAGTGGGAATTCAATTTTAAAAAAAGTTTTTAAATTTCCTACGCCTAAAACCTTAGAAGAGTCAGGAATAGAGTCGTCTACTTTTAAAGCGGTAGAATCTATAGGATTATACGCTACAGCTAAGAATCGAACTGCATATGCATAAATTAACGCAATCATGGTTCCATTGATAATTAAACCAGAGCTAATATCAAAATTGTCGAGTACTTTAATCAACCACTTGTCTAAGGCTAGGGTAGGAATCATAATTCCAATAGCAATAACGGCACCTGGAATGGCATAACCCAAAACTCCTATTCTGGAAATATTTTTAATCCCTCTAAGGGTGCTCCATTTTGAGAAGTATATTAACAGAAGTGCAAAAAATACTGTAATGATTGCAGAAGAGATAGCAATTGCAAAGCTTTGAAGTGAAATCATAAGAAACTCCATGTCAAAGACAGTAGATGCTGTAAGTACGGCCCAATAAATCAGCTGAGCTACAGGTAAAATAAATCCTAAAAAGATGGGTAGAAATACCACTAAAAATAAAAGCCATTGCATCGCTCCTTTTGGCTTCTTTCTCTGAATCTGAGAGTAATTAGTTTTTGAAGAAGTGAATTTTATTTTTCTGACTTGCCATTTTTCAAAAAGGATTAACACAAAAATAATAAAGATTAATAAAGCCGATAAATACACAGCTGTTTGTGGTTCTTCCAGTGAAAACCATGATTTAAAAATACCAGTTGTGAAAGTATTTACTCCATAATATTTAGCGGTACCATAATCGTTAAGTACCTCCATTAATACCAAAACCAAGCCTGCAACTATGGCAGGCCTAGCAAGAGGCAACATTAGCTTGAAAAAGGTTTTTCGCTCTCCAACCCCCAAAATTTGTGAAGCTTCTAGCAAGCTATTGGCTTGATTAAGGAAAAATGATCTAGCACTAACATATACGTAGGGAAACAGAGAAATACTCAATACGAATGCAAGCCCCGCTCTA
>CAZKFN010000124.1:0-3166 GCA_964552035.1 uncultured Flavobacteriales bacterium
ATTGTGCCTTTAAACTGGCACTTCCACTATCAAAACTATCTCCAGCAATCAACAAAAAATCAACTTTTTGATCAATACAAGTTTGAATTAAGTTGTCGTAGGCTTCTTTGGCAAATTTCAGCAAGGCAGTGCCCAACTCTTCTTTGGTTTGAGAAATTCCTTTATAAGGGCTCTCAATGTGTAAGTCTGCTGCATGTATAAAACGAAAATTAGGCATTTAAATGATTTTCCTCAAAGATATTTGATAATTAAGAAGAATACTACTTAAAGGAATAAAATTATTTAAATTACCTAGCTTTCCTGTTAGATTTCAGAATTGTAATTCTTTTACCTAAATCTTTCCTTGGTATATACAAGACACTTCACTAAATAAGTTTGGGGTGTATATTCTACGGCTTATGCCTTCTATAAAGCAGGGTAATATGTAGGCACAGAAAAATAAATTAGAAAGTAAAAAAAAGCATTGAGAATATAGTGCAACTCATTCTCAATGCTTTAAAAAAAATGTTATTTATTTTTAATTAAGGAATTTAAATATTCCTCCCACTCAGTGAGAAGTATAAATTCATCATCTAAAGCCAGAATATTATTCTTACCAAAAAAATTAAAAATTAAAGACTCCTTGGATTTATCTTTATAATTAAAGGCTAAATCCAAATGGTCTACTGTATTCTCGCCATCAGTAATATCTTGACTTTTAATAGCCCTACAATTACTTATATTGCTTAAGTCTGCTTTAAGATGAATGGCTTTATCTTTTTCCTTTTTATAAAAGAAAACCTTCTTTTTAGCTTCATCCACGCCTATAGCCATTGCAGAGTTTACACTGATTTTATTTAATTTACAATCTTCCTTTTGAGCCTGTTTAATAATTTCATCTTTAATAAGATTATCTCTCTTTTGTCTTTTCCACCATAAAATGATGAGAGGTAATATACATATTGCAGTTATGATAATACCAATATAAATACTTTGGTTATCCATTTAAATATATTTTAATGTTTATTAATTAATTGATAATTAGAGTAATTTACTCTAGTTTATTTCTATAAAAACATTAAAAGGCCTACCAAAAAGTAAAAAAGGGATAGAGTTGAATTCGAGTGAACTTGTGGAGCAGTTGAGCAATTTTCAACCTACTCTCTTTAGAATAAACTATTTTATTTGAAAAATCAATCTTGGTATTAGAAAAGGTATATCCGTCAATTGGACTGGACTTAGCTAGGGTCAGCTGTATGCTGTTGAAGGTTTCTGTAGCTGTATGAGAAAGGATTGCTATGTTAGCAAAAACCTCTTGAGTGAGATTAGATGAATCATTAGTATAACTCTGATGGACAGTATAAGGCGTAGCAATAGCCGTAAGATAATAGCTAATGGCCAGTAGAAATACGACTATTTTCCTTGTTTCTAACATAACACAAATATAGGTCAAAAGATTTTATAAAATAAACACATTTTTCTATGACTGTGTTCTTTCCATATAGGATTGTAAAATAAGTGTAGCACTTATCTTATCCACTAAGGCTTTGTCTCTTCTTTTCATCTTTTTTACTCCCCCTTTAATCATAGCTTCCATAGCTAATTTAGAAGTAAATCGCTCATCTTCTCTCACAATTTCAATGTTGGGAAAGCGTTTTTTAATAAAATTAATCAAGGGCACAATACTTTTTTCAACCTCCGACATTTCATCGTTCCACCTTCGAGGTTCCCCAACAACAATTACCTCCACTTCTTTTTGAGTTAAGAAATCCGTTAAGAACTTATGTATATCTTTTGTTTCAATGGTTGTAAGACCAGAAGCAATAATTTGCAAAGTATCGGTAACTGCAATTCCACATCGCTTGGTACCATAATCTATAGCCATAAGTATTCCCATAATGTGTCTTTTTTGGGTAAGATTAACTTAATAATATTACTTAGGATATATATTTTTTAATAAATTGCCTAAAAGTAACTTCATCCACCACCTCCCAATAGGGTTCATAATCATGAAGCATATCTTGAATATAATTCCTATCGGGTAAAATTTCAGCTTTAAAATAATGCTCTTCTAATAAATTAATATTTAATTTATATTCTACAAATTCCTCTTGGTTCAGCACTTTAAAATAACTACGACCGTTTTTATATCTTCTATATTGTGGAAAATCCATATCGATTAGCCTATTTAACTCCCTTTTCGGGATATTTAGGTGTAATTGTTCTATAAAATTTTAGTAACTTATTTAAATCCTTCTCATAATCGCCAGAAGGATATATAATTGGCCCAATTCCTGCATGCTTCTTCTTATAATCCAAATACCCACATATAATTGGAACATTGGCTGCCAAAGCAATATAATAAAATCCTTTTTTCCACTCTGGAGCATATGAGCGCGTCGCTTCCGGTGTTACTAAAAGTGCTAATTCATCTTCTCTTTCAAACATTCTTGACATGGAATCTACCTTATTTTCTTTAGTTGTTCTATCAATTGCAATTCCACCAATTTGACGAAGAAAAACACCTAAAGGGAAAAAGAAAAGTTCTTTTTTAATAGTATATCGAACATTAATGTTTAGGATATAATAGGCTGCCCTAGCGTATAACAAATCCCAATTACTCGTATGAGGTGCAGCGACCATAACAAATTTTTTGAGCTCCTTAGGAATTTTTCCAACGACTTTCCAGCCCGTTATCCAAAATATAAATTGAGATAAAGCTTTCATTAAACTACAAAGATAGCTTTATTAAAAGCATATCTATTCGTTAAAGATTTAAATTTAGGTTGGGAGTTTTTTCTTAATTGAACTTAAAATTGTTTTTTTTTATCAATAAAATAAAAAATAATTTTTAAAAATCTATTTGCTTTGTTACAAGTCACTAAGATACATTTTTTTAAAAATTGGTTGTTTGAATAATTTCAATACAATATAAATTGTTTCGACATTGAGGTGGTATGTAATTTCAGCACAGCTGAAATCATATTGAATTAAATTGTATCGAAGTACGAAAAACGACTTAATATTATATTTGTAAGTTGTTTCTAAACTCGTCAACAAGTTTTATTTTAAAAGCATGGAAAGATTATCTAAAATATTGCTATTTTGTACGCTTTAACTTTGACACCTTTTCCCTATTGGTTTCAAGACGAAAAATGAGAAGCTAAGACAGGCAGTAAGGGTGTTT
>CAZKFN010000124.1:3176-4612 GCA_964552035.1 uncultured Flavobacteriales bacterium
AAATACTCTTAAAAAGAAAAGTTTTATAGACAAAACTCTAGACTTTGTAGAAAAAGCTGGTAATAAACTACCTGATCCAGCTATACTTTTCTTTCTTTTGATGATTGTTATTTGGATCCTATCCGCTTTGTTTTCAAGCGTTAGTTTTTCAGAAATAGATCCTTCTACGGCTGAAGCTATTCAAATCAATAATCTTTTAACATCGGAAGCTCTAGCCAGCTTTTTATCTAATATGGTGACAACTTTTACGGGTTTTGCTCCTTTAGGTATTGTATTGGTAGCTATGCTGGGTGTGGGTGTTGCTGAACATTCTGGGTTTATTAATGCCGGACTTAAAAGCATGTTAAGTGTCACTCCAAAAAAACTTTTAACTCCCATGTTGATATTGGTAGCTATCATTTCA
Organism: uncultured Flavobacteriales bacterium; assembly: GCA_964552035.1. Classification (GTDB taxonomy): domain Bacteria; phylum Bacteroidota; class Bacteroidia; order Flavobacteriales_E; family Vicingaceae; genus CAZKFN01. The sequence goes on from CAZKFN010000124.1 coordinate 3,580, forward strand.
CATACGGCTACAGATGCTGGTTATGTTTTGGTAATTCCATTGGGCGGAATCATTTTTTATGCTGCCGGCCGACATCCAATAGCAGGTATAGCAGCTGCTTTTGCAGGAGTATCTGGAGGATTTAGCGCCAACTTTATTCCTTCAGGGATTGATCCTTTGATTCAAGGCTTTACTCAATCCGCTGCTCAAATTATTGATGCAGATATACAACTCAACCCTTTAAATAACTGGTATTTTACTTCTGCCTCTTCCCTGCTTATTGTTCTCATAGGCTGGTATATTACCGATAAGGTTGTCGAACCTCGTTTACAAAAGGTAGAAGTTAAAATTGAAGATGAGGAAGAGGTAAGCATGGGAGATTTAACTGCTCTTGAAAAGAAAGCTTTTTGGGCTGCGTGTGGAGTGATGCTCTTAGCTTTAGTAGGTCTATTTTTCTGGGCTTCACCAGCAGATTCTGCTTTGAGAGATGCGGAAGGTGAAATTGCTTCTTTTGCTGCACCTCTAATGCAATCTATTGTTCCTTTAATCTTTATCATCTTTTTAATTCCAGGAATTGTCTATGGATTAATAGCAAAAACTTTTACTACTACTAAGAACATTATTGAAAGTATGACCAAGTCCATGAATGGAATGTCCTATTATATTGTAATGGCTTTCTTTTGTGCTCTTTTTATTGATGCTTTTGGAAAATCTAACTTAGGCGCATTACTAGCCTTAAAAGGTGCTTCTGGATTGCAAGCTCTTAATTTTCCTGCAGAAATTACTATTATTGGTATTATTATATTAACTGCTTTTGTCAATATTTTTATTGGATCTGCCTCCGCAAAATGGGCTTTAATTGCCCCCATTATGGTTCCAATGCTTATGCAATTGGGAATATCAGCAGATTTAACTCAGGCTTCTTATCGTGTTGGTGATTCTGTTTCTAATATTATTACTCCTCTAATGCCTTATTTTCCTCTTGTTGTTGTTTATTGCCAGAAGTATGTAAAAAGTACCGGAATTGGAACACTGGTTTCTATGATGATTCCTT
>CAZKFN010000125.1:0-4525 GCA_964552035.1 uncultured Flavobacteriales bacterium
ACTTTGAGAGAAAATAATAGAATTGAGCAAAATCAACCTTTATAGTGATTGAAAAACTCTTTTATTACTTTTGTCGGACAGTAGTGAGTTTTTTTCAAGAACTTTAATTTTTGTAACATTTTAATAATTATAACATTTTTTTGTAATATTGCAGCATGCATAAAATATTTTTTTTCGCCCTTAAAAAAGGTTTCTTGCCTTTATTGCTTTTGCTGTTAATTTCCTTTGAGGGCAAGTCTCAATATACTTATACTGGATTAAGATTGTCTTATTATACTGTTAAGTTTGATAAAGGAGAGGGCTTAGATGATCTTACAAGACTTAATAATTTTGCTTTAAACTTTGACATAATTCACCGACCACTTAGAAATATTGGGATTGGTGTAACCGTTCGTACTCCCCTCAGACAAAAATTTAAATATTATTATGCTCCTGATGAAAACTCTTTTTATTATAATTCTATTTCAGGAGGTTATCTTGGAGAGCCGCTTGAACAGAATTTTGCTACAGGAACTTTTAGATATGAAATTATGAATCCTATAAGTTATGCTTTTTTTGCTAGGTTATATTTTGATGTAGAGTATAATATATTTCTCGATTTACGTTATTCTTTTGAAACTTTCGAGGAAAGCTTTAGTTATATACGGACTAATTCTACGAACCTTCCAACGATGAACATTGATGATAGCTATAAAAACATAACAAAGGGTTTGGGCTTTTCTATTGGGTATCAGCCGCCAATAAGTAAGGGCTTCTATTATACCTTGCTTATAACTTTAGATTTTTTAGGGACTAACGCTACTTCTTTTAATTACAAAATAGCAGGTGATTATGAGTATGACACTAATAAATTGATGTATAAGAATTTCAAAAGTAAAATTAATGATAAGCAAACTACCATAGAGTATTCTTGTGGAATAGGTTATGCATTTTAAATTTGATGTGATTATGAGGATACTTTTACTTATCGTTATTAATGTTATTTTTTTGACTCAGCTTAAAGCTCAATTTGTTTATACACTATTTTCTTATCCAGATTCGGCTGCTGTATATAAAAACGGGAAATTGGTTTGCACTACTCCTTGTAAAGTAAAATACTATTGGAGGGAAGCTCAAAATAATAAATTAGTTTTTAAGGTCGAAAAGGAAGGTTTTGAAAGTTGGGCAGATACTTTGCATAAAAAGCCGAATGAATTTGATAAGTATAACTCCATAGATCTTAAATATGCTTATGAAGTTTACGATTTTGAGAATGCACCGATTTTAACCTTTGATAAACTTGTAATTAATATAAAAAATGGTACGGTAATAGGGAAAAAGAGCTACTTGGATGGCAGAATTGAAAATACAAAATGGGAGGGATCTATTAAGGTTGGAGATGAATATTTTGGGAATAAATTTATTGAAACTTCTACCAATATGGGATATAGAACCATTATTAGTGAATCCTCTGAATTGTTTTCAGATAAAATAAAAAAGGAAACAAGATTACCCCGTTATAGTATAGGTGTAGAAGTAAAAGATTACAAGGTCAATCACATAGAGGAAAAGGTTAAGGTTAAATCTTTTCCAAAAATAAAAGTGAGAACTGAAATGGCTTTCCTTTGGAGTGTGTACGACAACAAGGTTGGAAGTGTGGTTTTTACATATGAGAATGCTAAAAGTATCAACAATAGAGAGCGCAGATATCAAGATTATGAATATCACAGTATAGTTTATGAACTAGCCATGATTGATTTTCTTCAAAACCAAGATTTTGTGGAGTTGATAGAAAAGGGAGATAATTATGTGGCTGAAGGATATACGATTTCAACAGCTGCAAAGAGAGAACCATTAACTCTAACTAATCCAGAATTACCTCAATTTGGAAAACTTTCTGAAATGATTAAACATGCAAATCAAGCTTGTGTAACCGTTATCACTGATGGGGGGCATGGAAGTGGAGTGCTTATTTCTTCAGAAGGATTGTTGTTAAGCTCTTATCACGTAGTGGAAGGAGTTAATAAAATTGACATCAAATTTTCTTCTGGATTAACTTTGCCCGCTGAGGTTTTAGACTTTGATAAAAAGAGAGATGTGGTTTTACTTAAAGTACATGGAAGTGGCTATATAGCGCTGCCTCTTGAAGAAGACAATGCGTTTTCACTTGGAGAGGATGTAATCACTATTGGTTCTCCAGCTGATATTAAGCTAGGGCAAAGTGTTTCTAGAGGGATTATGAGTGGAGAGCGAGAAATCAATGACAATATTTTTTGGCAAGTAGATATGTCCGTTAGTCCCGGAAATAGCGGAGGACCACTTTTAAATGAGAAAGGCCAAATTATTGGATTAATTTCCAGTAAGATTGTTGGAGCAGGTATTGAAGGGATAGGTTTTGCAATTCCAATTTCTACCGTGAATGAGGTGTTTAACCTAAATATAAAATAAAGGAGATAAGGTTTTTCTTTTTTGTTAACCTTGATTAATTACTATTGAAGTAGGAATAATTTCTACACTTGTCTTAACTTCTTATTTTTCATTGAATTATAAAACTTTCTCATCCTTTCTTTTTTCTAACTTCCATCTGCTTAAATTTAGCTTTTTAATTCACAAGTATGAAAGGGAAATTTTTAGTTGGTTTACTTTTATTTCTTATGCCTGTAAATATTCTTTTTGCACAAGAGCAAAATGAGTTAGATCAGCACCTTTCCTATTATCAATACGATGAGGATATTTTGCCTGCTTCTTTTCATCAAGAAAGGAGAGAAGCATTAAGAGCTCTTATGGCTAAAAATAGCGCTGCTGTTTTTTTTGCTGCCCCTGAAAGAAAACGTTCTAATGACATCTATTATCCTTATCATCAAGATCCTAATTTTTATTATTTAAGCGGTATTAGAGAACCTAAAGCCCTACTTATTATTTATAAAGAAAAACAAAAATTTGGCAAAGAATGGTTGGATGAAATCCTATTGGTACAAGATAGAAATCCACATTCAGAACTTTGGAATGGTCGAATTTTAGGTGTAGAAGGTGCAAAGGCATTAACTACTTTTAAAAAGGTAATGAGAATAGATGAATTCCTTGACTTTGATCCAAAATTTAAAAACTTAAATCGAATATTTTATACTCCAGCTGAAGGAATAACTCAAGGGGATACTACAAAAACTGATAATTTATGGGGGCTAATTCACCATTTCGAAAAAAAGCTTACTGAAAATAATCAAAAAGACGAAAAGCATTTACTTATGATGATGGCAGAATTAAGAGAGGTGAAAACAGAAGAGGAATTGACTTTAATAAGAAAAGCTATTGCCATTACTTGTGAAGCACAAAATGAATTGATGCGTCAAATCAATGAAAATATGCATGAATATGAAACGCAAGCATTGGTAGAGTATGTTTTTAAGAAAAACGGTGCAGAACATCCTGCTTTTTTAACCATTCACGGAAGTGGAGAGAACTCTACTATTTTACATTATACTACTAATCGAAGACCTTTAAAAAATGGAGGTTTATTGGTGAGTGATATTGGGGCAGAATATAGGGGGTATGCTGCTGATGTTACAAGAACAATTCCGCCAACAGGGAAATTTACAAAAGAACAAGCTGAAATTTATAATTTAGTTTTAAAAGCACAACAGGCGGGTATTGATGCAGCTGTAATCGGCTCTTCTATTGTTGATATTAATAAAGCTGCGCAAGAGGTAATAGCTAAAGGTTTAAAAAATTTAGGGATAATAAAATCAAAAAAGGAAGTAAGAAAATATTTCATGCATGGTACCTCTCATTATTTAGGCTTGGATGTACATGATGTGGGAACCTACTCTTCTTTAAAAGAAAATAATGTGATAACGGTAGAACCCGGAATATATATAGCAGAAGGTTCCGATTGTGATAAGAAATGGTGGAACATAGGGGTGCGAATTGAAGATGATATTTTAATTGCCAAAGAGGGGCCAGAAATACTTTCCAATTCATCACCTAGAAGTATTGAAGCTATAGAAAAGTTAATGGCTAAATAAATGCCTCATTATAAATTAGTATGCTTTTAAGTACTTTATTATTTTTGTAAAAAATAAATGAATTATGAAAAAAATTGCAGTTCTTTTTACCACATTAGTTTTAGTTATCTCCCTTGGAGCACAAGAAAAATATTATACACTAGAGGAATCAATTTTAAAAGAAGCTACAACCTTCTATCCTAAGCGAATGCTAAATATTCAATGGTTGGATAATTTGTCGTTTTCTTCAACCTATGCCGATAATTTAAAAGAGTTAAACATTATTTCTGCAGAAACAGGTCAAAAAATTCAGACTTTGAGTATTGATGATTTTTCATGGCCGGAGGGTGTAGAGGTGAAAGGTTTTCAAGGAATTTCATGGGAAAATGCCAAAAGCTTTAAATTAATGAATAGCCAACAACTCCTGTTAATTAATAAAGATGATAAATCCGTGAATACCTTAATTGCCAATATTGATAAGGAAGCAGCTAATTTAGATTATCACGATAAAAATAAAAAACTGGCATATACCAAGAAAAATAACT
>CAZKFN010000126.1:0-4358 GCA_964552035.1 uncultured Flavobacteriales bacterium
TTCTTCACTTTTGCAACAATTGCTGAGAAAGCTTCAGGATGATTCATTGCTAAATCTGCTAAAACCTTACGATTAAGCTCAATGTTGTTTTTATGAAGTTGTCCCATGAATACCGAGTAAGAAACATCGTTTAAACGGCAAGTTGCATTGATACGGTTAATCCATAATGCACGGAATTCTCTTTTCTTAACTTTTCTGTCACGGTAAGCGTACTGTTGTCCTTTTTCCCATTTGTTCTTTGCAACAGTCCAAACATTTTTACCTCTACCCCAAAAACCTTTAGTACGTTTGAGGATTTTTTTTCTGCGTGCTCTCGAAGCAACGGCATTTACTGATCTTGGCATAATTTTTAATTTTTTTCGTATTAGCGTTCCCTTAGGAATCTTTTTAGGCTAAATACAATGGTTAATAACTCCTTTTTCTGGCAATAATTTACTTTAAAAGCATTTCCATAATACGTGGCGTATCAACTACGCTAACTGTACTTGTATGCGTAAGATTTCTCTTTTGTTTAGTCGTCTTCTTTGTAAGAATATGACTATGGTACGCATGCTTTCTCTTAATCTTGCCTGAACCAGTAAGCGTGAAACGCTTTTTTGCACTGGATTTTGTTTTCATTTTTGGCATTTTACGTCCTTTTTTTTGTTTGTTGTTTATAATTATTTCTTTGGAGCAATAATCATTATCATCCTTTTACCTTCTAATTTAGGCATCATCTCTGGTTTCCCGTATTCAAACAATGCTTCGGCAAATTTCAGTAATTGGGTTTCCCCTTGCTCTTTGTATATAATTGTTCTACCTTTAAAAAATACATCTACTCTAACCTTATTCCCTTCCTGTAGAAATTTAATAGCGTGTTTTAGTTTGAAATCAAAGTCATGTTGGTCGGTTTGAGGTCCAAGTCTTATTTCTTTTACAACAATCTTGGTACTCTTTGCCTTGATTTCTTTTTGTTTTTTCTTTTGTTCGTAAAGGAACTTTTGATAATCAATAACCTTACAAACTGGTGGGTTGGCCGATGGTGAGATTTCGACTAAGTCTAATCCCAAATCATTAGCTACTCTTAAAGCATCTTTGATATTATAGATGCCAGATTCCAAATTTTCTCCAACTACTCTTACAACTGGTGAATCAATTTTCTCATTGATTTTATGTAGTTCTTCTTTTGGTTGATACCCTTTTCTTTGTCTATTGAAAGGAACGTGTGTTGCTATAATTAAATCCTCCTATATTAATGTATAATCTATTTTTGATGTATTTTTATTCTAATTCTTTTTCAACTGCTTGGTTAACCAATTCAGCAAATTCTTCAATCTTCATTGAGCCCAAATCTCCTTCTGTGTGTCGGCGAACCGATACAAGTCCTTCACCCTCTTCTTTTTCCCCAACAATAAGCATAAAAGGAGTTTTTCCAATTTCTGCATCGCGAATCTTCTTTCCAGTCTTTTCGCTTCTATTGTCAATACTACCTCTTAGACCCAAATTAGCGAGCAAAGATAATACTTTTTTTGAATATAGCTCATATTTTTCGCTAATTGGTAGAATAATAAATTGTTCAGGTGTTAGCCAAAGAGGGAATTTACCTCCTGTATGTTCAATTAATACAGCTACAAATCTTTCCATTGAGCCAAAAGGAGCACGGTGAATCATAATTGGTCTATGCTTTTGATTATCTGCTCCAGTGTATTCTAATTCAAATCTTTCTGGAAGATTATAATCTACTTGGATTGTTCCCAATTGCCATTTTCTACCAATAGCATCCTTAACCATAAAGTCAAGTTTAGGACCATAGAAGGCAGCTTCTCCAATTTCTGTAACAGTATTTAATCCTCTTTCTTTTGAAGCTTCAATAATTGCATTTTCTGCCTTTTCCCAAGCCTCATCGCTTCCAATATATTTTTCTTTATTATTAATATCTCTTAAAGAAATCTGTGCTGTGAAGTTTTCAAACTTAAGAGTTTTGAAAATATAAAGTACTATATCAATAACCTTACAAAATTCTTCCTTCAATTGTTCTGGAGTACAAAAAATATGAGCATCGTCCTGAGTAAATGACCTTACCCTTGTCAATCCATGCAATTCTCCACTTTGTTCATAACGATAAACTGTTCCAAATTCAGCAAGACGAACAGGTAAATCCTTATATGAACGTGGTTTGAATTTATATACCTCAACATGGTGAGGACAATTCATTGGTTTAAGGAAATATTCTTCTCCCTCAAATGGAGTTGTAATAGTTCTAAATGAATCCTGACCATATTTTTGATAATGTCCTGAGCATTTATATAAACTTACATCCCCAATATGTGGAGTGATTACCTGCTCATAACCATATTCCTTTTGAACCTTCTTTAAAAAGTTCTCTAATCTCTCTCTTAGTGCAGCACCTTTTGGTAGCCACATTGGAAGACCTTGACCAACAGTTTGAGAAAACATAAAAAGCTCTAATTCTTTCCCAAGTCTTCTATGGTCTCTCTTCTTCGCTTCTTCCAAGAATTCCATGTATTCGTCAAGTTCCTTCTTCTTTGGAAAGGTTATCCCGTAAACCCTTGTAAGTTGTTTTCTCTTTTCATCACCTCTCCAATAAGCTCCTGCTAAGGAAAGGATTTTAATAGCTTTGATAATAGAGAAATTCTCAAGATGTGGTCCACGACATAAATCTGTAAACTTACCGCTTTCATAAAGAGTAATAGTGCCGTCTTCCAATTCCTCAATTAGCTCGACTTTATAGTTTTCTCCTCTTTCAGAAAATAGTTTTAAAGCATCAGCCTTAGAAATATCTTTTCTCTTAATACTAATACCACCTTTAACCAATTCAGACATTTTGTCTTCAATTGCTTTGAAATCATCGGATGTAAGAGTATCATTCCCAAAATCAATATCGTAGTAGAAACCATTTTCAATAGCTGGTCCAATACCAAACTTAGCATTTGGGTAAAGTTCACTTATTGCAGAGGCAAGCAAGTGAGCAGAAGAATGCCAAAAAGTATCCTTACCCTCAGCATCATTCCAAGTATTAAGTTTTACGGTTGAATCCACATTAATAGGACGATTAGCATCCCAAACCTCATCATTTACAGTTGCAGAAAGCACATTTCTCGCTAAGTTTTCGCTAATACTTTTAGCAATATCCATCGAATTACTACCCTTAGGATACTGTTTTACAGACCCATCAGGCAAAGTTATATTTATCATATTATAAATTACAAATAAAAATTTAAGTTGCAAAGTTAAGGAAAATAATGCTTTCCAACAAATAAATGGATAGTTTTAAAGTGTAATTCTGCATTCGCTTCAAATTAACTACAAATATGATACAATTGAGAATTTCCCGATAGATATCTCTTTAATAAATTCATCTATTGTTGTAACTTTATTACTAATACTATATATGCCTAATATCTTTACCTTATTTGATTCTTTCTTTGAAAATACAAAATATGTTGAATGTGCTCGTCCTCCCAGTCTAAAAACAAGAGAATAATAATCCCCGTTATTAATTAAAAAGACTAATTGCTTATTAGGTAGAGATGAATTTCTTATTACATCGGTTTTTCTATACTCGCAATTTGGATTTGCAATTCTAAAGTTACTAAATTTTTCCTTAAGCTCTTTTTTAAGAGATTTTGGAATTGAAGATTTATTATATGAAACCAATAAAGAATCTTTATCAATAGAATAAATATCAATTATCATTTCTTTAATCTTCTCTGGACTAATATTAGGAGTAGAATTTTTATTCTTAATTCCTTTCGTATAAATAGTTTTTATTTCATTCCTATCTGCTGGAGTGCATTCAAATATATCTATAAACCTATAAAAATAATTATACTTATAGTTCTTAAAATCATACTCTAAATCTTGAGAGCTAAAAATTTTATTTTCAATGGGTTCTTTATAAAACTTTGCATATGTTGAATCGTCTAAATTAATTCTATTCGTTTTTATCAAGCATTTATTACAGTCTATTATTTTATTAAAGACTTTATTTGCTACCTTCGTTTTAGTTTCTTCGGTAGAGTCTTTATATAGAGAATAGTAAGTCTGAGAGAATTCAAAATATAAGCCCAACATAAAGAATGCATTATTATAAAAACTATTAACCATTGTATTATAGCTATCGAGACAAATATTGTAGTTTGATAAATCTTTAACAAAAACACTACCCTTTTGTGGAGGTAATTTATAAGGATAATAGCTAAGAGTAATACTATACATTGTGTCTATTTTAAACTCATATTTAGTTTGTGCTTTTGTTTGAAAGGACAGAACGAGTAATAACATTAATAAGCATATTTTTTTCATCATTCTCATATCTCTTATAAATATAAACTTTAGATATTGTTCATTTGTAATCT
>CAZKFN010000127.1:0-4074 GCA_964552035.1 uncultured Flavobacteriales bacterium
TGAATTTATGGACCCCATTGGAATTGGAGCCACATTATCCTTTTACTTAGCTGCCTTTGCTGAAGGGATTGCTGCCTTTCTGTTGATTATAGGACTATTTACAAGACTAGCAGCCGTAGTTTTAATGTTAAATTTTTTGGCTATTTTTTACACACACGTTATTTTATTTAACGATGCTTATTTAAACCTTGAACTTCAAAACTTATTCTTCTTTGGCTTTTTAGTAGTCTTTATCATGGGACCTGGAAAGCATGCAATTGATTATGCTGTTTTTAAAAAGAATAGAGGCGTTAAAAAATAATAAACTGTATTATGTGAATAGCTTTCTTTGAAAGAAAAAGCCAGTGAATTTTTCACTGGCTTTTATTTTCTTTCGGTTTTTACCAATAAATAATTAACTATTGGTTAGTAACTACCGCATCAATGATATGAAGTACACCGTTACTGGCTTGTAAATTTTCTTCTACAAAATTTATTTCCTGCTGGGAAGGGTTAGGTGTTTTAATGGTAATCACATCATTTTCTGAAACCTTAAAAGTTAATTTACCATTGGTAATTTCCCAAGTTTGTATGACTTGATTATCTTCAATATCTTCTGTACGTAGATTTAAAGGAGTAGTAGATCCACCTACTGCTTGTATGTTTAGAACAGAAGGAATATGAGCATAGTCAATATCATTTAATGAATTATATAAAGGATTCTTGTTGATAAAGTCGTCAAAGGCCTCATTGGTTGGTCCAAAGAAAGTAACCAATCTTCCTCCATCGCCACTATTAAATTCTTTAAAATAGCTAGGTGGGTCTTTTTTAAATAATGTATTTAGGTTTGCTAAACGTTCGTCATTATTTATAAAATCAGAAACGGTTGGCTTAGTAAAGATTCTATTTACAATGTGAATTACACCATTATTACCACTAATTTCAGGTTCATTTAAAGCGTATTGATTAGAAACTTTAGTATCTCCGTTTTTGGTCACTAATTGAATCATAACAGAGTTACCATTAGGGCCATTTTCATCAAATGTTTTCATGTATTGTACACCAGCAAAATTAGCTTTTTTCAATTGTGTTGTTCCTACATGATAATTTAATTCATGGGCTAATATTTCTGGGCTAAGTGCTGAGATATGAGAGGCACCTCTTGCGTCTAGAAAAAGTTCAAACGCTTGATTAGAAGGGGCGAACACTGTAAGATTACCTTCTTTCACAAGCTTATCGTCTAAACCAATATATGCAGCAGCCACACTAAAGCTATCTAAACCTTCGGTGTTGTCAATTTTCTCCATTACAGAACCGGCATAGACACCTCCACCACCATTTCCGCCGCCACCTGTTGCAGGTGGTTTGGGATCGTCCTTGTCCTTACTGCAACCGATAAAGGCTACACTTAAAATACCGCATATTATAAGCGGTTTAATCATTTTTCTTATTTTCATAATGAATAGAATATTACGTTTGTATGGGATAAAATTATAAAACAATATCTAAAGATACAAAATAAAATTTATTTAAATGAAACAACAACTCGCCCTTTTGATAAACCCTTTAACATGCTTTCAATTTCATCATTCAGTTGTGTTAAGTTTATCACTCTTTTAATTTCATTTAACAGCTTAGGTTTCCATGGATTAGCCAAAAGTTCCCATATTTTTAAGCGAATAGCTCTAGGAGTTTCAGCCGTTTCAATTCCTAATAGATTAACTCCATTTAGGATAAAAGGATAAACTGTCGTATTTAATTTAGGAGATGAAACTAATCCACAAACAGCAATATTTCCATTTCTACTACAGGCCTTAATGCAAGTTGCTAAAGTATTATCGCCAACCGTATCTATTGCTCCAGCCCATTGACTTCTCAACAAAGGTCTACCACTTTGGTCGTTGCTGTCTTCACGACTAATAATTTTATTAGCACCTAAACTTTTTAGGTAATCATGAGCAGATGTTTTGCCTGTAGCGGCAATAACCTCATATCCATTCATAGAAAGTATAGCTACTGCCATGCTGCCAACTCCGCCGGTTGACCCAGTTACTAATATAGGCCCCATATCAGGATTTTGACCATTTTGTTCCATTTTATATAAAGATAATGCTGCTGTAAATCCACCAGTTCCAAGCACCATGGCATCTTCCATACTTAGCGTATCAGGTAATTTTACCGGCCAAGCAGATGGAACTCTTACATACTCTTGAAATCCTCCAGAGGTATTCATTCCAAAATCATAAGAAGTAACAATTACTTGATCTCCTTTTTTAAAATCATTGGTCTTACAATCTACTACAACACCCACCGCATCTACCCCAGGGACATGAGGATAAGTTTTACTGATTCCTTTGTGTCCAGAAGCAGAAAGTGCATCTTTATAGTTTAAAGCAGCATATTTTACTTGAATCAATACCTCCCCTTGAGGCAAATCTGCTATTGTTTTATTTTCAATACTTCGGCTAAAGCTTCCATCTTCATTTTCTCTAACAACAAAAGCTTTGTAGGTAATATTTTCACTCATTGGTAAATTAAAATTTTATAATTATCTATATATAATTCGTCAAAATTGGGGTTCCAGTAATAAATAAGCAGATCTTCTTCAGGTCGAATTTGATTCACGGGAATTGTAAATCGAAACATCTTCAATTGCCATTCATCGAAATTAAGAATAAAGTTTTTAAGATATTCTGCTTTATAAAAATCCTGATGCTCACATACTAATCGCACTTTAGCTGAATCTCCGACAGGCATATAATCAGCAAGAACAAGTATTTTTAAATCCTTTTCAGGATGTATATTTTTAAGTTTTTTTCTTATGGTCAATCCATATTCCCTTTCTTCATTCAATACCAAAGATTTTCCCTTATCGGTATTTTTATACATCGCCCATTCTATACTTTTCTCATCCAGTGTGGAAAAGTCATCGAAATTACTTTCAGCATAATAATGTAGGTTTTGGAAGAAATTCTCTGGATTCCTTTCATCAGTCTTTTTATAAAGGCTGGTTTCGCCATTGGTATAAACCAGTTTTAATCGTTTAACGATACCGGGATAATCCTTATAACTATCCAATAAAAAGTTGCTATCCAACAACACTGCATAGGTAAAGTTGCTGTCTAAGATAGGTTTAACCTTTTCTTCAGCACTATGCAATAAAGTATAACCTCTGTTGCCCCATATTGTAAAAGGCATATTAGTTGTATTTGCATCAAGAACCAATAAAGTGTCGGATTTTTTTATACCCCATTCTTTAAAGTCACTCTTAGCATTGATATAACATTGGTATGCATAATGTGTTCTGTCGTTATAGGGAGGAGTATATCGGTCGGCTTGAGTTTGTTTAGCATGAAGAAAGAAAAAAATGAGGAAGCCAAGACTAAGAAGAGTTGTAAGAGCATATAATTTTTTAGGAATTCTAAACATCGTTAAGATGCTAATTAGCAATAAGGCTAAAACAGGATAAAAGCTGTCGATAAAATAATAATCATGATCTATAAATTGCTTTCCCATAGAAAAGAAAAATAAAAGCACACCTATAGCTGAAATAATAAAATAGAGTAAAAGAGATAACTCAATTTCAGTAATTTTTTTAAGTTTATAGATTCTAGGAAATATACTTATTAATAATAGTCCTAATGAAACTGCGTGGTATGGACTAAGGATTTCATCTCCAAATCGATCGATAAAACCTAAAATAATTTTTTTAAGAGTACCCAAACTATCTACATAGAGTAATTTAGTGAGAAACATACTGCCGTAAGTGTTTTCTAAGTGTTGATTATAAAGGAAATAGCTAACATAAACTGCTAAACCAATTAAAAGTGGGAAAAACTCTGAACTTTTAAACCTTTTACTGACAATAAAGACAAACAGACGATGTAGAAGGAGGGAAAATAGAAAAATTAAATAAGAAGACCGACTTAAAGCAGCTAAGGTAATAAAAAAGACAGCCCAATAAAAATGGGCTTTTTTCTGGCTTTTGAGATAGTAAAAAAATGCATATAGAGCAATAATAAAATTGGCAAAAGAAGGGATAGAAGGAAGGAAACCGTTTTGATAATAGACCATAACGGGTATGGTAAATATAAA
>CAZKFN010000128.1:0-3914 GCA_964552035.1 uncultured Flavobacteriales bacterium
ATCAAAATAGATGTTAGGTATTTTCATTTCAAAGAAAGAAGAATGATTTAATTGACAGTTGTTAAACGAAAAGGATAATCCAAATTGATTACAAATATCAAAACGTATTCCTAGCATTTTACACTCTATAAATTGCACATTTCTTAGTGCAGTTTTATATGACTTTAATAAGCTTAAATTACAATTCTCAAATTGACAGTCTATAAATTCATAATTTGAGAAATCCAGTTCAGAAAAATCACAATGAATAAACATACAATTTTCATACTCTCCTTTAGGAAGGGTATTTATATGTTTAAATTTTTGATCTCGCTTATATAGTTCGGGCATTAAAATTGTTTTTTGCTTAAGTTTTAAAGTATAAACTTATCACTAAGTTTTAGCTTTTAAGGCTAGCCAATAACTCAAAAGATCTTTTCTTTGCATGAAGGTCATATATCAGAGAAGAAATAATGATTTCATCCACCTTGGTTTGTTGAACGAATTTCTCTAGTTGAGCTTTCACTTTATCTGGGGTTCCTACAAAATTATATTTAGACATCTTTTTTGCTTCTTCTTGCACCATAGGGGTTCCTATTCCACTATAATTAGCAACGGGTCTTTGAAGCGGCCTTCTGGTGTTTCTTAGAATATCTTGTCTAAAAATCCTTCCACTGCTTGCAATGTATTGAGCTTGATCTTCGGTATCAGCAAGTATAACGTTTACTGCTGCTAGTGTGTATGGTTTCTCAATTTGTTCTGAAGGTTTAAAATCTTCTTTATATATTTTTAAAGCATCAAACAAATGAGTGGGGGCAAAGTGGCTGGCAAAAGCATAAGGTAAACCCAACATTGCAGCCAACTGAGCACTAAAAGTAGAAGAGCCTAACAAATAAATGGGTACATAAGTACACTCTCCAGGAATTGCACGTACTAAGCTACTTTGAGAACGGCCCGATAAGTAAAATTGCAGTTCTTGTATATCATTGGGAAAATCTTCTACGCTTTCTCTTCTGTTTCTTCTCAAAGCCATAGCTGTTAATTGATCGGTTCCTGGAGCTCTACCTAAACCTAGGTCAATTCGATTAGGATAAAGTGTTGCTAAGGTTCCTATTTGCTCGGCAACGACTAGTGGGGTGTGGTTGGGCAACATAATACCGCCCGAGCCAATTCGTATACTTTGGGTTCCTTGAGCCAAATATCCCATAATAACGACCGTGGCAGAACTTAAAAGCCCACTGGTATTATGATGTTCGGAAATCCATAAACGATGATAACCTAAAGCTTCAATATGCTGTGCAAAGGCTAGGGTGTTTTCTAAGGTTTGTCGATGTTCTTTACCTTCTAAAGCAGGTACTAAATCCAGCACAGAAAAAGGGATAGTAGATAGTAGTTGACTCATAGTTGATAAAGTAGGTTTATAAATTCGATGATGCTAAAAAACATCTATTTTTTCTTTTTTTTCTTTGCTATTGGAACGCTTTGTTAAGGGTTTTGTTTTACTTTTTTCTACCAAGAAATAAAGCAAGAAAATTTGAGGAGTCGTTTAAGGTTTTGGCAATATGCTTTTTAGTTATAATAAAGTTACTCAAGACTGAACTAAATAACCTTTCACTTAAAAACTTTATCCAACTCTCTTTCTTCCTTTCCTCTAGAATATTGAATAGGCCATTTGATATCGTCTTGTAATTGATGGGCAAAATGTAAAGGCAAGTATGGATGCCTCAATGCTGCTCTTCCATATAAAATTAAATTTGCCTTTCCTGCCTGAAGTAACTCTTCTGAAACCTTAGCTTGTGTAATTAAGCCAACAGCGGCTGTGGCTATCTCCGCTTTTTCTTTTATCGTTTGTGCAAAGTCAACCTGATAGGAAGGAAAGGTATTTATTTTTACCCTATAATTTCCACCGCTGGAAGTGTCTATTAGATCTACACCTAAGTGCTTTAATTTTTGAGCTAACCTTATGGAGTCTTCAATATCCCATCCCCCATCAACCCAATCTGTAGCTGAGATTCTTACAAAAAGAGGTTTTTCTGCACCCCATTCTTTTTTAATCAAGACAACAATCTCTAAAAGCAGACGAATTCTATTTTCAAAACTTCCTCCATAGTGATCCTGACGTTGGTTGCTTAAGGGAGAATAAAATTGATGCAGTAAATAACCATGAGCAGCATGGATTTCAAGAACATCATAGCCCGCGACTTTTGCTCTTTGAGTTGCTGCTAAAAAGTCTTCCTTTATTTTTTGAATACCCTTTTCATTTAGTTCATGGGGAGGAGTATCTTCCAAATGGTAGGGAAGAGGGGAGGCTGAAACTGTCTGCCAACCATTTTTTTCATGAGGTTTTACTTTCTTTCTTCCCAGATGAGGCGGTAAGCTAGAAGCCTTTCTGCCCGCATGTGCTAGTTGTATGCCCACCAATGCACCATGAGAATGGCAAAAATCTACAACCTCCTTTAGTTTGAGAATATGCTCGTCTTTCCATATTCCTAAATCCTGATAAGTGATTCTACCTTCAGGGGAAATAGCAGTAGCCTCTTGGATTACTAAACCAAAACCACCTAAAGCTCTACTCCCCAGATGAACCAAATGAAAATCTGTTGCAAAACCGTCAATGCTGCTGTACATACACATAGGGGAAAGTCCCATTCTATTTTTAAAAATTGTATTTCGTATTCTAAAAGGAGAAAAAAGTAAACTCATATTATAATTTAAGGATATATTGTAAAGTTACGTTGCTTTTAACAAAGTTAAGAAGGAACGGAACGTAACAGAATGCTTTCATCATAAAGACTGTTTAAAAAGCCTGTTTGCAAAATTTAAACTATATTTTTTTTTAAGTTTATTCTATGTTCATAGAACTTACCTATCTTTGAAAAAATTTATAATGTATGAAATATCTAAATATCCTAGTTGTATTTGCCTTTTTTATGAGTGCATGCAACACAACAACAACGACAAATACTGAAGAGTCTATAGTAGATCAAAACTTTAATCAAGATAGCCCAGAACTTCAACAAGCTGATCAAGTAAACACAATTTCAGCAGATCCATGGTCTTCGAATCAATTAATGGCTCCTAATCTATTAGCTCAAAAAATCCAAAATAAGGAATTAAATGACCTTAAAGTTTATTCTATAGGCTTTGATAATGTTATTCAAGGTTCTGAAGGCTTTGGACCCGCTAAAGATGAAGAAAATCTCGATAAATTTAGAGCTACTCTAGAAGGACTAGATCAAGACCAAGAAATAGTGATATATTGCGGTTGTTGCCCTTTTGCAAGCTGTCCAAATGTTAGACCGGCATTTCAATTGTTGACAAATATGGGCTTTACTAACGCCAAGCTACTCGATTTGAGAGAAAATATTAAAGTAGATTGGTTGGACTTAGGTTATCCTTCTATACAAGGTTAATTTATTTATCAAACCAGCTTTAAAAATGACGAATGAGGAATTTCCCATTCGTCATTTTTATTATTTAAACCTTGGTTATATAACCATATTACAAAAAAACAATAGGGTGGGCTTCTATTTTAATCGATTTATATTTTGTATAACTGGTAGTTTTTCGCTCATACATCTTTTGAAGGGTCAATTAACTTTATTGAAAGCTTCGCTTTTCTACATTGATTAAGTGTTGGTTTTTGGCTTTTCTTCTTATTATTGAATAGAAATGGGTATTATTTAAAAAAATGCTGTATCTCGGATACAAATACTACTCTTCTGGAATTACTCAATCACCTTAAAATCAATTTAAGCATTTATTGAAAAAATTAAGTTTGTATATCTTATGGTTAATAAAAAGTACTTTAGGTAAAAACTATACTACAAGTTCATTTCTTTATTTGTAATTTCTCACAAGCAAGCATAATGCTTAGAAATAAAAAATCCCAAGGTACATTCCTACCATGGGATTTAACACTCTGTGATCGCGAC
>CAZKFN010000129.1:0-3868 GCA_964552035.1 uncultured Flavobacteriales bacterium
TTAATATGGGTTAGCATTAGAATAAACTATGGTCAATGATAAGCGAAGATAAGTTTTTTAAGGAAGAAGATAAAAGGAACGTGTCAAAAAAATAAAGGCCAACTTTTGTAATTGACCTTTGGTGGAGGATATCGGAGTCGAACCGATGACCTCTACACTGCCAGTGTAGCGCTCTAGCCAGCTGAGCTAATCCCCCAATAATTTGTTTAGCAAATTAACAGCTTGCAAACTTATTAAATTTAATCCATTACTTTTATACAATTCATTATCATAATTAACTTGTAATTGAAATGTTAAATAAAGGCTTATTGAGAAGGCTGGTGGAGGAGTTGTCCTTCATAGAAAATAAGCCTTCTAAAATTCTAAAAGTAGACTCAGTAGCTGGAGGTTCAATTAATCATTGTTTTAAAATAATAACATCCAATAAAAGCTATTTTATTAAGCTTAATTCAGCAAGTGATTTCCCCCAAATGTTTGAAAAAGAAGCTAAAGGATTAAGGATTTTAAGAGGCACCAAACTGATAAAGACACCTTTAGTATATACCTGTGGCAACTTTGCGGATGAGGCTTATTTAATTATGGAGTTCATCAATAGCAGTATCAAGCCTTCTAATTTTTGGGAAAATTTTGGACGTCAATTGGCTGATTTGCACACTATTTCTAATAATCATTTTGGTCTAGATCATGACAATTACATTGGCTCTTTAAAACAACCCAACACTAAAAATGAAGATTGGATTTCATTTTTTATAGAAGAGCGAATAAATCCTCAGCTTAAAATGGCTCTTAATCAAGGGGTTTTTAGCTCAAAAATCTCGCAAGATTTTGAAAAATTATTCGCGAAATTAGAAAATTACTTTCCCAAGGAAAAACCTTCTTTACTTCATGGAGATTTGTGGTCGGGAAATTTTATGGTGGGCGATAAAGGAGAGGCAATAATTATGGATCCTGCGGTATATTTTGGACATCGGGAAGTAGATTTAGCAATGACTCAACTTTTTGGAGGGTTTCATCCTGATTTTTACGCAGCTTATCATGAAGCTTTGCCTATGGAACATGATTGGGAAGAGCGTTTGCGATTGTATAACCTCTACCCACTTTTAGTACATGTTAATTTATTTGGAGGCTCCTACATTAATAAAGTAAAAAACATACTTCAACGATTTATTTAATCACAGTATTTACTGATTTGATCGTATTTAGGAATAGTAGTGGTCAATTCTCCACTTACTGGATTAAACTCTTTCCATTTCGTTATTCGTTCAACGTTAAGATGCAAGCTCACCGTCTTAGAATTTGGGGAGTATACCTTATGAAAGCCCATAGAATCATTAAAATAACAGTATTCCCCTTCTTTTAATATGAAGCTTTCATTTAAGTTGGCCGTTTTACTTTCGAGATCTACAGCATAAGTTTCTACAACCAACTCTCCTTCCAAAACTTTAATCCAACCTTGCTGATAATCGTAACTGTGAATGGGAGAACTTTGGCCTTTTAGCCAACACACTAGAATAACCTCAAAGCTTTCAGATGAAATAAGACAGTTTCTACTGTATCCGTCGGTTCTCCATAAAAGGTATTCTTCCCATTCTTTTTTGTTTAATTTAATAGCTCGAACCAAATCCATGTAACCATCATATCCTGGTCCCATACTTAGGTTTTTGTGAAGTTACTCTAGGCTTGTAATATCTACTAATGGCATCTTGTTTAAGTTTAAAGGTTATTTATTGATGATAAAACAAATGCGAATGGCATTTTGTTAATTAACTGAAGGGCGGAAAATAAAAATAACCTACTTTAGTACTTCTTAAAAGTAGTACTTTTAAATGAGATGTAAGATTAAAAAACTATAAAATGAACTATAAATTATTAGGTAAAACCGGTTTAAGGGTTTCTGAATTGTGTTTAGGAACCATGACTTTTGGTGAAGATTGGAAGAGTGGGGCCAATAAGGAAGAAAGTAAAAAGGTGTTTGACTTTTATGCCAATAAAGGGGGTAATTTTCTAGATGCCGCTAATTTCTACACTTATGGAACCAGTGAAGAATACCTAGGAGAATTCGTAAAATCAGATAGAGACCACTTTGTTATTTCTTCTAAATATGGATTATTTGACAAGTTGGATGATCCTAATTATATGGGAAATCACCGTAAAAATATGATTCGCTCCATTGAAGGGAGCTTAAAACGCATGCAAACCGATTATATTGACATTTTTTGGTTGCACATTTGGGATTTTACTACGGATATAGAAGAAGTTATGCGCGGTTTGAATCATTTGATTCAACAGGGGAAAGTATTACACATCGGTATTTCAGATACGCCGGCTTGGATAATTGCCAAGGCAAATATGTTGGCCAAGCAACACGGTTGGGCGGAGTTCTCAGCAGTTCAGTTAGAATACAGCTTAATTGAAAGGGGAGCGGAAAGGGATTTAATTCCTATGGCAAAGGACTTTGGGATGACTGTTAATACATGGTCTCCATTAGGTGCTGGAATTTTAACTGGGAAGTATTTAGAAAAAATCGAAGGACGTCTGACAGAAAAAAGCTTTAAAATGAGTGAGCACAACTTGAATGTTAGTCGACAATTAAAAGAAGTTGCAGATGAAGTAGGAAGACCTTCTGCACAACTGGCTTTAAGGTGGGTGAAACAGTCAGATGATACAATAATTCCCATTGTAGGAGCAAGAAAGCTTTCTCAATTGGAGGATAATTTTGGTTGCTTGGACTTTGAATTGACAGAAGAGCAAATGCAAAAACTCAATAAAATCAGCGAAATAAATTTGGGTTTCCCTCATGAATTTATGCAAAGATCAAGCACTCAAAAAAACCTTTGGGGAAGAATGAAGAAGAGGGTTTTGTTTTAGTTGTTAGTGGTTAGTTGTTAGTGAGCTGAGTTTCCCCAAATTGCGTTGACTGTTTAAGTTATTTAATTTCAAATTTTCCCCTTAGGATATTCTTCCTATTTGCTAAATGGGTATTTCTATGAATTGGATAATTTCCTAAAACCCCGAAGGGATGACATTACTTATAGAACGCTGATTAACACAGATTAGGCAAATAAGCGCTGATTTTTTATAGGGATTCCTCCTTCGATACATTTTTGGGCTGTTTTTATTTCATTAAATTCTATTGAACTACAAATTTAAAGCTAGTATCTAAATTCATTTTATCATCCCAAAAAAACACTCAGGGACCTGAATTCTACATGATTTTAAAATATTTTTTTAAATGTATTTGTATTTTGGTAATGTTTGTATTGGCACAGAGATGGCCGAGTGATTATAACGAAGTTAAAATTGTATCGAAGCCCCGACTTTGTTTAGTTATATTTATTAGCTGGATTTATAATTTATTCTATCAAAGTATATTAAATCAGCAAACACTTTTCTTATTTAGTTTTCCAATGTCCTTATAGCTAATTGAATAGGAAGATAAATAGTTTTTTATACTCATATTTTTCGAAAAAATTTAATTAATATTAAAAAATATTTAATGGTTTGGATTTATTGTATTACATTTGATAAATATTGTTAAGGTTTGCTTGTGGAATAATTTATTTATTTAAAACAGTAAACTTTCGACAAACAGTTTTTTGACTTCATTTTATTTTTAATTAAACTTTATCCTTATGCTACCTTTAGAATACAACAACAGCCGAATGATGTCTGTTCACCGTATTAGAGCGGTGAAGGGAGCGTCGAACATCGATAATCAAATTGATACTTCTAGAAATAAACACTTGGGGATAAATTTAGAAACTATTTCGTCTAAGGTATCACAGGAGAGTTTGTTAAAAACAGATAAAATAATTATTCAATAAATCCCTTGGCGCAGCTATTATAGCTGTGCCTTTATTTTATCAAC
>CAZKFN010000130.1:0-3756 GCA_964552035.1 uncultured Flavobacteriales bacterium
TATCTCCAAAATAAAAGTAAACTATGATTAATCCTAAACCAACTCCCAAAAGGAATAAACGCAATCTTCTCGCAAATGTCATATTAAATTGCAGCTAATAATAAATCTAAATCTTTATACGGTAATCTAAAGTTTTCTGCTAAATACCTATTGGTTAATATCCCTCGATAAATGTATATCCCCGAACGAACAGAATAGGTATTTTTTATACTTTGATCAACTCCTCCACCCTCTCCCATTTCTATAATTACAGGAGCGAAAATATTACTTAAGGCATAAGAAGCTGTTCTAGCGACCCTAGAGGCAATATTAGGAACACAGTAGTGTGTGACTCCATATTCCTGATAGGTAGGATGAGAATGATTAGTCACTCTTGAAGTTTCAAAACACCCTCCTTGATCTATGCTCACATCCACAATAATAGAACCTTCAGGCATTTGTTGAACCATTTCTTCAGTTATCACAATTGGGCTTCTCCCCGATTCTGAACGCAATGCTCCTATAGCTACATCTGCAGTTTTCAAAGCAGTTTTTATGACTTTTGGTTGTAATGTAGATGTATAAATCCTGCTTCCAATCCCTTCTTGAAGTCTCCTTAATTTAGAAGTATTGTTACTAAAAACCTTAACAGATGCACCTAGACCTAGGGCAGAACGAGCGGCAAATTCAGCTACTGCTCCCGCACCAAAAATTACCACTTCTGTTGGTTTTACCCCAGAAATACCGCCGAGCATTTGTCCATTTCCTCCGTTGACATTACTCAAGTATTCTGCAGCAATTAAAATTGAGGTATTACCTGCAATTTCGCTCATAGCTCGAATAACCGGCAACCGCCCAGAGCTATTTTTTATATAATCATAAGCAATTGCCGTAACCTTTTTTTCCATTAGTTTCTTAAGAAAATTCTTTGGTTGAACAGGTAATTGTAGGGCTGAAATAACCGTTTGCCCACTGTGTAAAAGTTTTATTTCCTCATGAGATAAGGGTTCTACTTTTAGAATAATATCTGCTTTGTAAACGGCTTCTGTAGAATATACGATTGTTGCACCAGCTTCACTATAAGAATGATCTTCAAAATTTGCACTCTCTCCTGCTTTACTTTCTATAACAACTTCATGCCCATTGTTTACCAACATTTCAACATCTTGTGGCACCAGTGGGACTCTTCTTTCTTGCATGGAATTCTCTCTTGGAATACCAATAAATAAACTGCTATTTTTCTTTTTCACTTCTGCTCTTTCCTCTTCTGGGAGAGCCTTAATAGCAGATTGTGCAAGAAACTTAACTACATCTTCTTCCATAGGCTATTGAGTTATAAGTTCAACGGCTCTGTTAGTTCCCTCTAGGTTAATTTTAATTTTCACAAACCTATCTACTAGTAAATTAGGGATTTTTTCAGGCCATTCTACTAAACAATAATTACTACTGTAAAAATACTCTTCTATTCCAATATCTAAAGCTTCCTCTTCATCTTTTATACGATAGAAGTCGAAATGATAGACACTTTCCTCATTTGTGGTCAAGTATTCATTGACCAAAGAAAAGGTTGGGGAAGAAACTTCTTCCTTAACTCCAAGTACTTTACAAATTTCTTTTATTAAGGTGGTTTTCCCAACTCCAAGCTCCCCATAAAAAGCAAGGAGTTTATTTCCTCCTGTTATTTCTACTATTGCTTTTGCAACTTTGGGCAATTCCTCTAGGCTCACTTGCTCAAAACGATTCTTCTGCATTATCTCGGGCTTAACGTAACGATGGGAACCAACATCTCTTCCAAGGAAATTCCACCATGCTGAAAGGTATCTTTATAATACTTTACATAATGATTAAAGTTGTTGGGATAAGCAAAGAATCGATCTCCTTTTACAAAAATAAATGTTTGACTGACATTTACTTTGGGTAGAAATGCATCTTCGGGATTGCTAACTACAAAAACTTCATCTTTATTAAAACTTAAATTTTTCCCTTGCTTATACCTTAGGTTAGGATTTACTGTTCTATCGCCTATTACCTTGGAAGGTTCTTTTACTTTAATGCTTCCATGATCCGTAGTTAAAATCACTTTTCCACCCCTGCTTGCAATTTCTTTTAAGGCTTCTTTCAAGGGAGAATGCTCATACCATGACAAGGTGAGCGTTCGATAAGCAGACTCGCTTTCTGCTAATTCTTTAATGATATCCGTATCCGTTCGAGCATGAGAAAGCATATCAATAAAATTATATACAATCACATTAAAACGGTTGTTCATTTGATTGGGAATATCCGAAACCACTCTCCTGCCATAATCGGGATTTAATACTTTATTGTAGGCAAATTTACCATCTACTCCCAACCTTCTGAGCTGATAGGAAATCAACTCTTCTTCATGTAAATTTTTCCCTTTATCATCCTCGTCATTCACCCATAAATCCGGATATAACTTTTGTATTTCTGTAGGAAGCAAACCCGCAAACATTGCATTTCTAGCATATTGAGTAGTTGTGGGAAGTATGCTCATAAAAGTTTCATCCTTTTCAATCCAAAAAATCTTTTCGATTTCAGTTTTTAGAAACTGCCATTGATCCAGCCTCAGGTTATCCAAAACAATTAAAAAAGTAGTTTGATTTTCCTTGATTTCAGGTAAAACATGAGATTTAAAAACATTGTGCGACATTAAGGGTGCATCTTCAGCCTGATTTAACCAATGGATGTAATTATCTTCTACAAATCGGGCAAAAAGATTATTGGCCTCCTCCTTTTGTTGATCTAGTATTTCTGCCATTCCTGAATCCTGAGACTTCTCTAATTCCAACTCCCAGTAAATTAACTTCTTATAAATACTCTCCCATTCCTTATAGGTCATATTATTGTGCATACTCATCCCAATATTTCTAAAGGCTTGTTGATAGCCACTGGTTGTTTTTTCGCTGATAATTCTAGCAGTATCGAGATTTTTCTTTAGGGAAAGTAGAATTTGATTGGGGTTAACAGGTTTAATTAAGTAGTCGGAAATTTTTGCTCCAATCGCTTCTTCCATTATGGATTCCTCCTCATTTTTTGTAATCATTATAACCGGCAAGGAAGGAATGATATTTTTTAGCTGATTTAATGTTTCTAGACCAGAAAGCCCGGGCATATTTTCATCCAACAGAACGATATCAAATCGCTGCTCTTGTATTAAATCTATTACCTCATCTCCACTTGTGGCAGATACCACCTCATAATTTTTATCTTCTAAGAAAATAATATGCGGTTTTAAGAGTTCTATTTCATCATCAGCCCAGAGTATTCTTATCTTCGTCATTTAATTTAATTTAAGTTTTTGTGGTTGCACTAAAATACGCATTTCAAACGTAACCAATTAATAAAAAAGATTAATAAAATTATGCCTACTTTGAAACAAAATAAATACAACAAGAAGAAAGTATTCAACGATCCAATCTATGGATTTATTTCACTACCTTTTGACTTAGTTTTCGATATTATTGAGCATCCCTATTTCCAAAGGCTTCGAAGAATAAAGCAGTTGGGTTTAACCCACTTGGTTTATCCTGGAGCTTTGCACACTCGATTTCATCATGCTCTAGGCGCTATGCATCTCTGTATGAAAGCTATTGATGTAATACGCTCCAAAGGACATGAAGTTAGCAATGAAGAGTATGAGGCGACCATTCTTAGTATATTATTACACGATATTGGACACGGGCCTTTTTCTCATTCACTGGAATACAGCATTGTAGAAGGAGTAACTCATGAAGACATTTCTACTTTTTTTATGCA
>CAZKFN010000131.1:0-3543 GCA_964552035.1 uncultured Flavobacteriales bacterium
GAAAAATTAAGGCTGTTATATTTAAGGTAATAATAGAAACTAGCAGAATATATAAACTAAATATTAATTTAAAATTTCGCATCTCTATTGAACTTCATTTCTTTAATAATTTTTGTCTTCTTTTTTGGAAAGTATTCTTCGTCTGTTGAACCAACGGTGATTGGTGGGTCTTTAGGTTCTTGCTCATGTGCAAAAAATAAACCATGAATAAATACTGTTCCTGTTAAACTTGTTATAAATGTTTCTTCTTGTATTTTTACTCTCATATTTCCCGGTGCAAGAGCTATATCTTCATCATAATATTCAGGTAGAATAAGCTCTCTATGAAGCTCAATAGAATACCACAGTAATAAGTCTTCTCCATTATCAATCCTTTTTAAGTTTGTAGTAGGTTGTTCAATTTTATTTTTAAATTTTTCTCCAAAATCTTTGGTTGTTGTGCTTTCATCTTCGATTTTATTATATTTTACAATTATTTCTGTTGCAGTTTCATTGCGGTAAATCTTTGCATTAAAAAACTTTTTTTTCATCGTGAATTATTTTTATGTAGATATTATTTGTGGTTATACTAAATATTTTGTGAATCAAATATAAGATAAATATTCTTTACTTAGATAAAAGTAATTAAAAATGGAATTCATAGATTTTTTAGGAGAGATGTTGGGCATAACTAAGGATTTTGTAGTTGAATAGATAAGGCGATTAGTGTTTTATATTTCAGAATTAAAAATTCACCCAGCTATGGAATACTGGGAGCTAGAATCTCGTTTTTTTGGGAAAGATTTTTGTACTTAGTCTAAAACCTAGGTGTCGGGTAGGGGATATACTCCTCTTCGTCACCTTTAATTTTATCGAATTTTTGGTCTGCCCATTTTTGTTTTGCCGCTTCAATCAATTTTTTATCCGAAGAAACGAAGTTCCAGTCAATAAAGCGTTCTTCAGGGAATGGCTCTCCACCAAAAATATAGATGGTGCTGTTTGCTGCAATCGTAAATTCACACAAGGTACTGTCTTTTGCTACTAAAATTTGCTTTGGTCCATATTCATGTTCTCCACTTTTAATGCTTCCTTCTAAAATATACAGTCCAGATTCTCCATAGAGTTCGTCGCCGATTTTCACAACTTGTTCTGTCTTGCTCTTAATTTCAATCATAAAAAGTTTGCTAAAAACAGGAACGGGAGATTTTCTTCCTAATGCTTCTTTAGCAACTAATTTAAACGCTACATCACCTTCCGACCATGAAGGGATTTCATTTTTTTCTATATGAGAAAACTGAGGATCCATTTGTTCTAAATCTTTCGGCAAGGCCACCCAAATCTGCAATCCGTGCATTAATAAGTCGGATTCGCGTAAATATTCAGGAGTTCTTTCCGAGTGAACAATCCCCTTTCCTGCGGTCATCCAATTTACTGCTCCTGGTTTTATTTCAACCTCATTTCCCAAGGTATCGCGGTGCATAATACTTCCTTCAAACAGGAAAGTTAGTGTTGAAAGTCCGATATGGGGGTGTGGTAAGACATCGAAGTTTTGACGTTCATTAAGTTTTACTGGTCCCATATGATCTATATAAATGAACGGCCCCACCATTCTCTTTTTTCGGAATGGCAACAATCGACCAACCATAAAGTTTCCAATATCGGCTGCTCTTTCTTCTATAATTAATTGGATGTTTGACATAGCTCTTTTTTTATTTGAATTACAATTTCTAAGTTGTCTTTTTGGGTCTTAAACTTGTTGGTAAATGCCAATTAAATCTGACAGATAACAAGCGGAATAAAACTACAGAAACAAGACAGATAACTTCACTTATAAGTGCTGGAACATCTAGTTTATATAATATAAAGAAAATAAGGCCTCCAAAAATACAAGTTGTTGCATAAATTTCTTTTTGAAAAACGAGTGGAATATTACTCAAAGATACATCACGGATTACACCTCCGAAACAGGCTGTAATTGTTCCCAATGCTATCGAAATAATTGGATTCATTCCAAATTCGATACCCGTTCGTATTCCTACTACTGTGAAAAATCCAAGTCCGATGGCATCAAAAAATAAGAGGGTTTTATGATAGTTTTTTATTTCAGTTTTGAATATCAGTACGACAATCGTGGTGATGAATACAACTACACTAGAACTTAAATCTAGCATCCAGGTAACGGGAACTTTCCCCATTAACATATCTCTCAGAGTTCCACCTCCCAATGCAGTGATAAATGCAATAATGAAAACGCCGAAAATATCCAATTTTTTCTCCTTGGCAGCAAATGCTCCTGCAACGCTAAAAGCTGCTGTTCCTATAATTTCTATTATGCCAATCGAGCCCATTTAACAGTTTGTTCTTGAGTTAAACAGAACAATATACGGATTTCTACAAATCAGGATGTTTATTTTTACAAAAGTCCACTCCATTTTATATAAATGATGTAAAAAAGAACACCATTATAGTTATTCCATAATGGCGTTCTTGTAAATTTTCTCTTCCTTAAGGAAATAAACTATCTTTTTTCCAATTGCTTATCCAATTTGTTTTCAACACTTGTTAAAAGTGCTTGGAAATTATCCCCATATTCGGATGCAAAAGGATCATTTCCTGGAATACCTAAGCGAATACTTACTTGTTTTTGAAGTGTGCTTTTTTCCTTTTTATCTTGTAAATAGACATCTGCTCACTCTATCACATCATATTTCTTGCTCAGGTTTTCAATTGATTTTCGGATGCTATCTTTCACATCATCGCCAATAGTAATATCTACCGCTTCAACATTGATTTTCACCCCTGTAACATTGTCATCGTATTTCATTGTTTTTTGTTTCTTGTTTCTTAAATATTAATATAAATTGATTTGACTTTCTCATAATTTAAACAAATTATCTGCAAGTTGTATGCCAAAATAATTATCAAAATGATGTGTTGATTCTAAACGATCGCCTATAATCGCTTAATACTTAAATGCCTTTAGATGTCGATGAAGTTTTTGTATAGATTATTTATAGGAATAATAATACGTTTAGCTTACCAGGTCTGTCAATTTATCTACTCAATCTTCCAACCACATTGAAATTCCTCCCTCAAACTTAAAAGGGTTGTAATGCGTTAATTAAAACGCATTACAACCCTTTTAAGTTTTTTCTAACTTTTATTTTCTATAGCTACGCAATACTTACAACGCCTAGCACCACCAATAGAGCGAAAATGATACCGCCGATTACAGTCAGTAAGTCTAAGATCAATGTCAACCAGAAGTTCATCGTTACAGCACCATCGGTTAAATACACTGGAATAAGGTTGATGAGTGGAAATAAACACAAGATGACATAAAGAACTAGTGTTGCTCCTCCAGTAGCAGCCGCTCCTCCAGCAACGCTTCTTGTTTCTTTTAATAAGTTTTTTGTTTTAGTTTGTACCGATTGCATCGTTGAGTGACTTGCTGTAGAATAATTCCCTTGAACTAGATTCTTTTTTGGCGTTGTTGTTGGGAAAGCCATAGATTCATCTGTCGAAGCAATATCATAAGTAGTTGCCGTATTGTTTATCGTTATT
>CAZKFN010000132.1:0-3282 GCA_964552035.1 uncultured Flavobacteriales bacterium
ACGGAAAACGATAGGGCAATTGTATTGTCCACCAGACATCTGCAACATTTTAGCCGCACTGTTGATGATTTGGTCTGCCGCAAGAATAGCGAAATTCCAAGTCATGAACTCAACAATTGGTCGAAGTCCATTCATGGAAGCACCAACAGCAATTCCTGTGAAACCTAACTCTGCGATAGGCGTGTCGATAATTCGTTTCTCACCGAACTCGGCTAACATCCCTTGGGAAACTTTGTAAGCACCATTGTATTCGGCAACTTCTTCTCCTAATAAAAATACGGACTCATCGCGGCGCATCTCCTCAGACATCGCTTCTCTTAACGCTTCTCTAAATTGTACGGTTTTCATGGAATAATATTCTAAGTGTTAAACGTTTTTTCGTTTGGACGTCTCAAAAGTATAAATTTAAAATTAATAGTACAATTAATACCAATTGTTATTATTTATGGGAAGATGGAAAGCAGCATTGAACAACGTAAAAAACATTTTTTCTTTTCATTGTTTTAAGATATAATAGCTACTTTAACAACGTTTTATTTATTTTTACGATCATCAGACTATGACTAGAAAAGTTTACAAAATACTGGTTGCACTTATTTTCTTTCATTCCTCTTTAGGGTTTTCACAGAAAAAAACGAGTGATTCAGTTTTATTTGAAGAAACTTTGGTACTTATAAAACAGAGCACCTATTCAGACTCTGCTACTGTATTTACGGCTGTTAAAAAGATACAACCACTTATTCAGAAGAATCCTAGAATGAAAGCATTGCTTTGGAACAGATTAGGAGACTTTTATTTTTATTCTGGAAATATAAACCGAGCCACAGAATACTATACGAACTCGGGAGTAATTGCACTCTCCATAAAGGATAGTAGTATTTATTATTCAAACGAAATAAAAAAGGCCATTTTGGTGAGGCAAAATAATGCTATTAGCGCTGAAAAAGAGTTGTTGTATATTCTAGAAAAGGTCAATCCATTAAATGATTATGAAAACATCATTCTCTGTAATAATACATTAGGGTTTATTTATGAGGACAAATCTAACTTTGAAAAAAGCACCTATTATTTTTTAAATGCGCTAAAAGCAGCTGAACAAAAAGGAGATCCTTATCTCATTGCAATGGTTTTAAATAATATTGGCTTGTCGAAAATCAATCACCGACAATACGATAGTGGTTTAAAAGACTTAAAAAAAGGATTGGAATATGCCAAAGAATTTAATAATCCTATTTTAGAATTTTACCTTTTAAACAACTTAAGTTACCAAACGTATTTTTTTTAAATGCAATCAATGTTTTCAATAAAATAATTCTTTATTTGGATATACTCTATGTCAATAAATCCATCAGCTGTTTCTAGTCGAATCAAACTAATTGGGCTACTTTTTAATTGTTCCTTTTCAGCTTCCGTTAATTTAACTTTAAAAGTTGAGCGTTTACCACAATCTATGTCACCCATATGTGATAGTCTTACAATTGTGTTATTTTCTAGTTTAAAATTCAATTTACTGTCTGAATTTAGGCAATATGAAATTGCATCAAGTTCAGCGGTCATCCATAATCTACCATCATAACTCTTTAGATACACAAATAATGGGAAACTCTTTTCGGTTGGTTTAGCAATACCTGCATATTTAAGCTCTTTTCTTCTGTAACCCTCAAATTCATCTATTTCATCTACAGTGATATTACAAGGCTTGTAATAGCTCGGGATTATTGATGAGGGGTCTTCAAAAGTAACCTTTCCGTCTTTTTCTTTTGATTCTAAGTCTTTCGTCTCGTCAATATTGCTTAGAAAGCATTTAGCGTATTCCATGAATTTTTCCGTTTTTTTGGATTTAAGTTCAAAGTCTCTGGTCGTTGAATAATGCTTAATACTTTCGATTCCAACAGAAGAGAATTTTTCCACCATTTCTAATGATAATTGATATGTGTTATGGTATATGGATTGACCTAATTCAGTTTTTGTCTCATACGAGTTCTCAAACTTTATTAATTGGCTAGTTTTATCTGTAAACAGTATCCCTATTTCGTCATTGTAACCATTTACTTTTGGGTCAGTCGATGTGCAAATTAGATTTACTTTCTTGTTTAATAGTTCCAAGGAGAAAGTATAATTCTCAGACATACCCATTTTATAAGAAAAGTATTTTGTTTTTAAATGCTTCTCGTTTTTTATAGGGTCAGTTTCATTGATGTAAAGACCTTCATCACATTTTTGTGAATAGCCCGAAACTGCAAGAGTAAAAAAGAACATTATTAAAAAAAGCTGTCTCATTTGTTTATTTTATGTTTGGTAACGTTTTGCAGCTACCCGAAGGTGGCGATTTAAAAGTACTTCACTGTCAGTCAAGTAGAAATTTTGATAGAAGTACAAAGCTTGATTAAACCATTGAACCGCCACTTTTAGGTAGGTGCTGTTAGGAATAGTTTTTTTCATTAATTTAGTTTTACAGATTTGAGTTTCACTACTTCCAACAAGAAATGATCATCGCTGACATTCACTTTATTGGTATTAATAGATTCTATTGTGGTTACCACAATAGGAATAAAGAACTCTAAATCTTTGATATGCCCCGTTAACTCTATGTTGCAAATTGAAAATAGGATAGGATCAAATAATTCTGGATTTTTAGATGTTGTAAATACAACTTCACATTTGCGTTCGTATTTACCTTTTTCTTTTTTGGCAGATAACTTGTAGATGATAGTATCACTAATGATATTTACAGCTGGATCGCCTAACATTTCAAAGTACGCGCGATTCTGCAAAAGTTTAGTTAGGATTTGTGGTCGAGCTATTTTATTGAAAAAGTCGACACTGTTGCTATCACTAACAAACTGTTTATTAATTCTTAAAGTGTCATTGATATATAACTCACCCCAATCTGCTTTTATAATAGGTTTTTCTAAATAAGTTGGACCGGTAGTTATTTCTAAAGAATCATCTTGAAATTCA
Organism: uncultured Flavobacteriales bacterium; assembly: GCA_964552035.1. Taxonomy (GTDB): domain Bacteria; phylum Bacteroidota; class Bacteroidia; order Flavobacteriales_E; family Vicingaceae; genus CAZKFN01. The sequence continues at coordinate 2,962 of CAZKFN010000132.1, forward strand.
GTGAAAAATTGTTTGCAACCACAACGGTTAAACATCGATGAGTCTTTATAAAATACTTGTCTGCAAAATTCAGTTTTTTCATAACGGGCGATATTCTTTAAATTCAGAAATTCATGTGTACTTCCATTAAGAATTAAAGTGTCCATATAACTTTCCATCTTGTCAAAATAGCCAAACGACTGCTCTAAATTTCCTCTCAATCCACTTATAACCCCAGCATTAAAATGATAAATACAAAGTTTCCTTAATCTATTTAAATAGACTGTTCTATGGGAGACTTTACCAGAATAGTCTGGTTGTTTCAGATTAATCTCAATTAAA
>CAZKFN010000132.1:3292-3528 GCA_964552035.1 uncultured Flavobacteriales bacterium
TACAAGTCAATTTATTTTTAACGCTTTTACAACAATTTATTTCTTTTTCAACCAAATATTGATGACTATAAATCGGTATAGAATCTTGTGCAAAACAAGAAATATTTATTAATATCAGGATTGAAGTAATAAATTTCATATATATTGGATGCAGTTAAAGTTATTTTTCCATAATTATTCCTAACTTATTTATAACCTTACCAAAAGTAATCTAAGTCTTCATTGATAAGTTGGCT
>CAZKFN010000133.1:0-3508 GCA_964552035.1 uncultured Flavobacteriales bacterium
AAGCCTGCAGATACTGCTGAAAAGAAAACGAAAAAAGCTCCAGCAGAGAAAAAAGAAGCGGTAGAAAAGAAAGTAGCTAAAGCAAAGAAGCCAGCTGAAAAGAAAGAGGAGAAGTCAGCAGATAAGAAATCTGAGAAACCGAAAGCTAAAGTAACTAAGGCTGAAGGAGATAAAGTGAAGAAAACTGCAGTTCCCAAAAAGAAGAAAGACGCTTAATTATAAGTTTCATCAATAGTAAAAAGTCCCTTTTAAAGGGACTTTTTTGTTTGTAGAGACTCTAAAGCTTGATGTTATTCAGTTAGGTAAATCAATTCCTTTACTTCTTTCAGAATTTTATTGACGTTTCTTCTATTGATGATTGGGTTGTTCCTTAAAATTTGAGGGTTATCATAAATGTCTTTTACTAGAATGCAATTTTCTTCTAAAAGATAATTTTTTTCTCTTTTAGAAATGGACGTCATACAAGTGACTGGATAGAGCGCTTTCTGATCCACTAAGGTCTTTATACTCTTTTTGGCTGGATAGTCCCATGAAAGCATATTAACGCCATAAAACTCTCCAAAAGCAATGGCATCTGAAGTCAAATAAGCGTTGGTAATCAACCAACCTTGGTTGAAACGGTCTTTTGATCCAAATAACTCATATTCCTTAGTAGAAATATCTTTAATTCTAGAAAGTAAATACATAGGAGTGGTGACAGCAACTTTTGATTCGAGTGAATTTCTAAACTTGCATTCGATCCATAATAAATCATTTCCTTTCTTAGCAATAACATCTGCTTCATGTGAAACAGCATTGCCTTTAATAATTTGATTTACACACGTTTCATATCCATAGCTTTCTAAAAACTTCGCTACCCATCTTTCAAAATAAAAACCAGCTGGGCCTAAATCGCGTAATGCTCGTTTTAAACTGTACCGCGCAGCAAAGGTTCCTGAAATTTGTTTTAAATATTTAAAAGCTAATTTATAAATTGATTTTGAGGTGATGTCATTGTGCATATGCGGTTTCATACGCTCCAATACTTGGCCTATTTCAATTTCTGAAGCGCCCGATTTTTGGAGAGAAGTACGGAGCTTTTCTATGTCGAAAACTGTCGATTCACCGGTTTGTCGTTTGACTTGTTTTATCAGGTTGGTCATATGAGCTGTCCTTTTTGTATACTAAAGCTAATTTCTTAATATTTATGGTATCTTTTTGCCATTTTCATCAATGTAATACCCTTTTTCCCACTCATGTCTACTGACATTTATTTTGCCATCATTAAATCCGCCTTCTGTATCGATATAAAAAAACTGAAAGGGAATAATTACTTGGTTTTTTGCATTTACAAAACCCCATTTTTCATTCAGTTTTACGCCATATAAACCTTTTGAAGGAAAAGTAGATATTGCTTCGTACATTATTGGTAGTATCTTTTTCCCGTTTTTGTCATACAATCCCCACTTCCCATTCTTCTTTACCGCAGTCTCTCCATTAAGAAAACGGAATACACCCTCATAATATTTTAGAGGAGTAACTTTTTTACCTTTAGTGTTAATCACACTATGCTTATAATCAATACTTTTTATTTTACCAGCGTGCTCATCAAGTGTTATCCGATAAATTTGTCGAGAAACCACAGCTCTATTTCCCAAAAAAGAACTAACGTAATCATATTTCAATGGTATGACTTCATTTCCTGTCTCATCAATAAAACCATATTTTCCAACATCATTTCTAATAATTCCGACAGCAGCGAAACCTTCTTGAAAATCCTGTACGTAATCATATTTTGGATGAACTATTTCTTTCCCATTTTTAGAAATATATCCATACTTATAATCTATGCCGATAACAGCAAACCCTTCCGAAAAATATTTTATATAGTCATATATGGGTGGAGTAAGGATATTACCGATAGAATCCTTAAGTCCATATTTCCCATTTACTTCATAAGTTATAACATCTTGTCCAAGCCCTAGTTTTGTAATCAAGATAAAAAAAAGTGTTATGAAATATAGTCGCATTGTTGTCTTTCTTTTTAATTGAGTTCTTTGGATTGCCTGTAATGTGTGGCTTAACGCAAACTTGCGTCTATATCCACTATAGTTGTTTTTGTTTAATTTACTCAAAATCAGCAACAAATCCGTTTTTAACCGTTTACCACAAATTTTCAACATTCCAAATTCTGATAATTTCATAGCCTTGTTGATTTATATATGTAAATATATAAATTCTAGTTAAATATCCAACCAATCCGTCGGTCTTTATAACTGTTCCATTCCTTTGGTGGTAACATGTGTATAAACCTCAGTCGTTTTACTACTACTATGGCCTCCAATAATTTTTTAATGTATCTTAAATCGACCCCACTTTCTAAAAGATACTTCACATAACATTTAAATATTTATCCAAGTTGTCGGCAAAAGCCCTCAAAAAAAGCGATGAAGGACATTAAAACCTCATTGTTTTTTTATTGCTTAACCGTTCGATAATCAAAGCTTTTATTGATCTACTCGGTGTTCAGCGAATGGATGTGGTTTTGATCCCATTTCCGTTTAAGGCACAAAGTAATTACTTGATCTACTTTTTTTTGATTTTTAGTTTGTTAATCACACATTTTCTAACTTTTTGAACATAGTTATGGCTGAATATCTGTTGCGAAAAATCAATTTAAATCACTAAATTATTGCTTTTCAATGGCTTTTTTGGGACCATAGAACCAACACACGAAAAAGAATGTCCCAAAAAGATATATCCTCTAAATGCTACTTTTTGAAACCGCTTTTTTGTGGTAGTAAGAGTTAAAAATGGACAAATACAATCGGTTATTGCAAAGGCTAGAGGATTTAGGAATTTTGAACGATTTAGGATAAATACACTATTCTATTTTGGAAATTTAAACCTCGTTCCACAAAATATTTAGTAATGCCAATAAAAATATTATTTACAAGCACTACTGTCCGATAACAGGGCAAACTCACACTTTTAATCCAAGAACAGTTAACAAATAACTTTCGTTCCATCCCGCTTTAAGTCTTTTTCCTTTAATTCCCTGTTTTTCTGTCTTTTCGTTCTTTAACAGGTTGAGAGCGATTTTCAAGAGAACCGAATAATTTTGGGCTGCATTTTCATTTCTTTTTCTCGATGCATCTTCACCGAACCCAACGTCGAGCACCCAATGCAGCTTGTTTTCAATTCCCCAGTGAGAACGAATTGCACTTTGAAATTCTACATTGCTGAAATTGCAACTAGAAATGTAATACCTCACCGCATCTTCATTTCTATAAGGGTCTAAAGACTCAGGATAAAATGTTGAAAGAGAACACGTCATTGAAGCAAGAACACCCATTGGATGAGACTTAGAAGGGTAAGCTTCGAAGAAATGCTTCATATCTTCGTGTACTAATGTATGTTTCTTAATGCTTAAAACAAAATCATCTAATTGTTCTTTCGTTGGAAGCTCTCCGTATATAATCAAATAAGAAACTTCCATAAAAGAAGATTTTTCTGCTAATTCTTCGAT
>CAZKFN010000134.1:0-3357 GCA_964552035.1 uncultured Flavobacteriales bacterium
TGGGTGTAAATGAACAACAAATACAAAAACTTACCAGTCAGGGTAAAGTTGGATTTAGGGAAGTAGAGAAAGCATTTCAACATATGACCTCAAGTGGGGGTCGCTTTTCAGGAATGATTGAACAGTATATGGATACTCTGACCGGTAAATTGGCTATGTTGGAAGATATTGCAGAGAAATCTGCTGGTGGACTTATGGAAGGAGTATCCGTTGTATTTAAGGAATTTGTTGAAAGTTTAATCACGTTATTAGAAGACCCAGCTTTTCAAAAAAATATAGATAAGATGGCTAAAGAATTAGAAAAATTAGCTAAAGTAGTTCTTAATTTTGTATTATATTTAGTAAAACACCTTCCACAAATAATTTCTCTATTAAAAATACTTATTGCATTGAAGATAGGAAAAGCTATTTTTGGGTCATTAAATAATATCCCAAACTTGTTAAATCAGATTGGAGATAGTGCTTTTGTTGTAACACAAATATTAACTAAAGATGTTTGGAAAACTGCTGGAGAAACTCTAGCCACTTCATTTGGAAATGCTACTGCGGGTGTCTCATTATTAAAATCACAATTATTGTCAGTTGTAACATTATTATCCTCTCCCATATTTCTAGTACTTGCTGGAATTGGTGCCACTATTGCGTATGGAATAAAACAAAATAAACAGTGGGCCGCAGATGCGGAGGCCGCTAAGTCAAGTGATAATATGATGGAAAGAATAGAGCAAATGAAAAAGGATTATAGCTCTATTCAAGAAAAAGCTCATGGTTCTCTCTGGCAATATATTAAGAATATAGTTGGAGCTAATGAACAGATAACACAAGTTGACCCAAGTAGTATACAAGCTATAGCAAAAGAATATAAAATAACAGAACAAGCGGCATTTGAGATATTGAGATATCAAGGACTTATTACTACAGAAACATGGAATACATATAACGCAGTTAAAGCCACAAATGATGAAATAAATCGTTTATGGGAAGATCAAGCTGTGAGTGCTCTTAATTTTGCATCTACTTTGGATGCTGTTGGTATTTCTATGGATGAGTATGCGAAAGATTTAATGCGTGTAGAAGGTGTTAGTGATTTAATCGCAGACTTTGAAGCTGGTTCTGAATCAGTTCGTAAAATTGGGTATCAACTTGTTTTGAAAAGTGGTGAGCCTGATATAGATTATAAAAAATTTAAGATTTCAGAAAATCTTCCCGAGGTAGATACCGCTTTAGTACAGCAAATGATGCTTGCCGGAGCCACTACTGGACAAATAGACAGTCAAGTAAAAAATATTTGGGAAGCTCGTATAACTGATCTCAATAAATATGTTTCATCTTTACTTGCTAGAGATGCTGATGCACGAGCTAATAATATTATAAATCCAAAAACAGGAAAGGTAGACCAGAATACGGGATTGATTGCATGGCTTTTAGCACAAATATCCTATGCAGAGAAACAACTTGGAGGTAGTGCAGAGGCTAAAAAACTTCAAGACCAATTAGCCGACTGGTGGCTTCCCCGAGAATCAGAGGTTGCGGCTACTGTGTCTGCTGTTGATGATATTATTCTTCAAAGGGATAAAGCTATCGCCGCCGCTAATAAAGAGATAGAACAGCGAAGAGAATCTCTTAATATACTCATTAAATCAGATATTGCCAGTGCTGAACGTGAAAAATATCAAATACAGTTAAATAATTTATTACAGGAAGAAGTTGATATTCTTAAAAACATAGGTATGTATCAAGATAGACTTAAAGGTGTAGCTTTATTTGGGGAATTGACTGGTGGTGTGTCTGGTTACTTTGAAGATTTGAAAGCTCTAGTTGCTGGTGGAGGAGTAATAAAATTCCCTTCAATGAATGATGCAGTTAATTTTATAAAAGAAGCATATAAGGTGGCAGGAGAAATTGCGCGAAATGCTATAAAACACCCAGTTACATTCTTAGCAGATGCATGGGATAAATTGACTTCTACAGCTTCTACGGTAGGTTCTTTCGCTGTAGCATCTGCTATGGAAGGAACTGAATTAGGGTCAATGAAATCTAATGATTTTAGCAGTATGTCTATAATGGGTACTGCGGGAACTTCTCTAGCGAGCTTTGCCACTTCCATAGAAAATGTATCTGCTATTCTTAATCCTCTTACTACAGCATTTGAAGCTATGCGTGGTATGGTAGAACCTCTTACTAATGCCGCTCTGGAGCCTCTTGTTGCTATAGTAGAACAAGTTGGGGAAGCATTTGGTAAAGTACTTGCTCCGTTCTTAGGACTGTTCCAAATTGTAACTTCTCTTGCTTATGGAGCGTTTGCCCCACTTCTTGCCGCTATAGATTGGGTATCTGGTGGATTTCTTTGGTTCTTTGACTATGTAATTACGCCTGTAGGTAATTTTATCATAAAAGCTATAAATGCAGTCATACGTGTAATCAATAAGATTCCCGGTGTACATATTCGATATCTTAAAGAGATATCAAGGTCCACGAAAGCTCTTAAAGATTTTGCTGATGCCGCTAGAAATACACAGGATTCTCTGAAAGACACTATATCTTATTTAGAAGATAAGCTATCAGAAATATATGATAAGCAGATAGATAGTCTCCAAGATTTATATGAAGTTGGAGCTATCTCTGCAACCGAATATGAAAAGCAGGTAAAGCAATTAAATGAACAGATGGTTTCAACACAAGATGCTCTTGTTTCTTATCCAGATCAACAGTTAGATACACCACAAGAAATTTTACAAAGATTATTAGACCTCTATAAACTTCAAGATGCTATAGATCAGGGTAATCTAACTGATGAACAAATTGCTACGTTACTTGAAAAACATGGTCTTACAAGTAAACCTCTTTCTCAAGTTATGATAAATTCTATAACTACGGCCTTGACTAGATTAGGTATAGGGGTCGGTTCTGGTAGCGATGCTGATTCTGGTAGCACTGTTGATACAGATATTGCTACACAGCAAATAATGAGTGAAATATCTGCACTGTTGAATAAATATGATAAAGTAAAGTCTAAAGACTTTATGGGTGGAGCTAAAGAGATAGTTGATGCTAATATAAAAGCGGGAAAATATACCCTAGGTTCGGGTTTTAATTATGAAGAGAGAATAAAAGAAGAATCAAGGTATTCAGCAGCAAGATATAAAAAGGACATGGATGATTTGCAGGATATATTTAAGACGGGTGACTTAGGTGCCATAAAAGATGCTATGGCACAGTTTACTCAAGATTGGTCAGGGATTCTCAATATTGATATATTGACTCCTTTTACAGAGGCATTTCAGAAGCTAAAGGGTGTCACTTCTGTTAATGATGCTATCATCTCTCCAAATGGGAAAATCATAACTACTGCTCCAG
>CAZKFN010000135.1:0-3212 GCA_964552035.1 uncultured Flavobacteriales bacterium
GTGGCTTTGTTTTTACCTTCTCCAATTGATATAGCTGAAGTAGAAGGTATTAATCCTAAAACTGATGAGGTTGAAGTAAGGAAAATTGATCCTAAAGCACCATTTTCTGCTTTAGCTTTTAAGATTGCAACTGACCCTTATGTAGGAAGAATTTGTTTCTTTAGAGTTTATTCAGGAAGCTTAGATGCAGGTTCTTATGTTTTTAATACAGCAACAGGGAAAAAAGAGAGAATTTCTCGTATTATGCAAATGCATGCTAATAAACAAAATCCTCTTGATAGAATAGAAGCAGGAGATATTGGTGCAGCAGTAGGTTTTAAAGATATCAAAACAGGTAATACTCTTTGTGATGAAAATCACCAAATAGTACTCGAATCAATGACCTTCCCTGAACCAGTTATCTCAGTAGCAATTGAACCTGCCAAACAAGCAGATGTTGATAAGTTTAATAATGCATTAACTAAGCTTGCTGAGGAAGATCCTACTTTAAGAATAAGTACAGATGAATCATCTGGACAAACTATTATGCAAGGAATGGGTGAGTTACACTTAGATATAATAATCGATCGTATTCGTAGAGAATTCAGTGTTGAATGTAATCAAGGTGCTCCTCAAGTTGCTTACAAAGAGGCTATAACTGGTAGTTGTCAGCATAGAGAAGTTTATAAGAAACAAACTGGTGGTCGTGGTAAATTTGCTGATATTATATTTAGAATAGAGCCTGCTGATGAAAATGTAAAAGGTTTACAGTTCATTAATGAAGTTAAAGGTGGAAATATACCTAAGGAATTTATCCCTTCAATTGAAAAAGGATTCAAACTTGCTATGCAAAATGGAGTTCTTGGAGGATATCCACTAGAAAGCATGAAGGTAACTTTAATTGATGGATCTTACCATGCTGTAGACTCTGACGCTCTATCATTTGAATTATGTGCTAAGATTGCATTTAAAGAAGCTGCAAGAAAAGCAGGCTCAGTTCTTATGGAACCTATTATGTCAGTTGAAGTTACTACCCCAGATGCATATCTTGGAGATGTGACAGGAGACTTAAATAGAAGAAGAGCAATTCTTGAGAGCATAACAGCTAAGATAGGAGTTCAGTCAGTAAGAGCAAAGGTGCCTCTATCTCAAATGTTTGGTTATGTAACTTCATTAAGAACCATAACCTCAGGTAGAGCAAATTCAACTATGGAGTTCTCTCATTATTCAGAAGCTCCAAAGGATATTGCTGAATCAGTATTAAAAAAATAATATACTAATATAAAGACAAGTAACGTGAGTCAAAGAATTAGAATCAAATTAAAATCATACGATCATAATTTAGTAGATAAATCTGCTGAGAAGATCGTTAAGACTGTAAAAATGACTGGTGCAGTTGTTAATGGACCAATTCCACTTCCAACAAACAAAAGGATTTTTACTGTTAACCGTTCAACTTTCGTTAATAAAAAATCGAGAGAACAATTTGAATTGAGCTCTTATAAGAGATTGTTGGACATATATAGTACTTCTGCTAAAACTATTGATGCTTTAATGAAATTAGAGCTCCCAAGTGGTGTTGAAGTCGAAATCAAGGTCTAATTAATATACTTATAATTAGCCAATCAGCCTATGCTTTATGCATGCTGGAATTTATTTATTAAAAAACAAGATTAAATGTCAGGTTTAATAGGAAAAAAAATTGGGATGACCAGTATTTACGATGCCTCCGGTAAACAACAACCGTGCACTGTTATTGAAGCTGATCCATACGTAGTAACGCAAGTTAAAACAATGGAGATTGATGGTTATGCTGCAATTCAATTAGCTTTCGAAGATATGAAAGAAAAGAATTGTACAAAACCTCTAAAAGGACACTTTGCAAAAGCAAGTACAACTCCTAAAAGACATGTTGCAGAATTTACTCGTTTTGAGGAAGGACATCGTAAGGGATTTGGAGAAACTCTTACATGTGAAATATTCATTGAAGGTGAATTTGTTGACGTAGTAGGTAAGTCAAAAGGAAAAGGTTTTCAAGGTGTAGTAAAACGCCATGGTTTTAGAGGAGTTGGTGATAAAACTCACGGTCAACATGACAGATTAAGAGCTCCAGGTTCAGTAGGTGCTTCATCTTATCCTTCAAGAGTTTTTAAAGGATTAAGAATGGCAGGAAGAACAGGAGGGAAAAGAGTAAAGGTTCAAAACCTTCAAATTCTTAAAATATTCCCTGAAAAGAATTTGATATTAGTAAAATAGTTACTATTAGTGATACATTATTAGGGATAGAACCAAATGATCATGCTATTTGGTTGGATGTTAAACAATTTTTAGCAAATCAACGTCAAGGGACTCACAAATCAAAAGAACGTTCTGAAGTTTCTGGTTCAACAAGGAAGCTTAAACGTCAAAAAGGGACTGGGGGAGCAAGAGCTGGAGATATTAACAGCCCTTTGATGGTTGGTGGAGGTAGAGTATTTGGACCAAGACCAAGAGATTATTCGTTTAAATTAAATAAAAAAGTTAAGCGTTTAGCTAGATTATCAGCATTAACCTATAAGGCTAAAGAATCAAATTTAATCATAGTTGAAGACTTCAATTTTGAAGCTCCGAAGACTAAAAATATGATTAAATTATTAGGAGATATGAACCTAAATGAAAAAAAATCACTGTTTGTATTGAATAATCAAGATAATTTCGTAATTTTGTCGGCTCGTAATCTGTCGAACGTAAACATAACTAACCCACAATCAGTTAATACATACGACATTTTACACGCAAATAATGTGATTTTTTCTGAAACAGCGATAAAGGAAATTGAATCAATGTATTCTAAATCGTAATTTAAAAAGAATAAATAACATTTAATTTAAATACAAATGGAAATTATAGTAAAGCCAATTATTACTGAAAAGATGACTAAAACGACAGAGAAATTCTCTAATCGTGTTGGTTTTATAGTTAATAGGCATGCAAATAAAATTGAGATTAAAAAAGCTGTAGAAACTTTGTATAATGTAAAAGTTGATAGAGTAAATACAATTAATTTCAGAGGAAAAAATAAATCACGCTACACTAAAGCTGGATTTATCAAAGGAAAAACACCTGCAATTAAAAAGGCTATCGTGATGTTAGCTGCAGGGGAAGCAATAGATTTTTTTAGCAATATTTAATAAACAGAGATGGCTTTAAAAAAATTAAAACCGACAACACCAGGACAAAGATTCAAGGTCGCT
>CAZKFN010000136.1:0-3172 GCA_964552035.1 uncultured Flavobacteriales bacterium
TAAATTGCCGGATACATTTACCCAGGACGTTCCACCATCAACAGATTTATACACTTTATTTCCGTTAGAAAATCCTGAAAAAGTAACCCATAAAATATTAGGGTTAAGGTTGTGAACGGCAATATAACTAATATTTAAATTAGGAAGACCATTGTTAATTACCGTCCATGAACTTCCACCATTAGTTGTTTTTCTTATTTGTGTAAGTGTAGCTATATAAATTACGTTAGAATTAGAAGGGGCTACTGCCATAGAGCGAATAGTTCCTGTTGCAGAAAAGTTAGAAATTTGAGTCCAACTGTTTCCTCTGTTAGTGGTTTTAAAAACGTTAACATATCCGGCAAAAAGTGTAGATGGATTGTTAGGATCTATCACATACGGGGTTACCCAAGCTCCATTTTCGTTAATACTTCCTGAAATATTAGAAAAAGAAGCTCCTCCATTTGTAGAACGATAAATAGTACCATACTGGCTAGTGGAATAAATGTAATTATCATTGGAATAATCCACCAAACATTCCATGCCATCTCCACCGGTAACATGCGTCCATGTTCCGGATTTCAACAAACTGCAACCGTTATCTTGAGCTCCTCCAATTACTGTTCCTGCATTGGTTGCACTCATGCCTAAACGGTAAAATTGTGTAACTTCTAAGCCTGCTGTTAAATCACTCCATGAGCTACCGGAGTTGGTACTTTTAAAAACTCCTCCATCAGAACCACAAAACAAATTGTTTCCAAAATAATCTAAGGTATGTATATCTGCATGAACGTAGCCAAAAGAGCCTGTAGGCCAGTTCCATTGAGTATTGGCAGAAAAACTCGCTCCACCATTGGTCGATTTCCAAACGTTAACTCCTCCTGTAAACACTTCGTTTTTGTTATTAGGGGAAACTGCCAAAGCTAAATCATACCAACCTTGTCCACCGGAATCGGAACCGGTAGTGTTCCAACCTAAAATATTAGGAGAATTGGTTCTTAGAGAAAAGGTATTTCCTCCATCGGTAGAACGGTACAAACCTAAAAAGCCATAATCGGAACTATTGGCAGCTAATAAATAAACATAATTGGTATCGTTAGCTGTAACAGCAATAGTCATCCTGCCAACTTGAGTTACGTTGGGCAAGCCCGTAGTAATCATGTTAAATGCACCACCATTTATCGATTTGAAGAAATTGGTATTGGTACAAGCGAAAACCGTGTTTGGATTTAAAGGATTATATTCCACATCTCTAAAAACACCAGTTCTTACGTTTGTCCAACTACTACCTGAATTGTTGGTTTTCCATAAACCATTGTTGGTAGCTACATAAAGCTCAGTAGGATTATTCGGATTAATAATAATTTTACTCATGACTCTTGATTGAGTGGTGTTCCAATTTAAGCCTGTACTTTGCCAAGTATTTCCACCATCTGTGGATTTAATTACTCCAATGCTGTAGGTGTCGCTTCCATCACCATCTCCTGTAGCAAGGTAAATTTCATTCGAATTTTGGGGATTAATAGCTATTCCGGAAACACCTAATGTGGCTAATGTATCTGTAAGAGGTGTCCAAGAGTTGCCACCATTAGTGGATTTCCAACAGCCTCCGGCAGGGGCTCCAACATAAATCACATTGGAATTGTTGGGATCAACAGCAATTACATTAATTCTACCGATTCCCGGATTCCATCCAATAGAGTTCCAACTATCAGGGCCTAAAGATGTCCAGTTAGAAGATTTGTTATTCGACTTTGAAGAGGCATTACTTTGGTATTTTTGCTGAAATTTTAAATGTTCTGTCCAAACCATGCCCGGGTCAGGGAAGTTGCCGTTTTTATCCACTCTCGATTCCATCAAGTATTCCCATCGTTTAAATTGTTTCCAACCTTTGCCTTTTTCATAAGGCTTATTTTCCCAGTAATCGTTAAATGCTTTTTGAATTTGATAAAAATTAGCACTTTTATTTTGCATCATTTCTACATACTCCTGAGCATAAACAAATGAAGCTGAAAGTAACCCGATAAAAAGTAATTGTATTTTTTGCATGGTATTTTAAATAAAGTCCATTCAAAATTACGGATAAAAAGCATAGCAGATTTCCATCACAACAATTATAGTCATATCGTTTTTCCTTACTTTTGCTGTCTAAGCATTCCAATTTAAAATATAATTTATGAAAAAAATAGTTATCTTTATTAGTGTAACCCGTAGTGCATTAATAAATTAGTTAAAAAAGTTGTGCACATAACTGATAAACAGTATATTGTCGTAGCAATCACAAAACAACAACGATGCACAACTTTGAAGCAAATTACGATAAAATATTAGAAACATTGAAACTAATTATCAGGAAAGATAATTTTATTAAACAAAAGCGGAAACCAAAACTTTCTGACATAGAGTTGGTTGCAATTGATTTAACTGCGGAATATATGAGTATTGATAGTGAACATCAGCTTTTTAGAGATTTACAATTCACTCGATTTGATAAATTGATAGATAGAACAGTTTACAATCGAAGAAAAAGAGGATTAGTAAATCATATTGAAAAAATTAGGGTTATTTTTTCTGAAAAATTCAACCAATATGAAGACTACTTTGTTGTGGACTCCATGCCTTTAGAGGCATGTAAGTTGGCACGAAGCACAAGAAGTAAAATTTGTAAAGAAGATTTCTACTCTGCCCCTGATAGAGGGTTTTGTGCTTCACAACAAATGTACTTTTATGGATATAAACTTCATGCGGTTTGTTCTGTTCAGGGAGTTTTTAAAAGTGTTGATATCACCAAAGCTTCTGTTCACGATATTCATTATTTGAAAGATGTTAAGCATCAATTAGCTAATTGCGTTTTACTTGGAGATAGAGGTTATTTATCAAAAGAGCAACAATTAGATTTATTTGAAACGGCTAAAATTAGACTTGAAACACCAATGAGAATCAATCAAGATAATTATGTAAAACAGCCTTATATTTTTAGAAAATCAAGAAAAAGAATAGAAACTTTATTCTCTCAACTATGCGACCAGTTTATGATTAGAAGAAATTATGCTAAATCATTCCTAGGCTTTAAAACTAGAATAATCTCTAAAATAACTGCCCTTACTATCATTCAATTCATTAATAAATTTAGCTTTGATAGAAATATTAATAATCTAAAAGTTAACATCATTTAATAATGCACTACGGGTTA
>CAZKFN010000137.1:0-2988 GCA_964552035.1 uncultured Flavobacteriales bacterium
TTTTAAAACTAATTCTTCAAAATTTGCATCTGTTAATTCAATTGCCATGTCTTTACTGCTTTTAATGTTAATTACTTTGTTTTTTATTTTCTATAAGAACACTTTCAATAAGCTTACCAACTTATTCAACTGTCATTTTGTCAATTTACTTTATATTTAATCTTGCTTTCGTAAGCTAACAAAGTATTCACCACTTTGTTGCTCAAATTTATAGATTTTGTGCGAGAGGTTAAACTTATTATCGATTTTTTAACTTCATCTGCAATATTTATTTTTAACACACAATCCCCTGGATTTAATTTGCTCATGTCCGATAAGAGATCAATCATTTCCTCATCAATATCTTCACTTCTAATGGTTAACGTAAGTGTTTTACTTAATTTTTCTCGAATATCGCTTAACAGTTCTATGTTGGAAATTTTAAATTCAGGCTCATTTCTCCAGCGAGGTAGTTGCACTTTTCCTCGGATATATAAAAACATATCCTTGGCCATATAGGGTTTAAATTTCAAATAATCTTCACCAAAAAGCATCAACCTATGGCTATCTTGATAATCTTCAATTTGAAAAGAACCAAAAGGTTTATTGGTTTTTGTCATTCTATCAAGCATAACATCAGTTACTATGGCGGCAATTTTCATTTCACCTTTGCCCACAAATTGCTCCATATGGTTCAGGTGCTTGATTCGGGCATTACAAAAGTTCTTAATCTCAAAACTAAAATCATCCAAGGGATGTCCGGAAAGGAAAATACCCACAACTTCTTTCTCTCTATTCAGCTCTTCCATTCTTCCCCAACGAGGTGCTTCGGGAATTTGAGGTTCTGGAATTTCCACAGCAGAGGAGCCTCCAAAAAGAGAAGCTTGAGCTGAACTTTCCTGTTCCTGATAAACTGCCCCATATTTAATTGCTTTTTCTAGAAAGGTAATGCCACTTTCATCCAATTGAAAATACTGTGCTCTATGAGTATCTTGAAAGGAATCTAATCCTCCTGCCAAAGCTAAACTTTCAAATGCTCTTTTATTGGTAGAATGTAAATCTACCCTCTTCGTTAAATCAAAGATAGAGCTATAATCTCCATTTTTTCTTCGTTCTTTTACTATAGCTTCAACAGCAGCTTCACCCACTCCTTTTAATGCTCCCAAACCAAATCGAATCTCCTTGTTTTTGTTTACTGTAAATTTATAATCGCTCTCATTCACATCTGGTCCAAGTACCAACGTCCCCATTCTTCGACATTCCTCCATAAAAAAGGTGACTTTCTTAATGTCATTCATGTTGTTGGTCAATACCGATGCCATATATTCTTCAGGATAATTGGCTTTAAGGTAAGCCGTTTGAAAAGCAACCACCGAGTAAGCAGCAGAGTGAGAGCGGTTAAATCCATATTCGGCAAACTTCATCATGATGTTAAAAACTTCTTCGGACTTCTTTTGGTCTATACCGTTAAGCTCCTTTGCTCCCTCCACAAACTTTTGTTTTTGTTTGAGCATCACATCCATCTTCTTTTTTCCCATAGCCCTTCGAAGAATATCCGCCTCTCCAAGGGAATAACCGGCTAAAATTTGTGCAGCCTGCATGATTTGCTCTTGGTAAACCATAATTCCATAGGTATTTTCCAAAATATCTTTGAGCATTTCATGAGGATATTCAACCTTTTCTTCTCCTCTCTTCCTCTGAATAAAAGAATCTATAAATTGCATAGGACCAGGCCTATACAAAGCGTTCATTGCTATTAAATCCTCTATATTGCTTGGTTTTAAATTTTTTAAGTGTTTCTGCATTCCAGCAGACTCAAATTGGAAAGTCCCATTGGTAGCTCCCTCTTGGTATAACTTATAGGTTTTTTTATCGTCCAAAGGAATTTCATCGGGATTAATCTCTAGTCCATAATTTTGCTTAATCAACTCAATTGCATCCCTTATAATGGTCAAAGTTTTTAAACCCAAGAAGTCCATCTTTAACAAACCTGCATCTTCCACTACCTTGTTGTCAAATTGGGTTAACAATAAGTCTGACTCCTTTGAAGTACAAATAGGAACATAATTGGTAATGTCATCGGGAGAAATAATTATCCCACAAGCATGAACTCCAGTATTTCTTACCGAACCTTCTAAAATCCTAGCTTGACTAATGGTTTCTCCCACTAAACCCTTTTGCTTGCTTAACTTTCTCAAGGTTTGCACATTGGAAAACTCATCGTTGTTCAGTTTAGTTTTTAACTTTTTTTCTTCTAGATTAAAAATTTTATCCAAACTTAAACCTGGAATTAATTTAGAAATTTTATTCACTTCTGGCAAAGGTAAATCCAACACTCGTCCCACATCTCTAATGGAGGATTTCGCTGCCATGGAACCATAGGTTATGATTTGGGCTACTTGATTCCTACCGTATTTATCAACGACATAATCAAGAATTTTAGAACGCCCATCGTCGTCAAAATCAATATCAATATCCGGCATAGATACTCGTTCAGGATTGAGAAAACGCTCAAAAAGTAAATTGTATTTTATTGGGTCGATGTTGGTAATACCTATAGCATAAGCCACTGCTGAACCTGCAGCAGAACCTCTCCCTGGACCCACCATTACATTCATGTTTCTTGCTGCTGTAGTAAAATCTTGGACAATTAAGAAATAGCCGGGAAAACCCATTTCTTTAATAATCTTTAATTCATAATTTAAACGTTCTTCAATTTCAGCAGTAATTTCTCCATACCTTTTTAATGCCCCTTCAAAAGTTAAGAAACGCAAATATTCGTTTTGATCGGTAAAATCAGTGGGTAACGTATAGTTGGGAAGTAAAATATCTCTTTTTAACTCAGGAGAAACCACTCGATCAATAATCAAATTAGTGTTGTCAATTGCCTCTGGAATATCTACAAAAAGCTCATTCATTTCTGCCTGAGTTTTAAAATAAAAGTTGCTGTTGGGAAAACCAAACCTAAAACCCTTACCATATCCCTTTGGCGTACTTATTTTATCTCCG
>CAZKFN010000138.1:0-2898 GCA_964552035.1 uncultured Flavobacteriales bacterium
GTTACATTTGTAGATAAAAATGATAAAGTTAAATTCTTCTCCCAAGGAAAAGAAAGAATATTCTATCGACCTAAAACAGTATTAGGTAGGGATGTTGCTCTTTGCCATCCACCAGCAAGCGTACATATTGTTGACAAAATTGTAGATAGCTTTAAATCAGGCGAAAAAGATTTTGAAGATTTCTGGATTCAAAAAGGAGATTTATTCGTTTTAATCCGTTACTTTGCAGTAAGGGATTCAGAAGGAAACTACCTAGGAGTATTAGAAACTACGCAAAACATTAAACCTTTAAGAGACTTAGAAGGCGAAAAAAGATTATTAGATGAATAATTAAAACCGAGATTACAATCTCGGTTTTCTTTTATTCTATATTCTCTAGTGCAGCTACATCTAATATAGCAATTTTTTTTGAAGTGATTAATTTTATATATTTTTTTTCTTGGAATAATGTAAGTTTTCTACTTAAAGTTTCTTGACTCATTCCCATTTGAGATGCGAAATTACCCTTAGTTGTATTCAACATTACAACATTATGTTTATCTTTCATTTTAAGTAAATACCTAGCAAGGCGCCATTCCACTGTGTGTAGATTGATGCCTTCTACTAACTCTTCCATAACTTCCAATCTTTTACTTAATTCTTCCATAATCTTTAAGCCAACAGTTGGTTCTTTTTGAATATACTTTTTCACATCCCTAGAATCCAGTAAACAGATTGAGGACGTTTCTAAGGCTTCTGCATAATCAGTTAAAACATTAGAAGAAAACAAGTTTAACTCCCCCATAAATTCACCAGGTTCTACAATCCTTATAATTTGTTCTTTTCCTTCTTCAGAAATCCTAGAAACTTTTATCTTTCCTTTGTGAACTATAAATAAAAAGTCTTCACTATCTCCAGCTTGATAAACAAAATCCCCCTTATTAAATGTCCTATGAATTGCTCTACTTGATAAATCAATTTTCTCATCATCTGTTAAACCATTAAATATTGGCACAAGATCAACGCACAGATGCTTTTCACTATGACAACTACATTCCATATTTCCCTCCACAATAAATAATATATTATAATTTTTTACTATATATATTTTATCACTTTCTGTTACTTTTTTCAATCTAACTGCAATGATAGCACATTTTATAATTTTAAATAATTATTAATAATAAAGTCAACATCTTTATCACCTCTACCACTTAGATTAACCAAGACGCTTCCTTCTTCAAAACCTCTTGCAAGTTTAATTGCATAAGCAAGTGCATGCGCACTCTCAAGCGCAGGTATAATTCCTTCATTTTTAGATAATAAAGTAAAAGCTTCTAAAGCTTCTGAATCATTTATTACTTTGTAACTAACTCTTTTTATATCATTTAATAATGAGTGCTCAGGTCCAACAGAAGGATAATCCAATCCACTTGCAATTGAGTAAACAGGGTCAGGATTACCATTTTCATCTTGTAATACAATAGATTTAAATCCATGAATTACCCCTTCACTCCCAAATTGTATAGTAGCAGCATGTTCACCTTTTTTATTTCCTTTTCCTAAAGGTTCAATTCCGATTAACTCGACATCATCTTCTAAAAATCCATGGAATATCCCAATAGAGTTACTTCCACCACCAACACAAGCAATTACTTTATTAGGAAGGCTATTGTTAAGTTCTAAAAACTGTTCTCTAGCTTCAATCCCTACTACCTTTTGAAAATCCCTTACCATTAGCGGAAATGGATGCGGACCAACTACAGACCCTATACAATACATAGAGTTTTCATAATCTTTTAAGTAAGCTTCAAATGAACTATCTACTGCTTCTTTTAATGTTTTTCCTCCTCTAGATACTGGAATAACTTTAGCACCCAATAATTTCATCTTAGAAACATTTTGCGCTTGTTTCGCAATATCTATTTCACCCATATGAACTTCACACTCTAAATCAAAATATGCTGCAGCTGTAGCAATTGCAACTCCATGCTGTCCTGCACCTGTTTCTGCTATTAATTTCTTTTTACCCATATATTTAGCAAGCAACGCTTCTCCCATACAATGGTTTAATTTATGCGAACCAGTATGGTTTAGATCTTCCCTCTTTAAATAGATATGTAGTTTACCACCTAATAAATTTGTAAGTTTCTTACAGTAGTAGATTGGGGTTGGTCTACCTTGGAAATGTTTTTGGATTTCTCTTAATTCTTTTTTAAATTTTTCACTTTTACCTATTACTTGATAGCTATAAGCAATATCTTCTAATGGTTTTCTTAATTCATCTGGAGTATAATTCCCTCCATACTTTCCAAAATATCCATCCTTTGTTGGAAAAGATTGTGAGTAAGTTTTAAAGTCAACATTTTTCATATTTTTTACCTCCTATATGTAATGTTGCTTTAGCATAAAAAAAGTCCTCTTCAATATACATAGTATATTGAAAAGGACAAGTATTTCCTACCTGCGGTGCCACCTTTTTTGTTATTTTATAACCACTCTTTAAATGCTAACACATTTTTGCTTTGTAACGTAAGCTAACGTCAAAGGCTACTATTATTTCACCCTGCCCTCAAAGGCCCATTATTCTATTTTGTTTCCTGCTTAGGTCACACCAATCCTAAACTCTCTGTGAGGTCATAAATAGTTTTACTTCCTTATCAACGGTTTAATAGATTATATCATTTTATATTATAGTATGTAAAGGCATTTTTATATATTTAAACTTAAAAAAAAGAAAGTTTGTTAAAACTTTCTTAGGTCAATAGAATAATCTATTTTCTTATTCTTCTATTTTAGTGAACATATCTTTAGTAACTCCACAATCTGGACATTCCCAATCTTCTGGGATATCTTCAAAAGCTGTTCCAGGAGCTATACCACTATCAGGATCTCCTAATGCTGGATCATAAATATACT
>CAZKFN010000139.1:0-2892 GCA_964552035.1 uncultured Flavobacteriales bacterium
ATAATCGAGAAGCGGCATAGTATGGGGAAGTCTGCCTATCGTATCGTTCAGTAATTTCTTTAAGTAACTCTTCCTTATCTTTTTCAGATATTTCTTCTCCTTGGGCTTTTAATGAGGACATTTTAATGGATAATAAGGTCTTTGCAGCTTGAGCACCGCCCATTACTGCAATGTTTGCCGTTGGCCACCCGACAATTAATCTAGGGTCATAAGCTTTTCCACACATAGCATAATTACCAGCTCCATAACTATTTCCCGTAATGATAGTAAACTTTGGTACTACTGAATTGGCCATGGCATTGACCATTTTTGCACCATCCTTAATGATTCCACCATGCTCTGATTTTGATCCAACCATAAAGCCCGTTACATCTTGTAAAAACACTAAGGGTATTTTCTTCTGGTTGCAATTCATAATAAATCGAGCTGCTTTATCAGCTGAGTCCGAATAAATAACACCTCCGAATTGGGTTTCTCCAGATTTTGTTTTAACCAATTTACGTTGGTTAGCTACAATTCCTACTGCCCAACCATCAATCCTGGCATAGGCACATACAATTGTTTTTCCATATTCCTTTTTATATTCATCAAATTGACTATCATCCACAAGGAATCTAAGAATTTCTTTTACATCGTATTGTTTACTCCTGTCGTGGGGTATTTTGGCATATAAATCTTGAGGGTTAACTTGAGGAGCTTTGCTTTCTTTTCTATTATAACCTGCTTTTTCTCTACTACCGATTTTGTCCATTAAACTTCTAATAGTGGTTAAGCATTCTTGGTCGTCCTTACACTTGTAGTCGGTTACTCCAGAAATTTCTGAATGCGTCGTTGCACCTCCCAAGGTTTCGTTGTCTATTTCTTCTCCAATAGCTGCTTTTACAAGATAAGACCCGGCTAGAAATATAGACCCAGTTTTATCGACAATTAAGGCTTCATCACTCATAATGGGAAGATAGGCACCTCCAGCTACACAGCTACCCATAACAGCGGCAATTTGTGTAATGCCCATAGAGGACATGATGGCATTATTTCTAAAAATCCTTCCAAAATGTTCTTTGTCTGGGAAAATTTCATCTTGCATAGGTAGAAATACCCCTGCGCTGTCTACCAAATAAATTATAGGGAGCCTATTTTCTATAGCTACTTCCTGTGCCCTTAAATTTTTCTTAGCTGTGATAGGAAACCATGCACCTGCTTTTACAGTAGCATCATTGGCAACAATTATGGATAAAATTCCAGAAACATACCCTATTTTGATTACTACACCACCTGAAGGACATCCTCCGTATTCCTCATACATACCTTCGCCTACAAAAGAACCAATTTCTATGCAATCTGTTTTGTCGTCCAATAAAAAGTCAATTCTTTCCCTTGCTGTAAGTTTTCCTTTTTGATGTTGTTTTTCAATTCTTTTTTTCCCTCCTCCAAGTTCAACCTGAGTTTGCTTTCTCTTAAGTTCAGAGATTAATAATTTGATGTTATCTTCATTTTTACTTTCTTCTAGGTTTATCTTCTTTACCATTTTTTCTATGAATTTATTTCTGTTTGCACAAGATATGCAGTAGCAGCTGGGCCAAGGTTAAACAATAAATCAACAATGCTTAAATTTTCAATAAAGCCATGCCTATCATTAAAAACCTGCAAGTATTTCTCAAATTTAACCCCTTTTATAAACGTTTTGTTTTTTGGACTAATTAATTGTCTATAATCGGGCTCATTTTCTTCATATTTATTGCACTTTATTGTTTTGGAAGTTATCCCCAGCAGTGATTTAATCATTTCTTCCAATTCGTAATTTAAATCGATAAGATAACTGTGTTTTTTTCTATAAAAAGGGAGGAAGTCATCTTCATAATATTCAAAAAAGGGGGATTTGCGATACGCTGTTTCTAAAGATTTCCAATGAATTCTTCTCCAATCTTCATCGTAATCTATTTTAATATCTCTCATAGGAGTTCTTTGAGTTCTTTTTTCAAGAGGAATGATGAGCTTTAACTTACCGTTAGCACCATAAATTTCACAGCGATTTCTATAGGTTTGTTTGTTGAAGTTTTCAGCTATATCAATTTGATATTCATCGTTCTGTGCAATGAAAGCATAGTGAATAATAGGACCTAGATAAACATTGCTTAGGGTAATCATTTTAAAGAAAAAGTTTTTTTGTTTCTTCCAATAATCTTTCTTTGTCAATGGGCACAACACCGACATTCTCGCAAACTAAACCACCTGCAAGATTGGAAATTTGTGCAATAACTTTTGCAGTTTGCTTTAGAGCTAAACATAGCGTTGCTACAGCAATAACGGTGTCTCCAGCGCCGGAAACGTCTATGATATTCCGCCGATGAGCAGAAATGTGCTGTTCCTGATCTTTTTCATGAATATAAACTCCGTCTTCAGACAGTGTTATTAATGTGGTTTTGTTATTTAAAACGCTTTCTAACTTTTTAATAGCTTCTTTTAATGCTGTTTTATCTTTAGCATTAAATTCAATTTTTAAACCTTCTTTAAGTTCTTTTAAGTTGGGTTTAAAAAGGTCAACTTCTTTATAGTGTAAAAAGTTTAGCTTCTTAGGGTCAACTGTTGTTGGTACTCCTTTTATCTTTGCTAATTCAACAATTTTGTAAATTAATTTTTTAGAAAGAACACCTTTGTCATAATCCTCAAAAATAATAGCATCTATTTTTTCATTGTCAATGATGTTTTCAATCAACTCATAAAATTGCTGGCTTTCCTTATCGTTAAGTGGTGTAATATCTTCAGCATCCACTCTTAGCATTTGGTGATTATTGCCAATAATCCTTGTTTTTTTTGTTGTTTGTCGTTTGGGTAGTGTAAGAATACCATGACTTTGTTGTCCGCAAGCTGCCAATAGGTCTTTAAAAACTTTTC
>CAZKFN010000140.1:0-2890 GCA_964552035.1 uncultured Flavobacteriales bacterium
TAAAATCCTCCCACTTTGTAGATTTATTCTGTAAAAAGCCCATAAATCTCATTTGGCCTTCTTGGGTTTCAAAATCTATATTTTCCGCATCTTCGTCTTTAATGTTGTATTTTAACGCGTTTAAATAGTATTCAAAACTCTTATCTAAAGGCTCTTCAAACTGACTTACACATTGAGGGTCATCATTAAAAGCAGCATTAAAATATAAGTTTCCGCCATAATACCAGGTTTTTGCCCATTCCTGAGTTCTATTATCTTTTACGGCCTCTTCAATAGCTTCTACTCCGTTAAGCAAATCACTACAATCCTTATCTCTTTCGTAAGCTTTATTGTAATTATATGCAGTTACTACCTTAATTTTTTGTCCCGTTGCTGAGACGGTTACTCCTAAAGCTAAGAAGAACAATAGGATTGATTTTATAGTTTTAAATCTCATCATTAATCTTTTTTTATTTTTAATTTAATTATCTTCAACAATATCTTTGCCATTTTCTGAAGTTCCTTCCTCCTGTTCTCCATTTTCTATTTTACCTTCCTCATCTATCTCTTCCTCCTCCTCTTTAACTTCTACTTTAGCTACTGCAGCAATACTGTCATTTCCTCTTAAGTTAATTAACCGAACTCCTTGAGTGGCTCTCCCCATAATACGCAAATCAGAAACTTCCATACGTATGATTACTCCAGAACGGTTAATAATCATTAAGTCGTCTTCATCTGTAACGCTTTTAATGGCAATTAAGTCACCTGTTTTATCGGTAATATTTAAAGTTTTTACTCCTTTTCCTCCCCTATTGGTTACTCTGTATATTTCTGTATCATCTTCTGGGTCATTGAGGAAGGAGCGTTTACCATAGCCATTTTCTGAAACGACTAAGACGCTTTCACTTTGTGCATCTCTAATGGTAATCATTCCTATTACTTCATCATTTTCATCATTCAATCGAATTCCTCTAACACCGGAAGCATTTCTTCCCATGCTCCTCACTTTTGTTTCATTAAATCGAATGGCTCTACCGGCTTTGTTGGCCAACATAATTTCATCCGTACCATTTGTAAGTTTAGCTTCTAAAAGCATATCTCCTTCACGAATTGTTATGGCGTTAATTCCATTTGACCTTGGACGAGAATAAGCTTCCAATTGAGTTTTCTTAATCATTCCATTTTTGGTAGCCATAACGATGTAGTTGTTGTTAATATAGTCCTCATCTTTAAGGTCACCCGTATTAATATAGGCTTTTACATTATCGTCCGGCTCAATACTAATTAAGTTTTGAATAGCTCTTCCTTTTGATGTTTTTGTTCCTTCAGGAATTTCAAAAACTCGCATCCAGAAACATTTTCCTTTTTCTGTAAAAATCAACAAGTAATTATGAGTAGAAGCAATAAACAGATGTTCTAAGAAGTCTTTATTTCTAGTTGAACTTCCTCTTGAGCCCGTTCCTCCTCTATTTTGTACTCTATATTCTGATAATAAGGTTCTTTTAATGTATCCTAGATGAGATATAGTTACCACTACTTCTTCATTAGGAATCATATCTTCAATACTAAAGTCTTCTGCAGAATATTCAATTACAGAACGTCTTTCGTCCCCAAATTTTTCTTTTAAGTCAATTAAATCGTCTTTGATGATTTGCATTCGGACCTCTTTACTAGCTAAGATACCTTCTAGCTCTTTAATCCAATTCATCAACTCTTCGTATTCTTCTTTTAACTTTTCGCGCTCAAGTCCTGTTAGTTTTTGCAACCTTAAATCCAGAATTGCTCTAGCTTGAATTTCAGACAGTCCAAACTTGCTCATTAAATCCGTTCTAGCTTCTTCTGGAGTATGGCTAGCACGTATTAAAGCTATTACCTCATCGAGGTTATCAAGTGCAATGATTAAGCCCTCAATAACATGTGCTTTTTCTTTTGCTTTCTTTAAATCATATTCTGTTCTACGTACTACAATGTCGTGTCTAAACTCAACAAAATGCTTAATCATATCCTTTAGATTGAGCATTTCAGGTCTTCCGTTAACTAAGGCAATATTATTAACAGAAAAGCTGGTTTGTAGTGCTGTGTACTTAAACAGATTGTTTAATACAACATTGGTAATAGCATCGCGCTTAAGGTCATAAACAATTCGCATTCCATTTCTATCGGATTCATCGTTTAGATCGGATATACCTTCAATTTTATCTTCATTTACCAATTCTGCTGTTCTCTTAATAAGGTCAGCTTTGTTTACTAAGTAGGGGATTTCTGTAACAATAATCCTCTCTCTTCCAGAATCGGTAACTTCTATTTCGGCTTTGGCTCTCATTACTACGCGTCCTCTACCGGTATGGAATGCTTCTTTAACTCCTTCATAGCCGTAAATAATTCCACCTGTAGGAAAATCAGGAGCTTTAATATGCTGCATGAGTTCATCGATATCTATATCGTGATTATCTACATAAGCAACAATGCCGTCAACAACTTCCGAGAGGTTGTGTGGTGCCATGTTGGTTGCCATCCCTACGGCAATACCCGAGCCTCCATTCACCAAGAGTTGAGGAACTCTAGTAGGTAAAACTGTTGGCTCTTGTAAAGAATCGTCAAAATTAAACTTAAAGTCTACAGTTTCTTTTTCGATATCGGCCAACATTTCTTCTGAGAGCTTACGCATACGTGCTTCTGTATAACGCATAGCAGCTGGACTATCTCCATCTACTGAACCAAAGTTTCCTTGTCCATCAATCAACATATAACGCATGGACCAAGGCTGAGCCATTCTCACCATGGTATCGTACACAGCGGTATCCCCATGAGGGTGATATTTACCTAAAACCTCTCCAACAATACGTGCAGATTTTTTATAGGACCTATTTGATAGTATTCCTAAATCGTACATTCCATACAAAATACGACG
>CAZKFN010000141.1:0-2784 GCA_964552035.1 uncultured Flavobacteriales bacterium
GTTTTATCGCCTATAGTAATATCATTATTTATATTTAATTGATTAATAAACCATTCAAGTAATTTTTTAAATTTCATATAATCAAGTTTTATAGATTCATCAAAAACATCATCGCTTAAATGAGCTAATACATGTCTATCATTCTCAGCAAATAGCGATTCTAACCCTTTAAACTTAGGGCTAGTGGGCTTAACTAATTCAACTTGATATTTTGATCTAAGCTTGTACATGACCATAATGTCACCAATTTGATAATCTCCTTCAGCTGCAAGCACCCTTTTTATTCCATTATCAAATCTAGGATCGGTTGACAGTAAAAGAGCAACCCTTTCAACATGTTTGCTTGTCTTTCCTTCACACAAAATAGTTTCTTTCTCACCTTTATCATCTAAAAATTCTTTTAAGATGTCTTTTGGATAGCTTATTTGTTTGTTAATACATTGTTCATCGATTTTTCTTAGATAAATTTTCATTTATTAGTACCTCACTCCATTGTTCTGCTATTGCTTTTGCAAATCCTGGGAAAGTTTTACTTCTCCAAGTTCTTCTTTCTTCTGCGGTTTTTGTTTTCGTTAATCCATCTGAATACCATTTTGCTAGCCTTCTTCCACTTCCAAACTCAATAAAGTCTCCTTTATCTACTATTTTTGTGGGTTCAAGCTCTGGCAAGTTTTTCAACCATAAACATGTTGTTTTTGTTGCAGCATCTCCGAACATCCAAGGTTGAACAATTTGATCAGGCTTACGCCATCTTGTGCTCATAATGCTAACAGGGTTTTCTATAGCAATTCTTTCAATATCAGTTTCTGCTAATTTCATAAAAAAGTCTGCAGCTTCTTCTCTGTCTTGAGCTCTATTAGGAAAGTTTGGATGAGGTCGTCTTTCAGATGTAGGCAAATGCTTATCATCTGGATGATAATACCATTTTGCTCCACTAACTGATAAAAATGTACATGGTGGGTGAGCCACCATTAAATCCCATTTCCCATCTATTGTAATTTTTTCACCTGTTTCGAGATAACCACCCTTATCTCTTATTACTTCAAAAACATCTTGTTTGAAGTGCCATTCAGGATTATCTCCACTTGTTGGAAGTAAATCACAACTATAAGCATTAAATCCTAATTTTCTAAATTCCTTACATACTCTCTGACTCTCTTCACAGGCGATTAATATATTAAATTTTTTCACGCTTATCTACCTCCAATACTTTATAAATAGCATTTGCGATAGCTTTTGCCATCAACACTGGAACAGCATTTCCAATCATTTTAAAGCAATATGCATTAGAACCTACAAATTCAAAATCCAAAGGAAACGATTGTAATAATGCTGCTTCTCGAACAGTTATTGAGCGCAGTTGATTTATATCAGGATGTATAAACATTAATCCATCCTTATGTAAATGTGCAACAATTGTTGGAGACGGTTTATCCCATTCAAGGCTCCTATATTTGTTATGATTAGTATCTTTCCCCGTTACTTTTTTATAGTAATCTGTTTTTTGTTTTGTAGGATATGAATTCATATTTTTTGAAATCCAATCATAAAAAACTTTTATATCTCTTTTATTATGGTATCTTGCTTCATGCAGATTTATTTCTTGTTCTCCTATTAATTCATGAGAAACATTTCTTCTACCGCTTTTGTATGACTTATCTAAAGGTCTAAATTTAGGCATATTACCTATAGCATCCCTAACTGTCTTTTTTGGTCCTTTTGATTTATAGGTATCTAAAGATAAATAGAAATCTTCTAGTTCTAAATTACTATCTTTTCTAATACCAATTATTATTACACGACGTCTTTCTTGTGGAACCGAGAAATTAGATGCTGTATAAACGGATTTTTTCATCTCTTTTGGCTTTCTAATTTCGTATCCAATATCTTTGAAAGCTTCATATACTCGTTCAATAACAAGACGATCACCTGGTTTTGCACTTAACATCCCAGGCACATTTTCAAATACAAAAACTTTTGGTTTAAAATGTTTTACCACTTCTACAAAACCTTCAAACAAATAGTTTCTATAATCGTTTTTCATTGAATGTGGATCTTGAGCTCTACCAGCTATAGAATAAGCCTGGCAGGGTGGACCACCTACAATAATATCAACTTCATTTTCACCTATTAAACCTTTAAGCCCTTTATTAACAACTAAAGAATGATTGTACTTTTCATACATTTTTTTGGTTTCATCAGACCATTCACCATTTATAAGTTCATGCGTTTTTTGAATATCAAATTCTACAACTGTCTTTAGAGCATCCTCTTCAGTATAACCCCATCGATCCACTAGATTACTTCTTAGTGTTTCTACCATAGGATGTTCCCATTCAACATGGGCTAAAAATTCATATTTTCCTGTCTGAGAAAAGCCCTCTGATAAACCTCCGGCCCCACTAAATAAATCTATGACATTTAATTTTTTCATTAAACTTCACTTCCCTTAAACTCTATATTATTCTCTTTGCATATTTCTTCTAGTAGATAAATATATCGTTTAGAAGGAGTTATTTTCCCATTTTCCCATCTATTAACAGTGGCAAAAGTTACCTTTAGCATTTCAGCTAATTGTTGTTGTGTTATATTTAATTTTGCTCTAATTTTCAAAATTATATTTGAGTACTCCATTGTAACGCCACCTCTAGATAATTGTTTACATATTATAACATTTTATAACATTTTAGTCAATTAGAAAACCTATTTAAAAGCCATTTTTATATGCATAGATCTTCGTAGCATTACCACAATGAAATACTAATCAAATTCTATATCGTTAAA
>CAZKFN010000142.1:0-2727 GCA_964552035.1 uncultured Flavobacteriales bacterium
CACTCACTATAACATCTAGTTTTTCTACGGCTTCTCTAAGTGCAGCATGGTCTGTTGAAGCAATATTTTTCCACTGCTTGTTCTCAATACTTCCTAAAAGCATACAACTTTCTCCAGCTAAATGTTGATTGTCTTGAAGGTTGATAAATCGCTGAACAAAAGCCTCCCATGCGCTATCGCTACCACCTCTTCCAAGATTGGCCCTTGGTCCAATATCTTCTGGAATTCCAAAAATGACAAATTGAACTTTAGAATCTTGAAGTTCTTCCAATAACAGTTCACTACCTAATTGTAGAGTCTCTCCAATTTTAGTCTCACCAGCTCTTGTTGAGGTTAGTTTTTTGAGATCATCTGGGGTGATAAGTTTAATGTCCATGAGAATAAATTTTTCCGTTGATAATCATTTGATCAATATGGTTTTGTCCAAAAGAATAGGGTAGAAAGCCTATAGAAGGGATTTTTTCTGTGAGAATTAGGTTTGCCAATTTCCCTTTGGCAATACTACCAACCTCATTTTGCATTTCTAAAGCAAACGCACCATTAGCAGTAGCTGAGTTAATAGCCTCTTCAGGCGTCATTTTTAATTTGATACATGCTAAGGAAAGGACAAAGTTCATATTTCCAGAAGGAGTAGATCCGGGATTGTAGTCTGATGCCAAGGCAGTTGCAATTCCTGCATCGATAATCTTTCTTGCATTTTGATAAGGGTCATCTAAAAAGAATGGAGCGGTAGGTAAAAGTGTTGCAATAGTGTTGGAGTGTTTTAAAACATCAATTTCCTTATCGTTAATTACTTCCAAGTGATCAACAGATAGGGCGTTATGTTTTACTGAAAGTTCTATTCCTCCCATGCAATTAAATTGGTTGGTATGTATTTTTGCTTTAAGTCCGTATTTTTCTCCTGCTTTGATAATTTGTTCCGTTTCTTCTACTGTAAATGCAACTTCTTCTAAAAAAGCATCGATATAATCCGCTAATCCTTCTTGAGCAATCTGGGGGAGCATTTCATTTATAATCAAATTAATATATCCTTTTCTATCCTTAGCATACGTTTTTGGAAAAGCATGAGCACCTAAAAAAGTTGCTTTTATAGGAATAGGGCTATTTTCTTTTAATTTTTTTATAACCCTCAACATTTTTAATTCTCCTTCTACACTTAGGCCATAACCACTTTTAATTTCTATAGCTCCAGTTCCCATTGCAATGACTTCGTGTAGTCGCTTCCAAGCTGCATCATATAAATCTTCTTCAGAGGTTGTCCGTAATCTTTCGGCTGAGTTTAATATTCCACCACCAGCTTTTGCAATTTCTTCATAACTTTTACCTTTTAAGCGCATGACAAACTCCGTTTCTCTAGCAGCAGCAAAAACAAGGTGCGTGTGTGAATCAACAAAGGCAGGTAAAACAAACTTGCCTCTAGCATCCAAGTGTTCTACATTTTCTAAAGTAGGACAAGTATCCATTTCTCCGAAATCTTCTATCTTGCCATTTTTTAAATAAACCCATGCATTATCAATACTAGGTAGGTCTTGCAAATTTTTTCCTCTAAGTGCATGGTCTAAATGGCGGCATTGTACTAATTGTTGAATGTTTTTAATGAGCATAAGATAGTTGCTTAAAAATGAGCCTCAAAGTTATTCCTTTTATATTACTTTTTGCCACCTAATGTTCACTACAGAACATATGTGTTAGTATCTTAAAACATGTTTTGTAATTCGTAGCTTTTGCAGAAGTTTAATGTTTTCGTCTAGGATAAATGGGCGCTCCCATGAATTGGATAGTACTGTGAAGTAGGAAAGCGTTCTTCGATAAAGTTTTTACGAAGAAAAATTTTATTCAATATTAGATATCCGCTACATAGGGAGGTGCATTATATTTTTAGGAAGAAAATAAGAACTGAAAAATGCAAATAACCGAGGAAGTTCCAAACTTGCTTTGGAAATCACCGAGGTTATCAGTTTTCAGGAGTATTTTCAAGTAAAAATATACGCACTAGATTTTTTTTGCTTCTTTTTTTCGGACAAACGAACGAAGTGGGTTCCCGAACACCATTGAAAAGTAGACATGACGTGAGAAAACAACCGAAAGGAGTTTTCAAACACCTTAATCAACAAAAAACCAACGACTATTCTCATCCATTACATGATGCTAAGCCAAAACAAAAACATTAGATTTATCAATTCATACAATTAAAAGTTTAAAAACCCCTACTTTTGTTTTCATGGCAGGGAATAGTATAGGACAATTGTTTCGTTTAACTACTTATGGAGAGTCTCATGGGCTGTCAATTGGCGGTATCCTCGATGGTTGTCCTGCCGGTTTGGTACTAGATTTCGAACAGCTTCAATTGGCGTTAGATAGAAGACGTCCAGGGCAATCCAACATTACCACTCAGCGTAAAGAAAGTGATCGAGTAAAATTTTTGTCGGGCATTTTTGAAGGTAAAACTACGGGAACCCCCATTGCTTTTCAAATTCAAAATGAAGATTCT
The DNA here is from genome assembly GCA_964552035.1 of uncultured Flavobacteriales bacterium. Lineage (GTDB taxonomy): Bacteria > Bacteroidota > Bacteroidia > Flavobacteriales_E > Vicingaceae > CAZKFN01. Next base: position 2,492 of record CAZKFN010000142.1, read on the forward strand.
AAATCCAAGGATTATGCTCACATTAAAGAAGCTTACCGTCCTTCCCATGCGGATTATGTTTATGATGCCAAATACGGGCATAGAGATTATCGAGGTGGAGGACGCTCTTCAGCTCGGGAAACTGCTTGCAGAGTAGTTGCAGGAAATATAGCCGAACAATTGTTAGCGCATTATGGAGTTCAGATTAATTCTTATGTTCAAGCCGTTGGAGAATTGGAATTAAATCTACCCTATAC
>CAZKFN010000143.1:0-2519 GCA_964552035.1 uncultured Flavobacteriales bacterium
TTATTCAATAAATCCCTTGGCGCAGCTATTATAGCTGTGCCTTTATTTTATCAACATGAGAAAGTTTTTGTTTCTAATCATTTTCTTGTCACCTATCATTCTCTTAAGTCAAAAGGAAAATTTAATTCTTAATGGAGATTTTGAAAGCTATAAGAAATGTCCAGATGACTATGCTCAACTAAACCTTTTAGAGAGTTGGTTTGAACCTTTTACACAAGATTCTTCTGCTGAATTATTTTCAACATGTGCTACACGCAAGGTTGGAGTTCCTTCAAATAGCATGGGATATCAAATGCCTAGAAGTGGAAATGCCTATATTGGTATTATTTTTGCTATTCTTCAAACAGATACCTTGTCGCCTGTTGATCCATTTATTAGACATTATAAAGAATATGCAAATACTAAATTAAAGCAAGATTTAGAGAAGGAAAAGTATTATCAATTAAAGTTTTATATAAGTTTAGCAGATACTTCTTTAGGAGCAATTTCTAAAACAAATATACAAGTTTATTTTTCCAAAGACAGTTCTCTATATCATGGAAAGCCTTTTCATCCTTTACCCTATCACCCTCAAGTAAAAGCTTCTGACAAAATAAATGATTATGCAACAAAAAGAGATTGGGATGAAGTTTCTTTTATTTACATGGCAGAAGGAGGTGAACGCTATCTCACTATTGGTAATTTTTCCAGTCATATAGATACAAAAGGCGTGGTTTATGATTATAGTGGAAGAGCTGTTTATGCTTATTATTACATAGATGATGTTTCTCTTTATGAGATAGATAATTCATATAGTATTATTGTAGATACCCTTCAATTTCTCAATCTTTGTGAAGGTAGAGATAGTGTAAATGTTCAGCTTACTAACCATGGGGATTCTCTTTTAGACTTCACAAAGAACCCCGTGCAACTTACTTTAGCTTTGAAACAAGGAAAGGATACGGTGCAACTTTTACAAGATAGTATTGTCGATAATCGTTATAATCCTAATAATTTGCCTTTATCCAAAGACAGCAGTTTGTGGGTGAAGTTTGGAAGGCTACAATACGAAGGTGATTTTACAAATTATACTCTTAGTGTAAATGCAGAAATGGCGGCGGATAGTTTTCCACAAGATAATTTTCTAGAGGCTCCTGTTCTATCTATAGGTCAGGTAACTGCTCACCCAAGTCTCGTTGATTATGCTGATAGTTTGCGTTTAATAGCGAAAAATGTTTATGGTGATGCACAATGGCAAATGAGCATTAACCTAGTAGATTGGCAGAATATTGGTTTTGCCGATACATTGGCTTATGCACCTAAAGAATGTGAAAATTATTATCGCTTATCCATTTGTGATTTAGTTTATAGTGATACTTTGCATATTCAATTAGATAAAATAGATCTTTCTGTAGTAGAAGTTGAGCAATACAGCCCATGTGCCGACAGCATGCGTATAAAAATACGTAACACAGGGTGTTCTTCCATAGATTTTACTAAATTTTCTTTGGGAGTTGTATTTCGAATGATGTATGACAATCAACTGGTAGTACATGAAAATAAAATGATTCAAGACAATCAAAATAATCCAGAAGGTAAACCATTGGAAGCAGGAGATAGTATGTGGGTACTCGTAAAAGGTATTAATAATTCTGCTTCTGGAGAATATATTACCAATGTGCAGATAAGTTATTATGAAGATATGGAATCTAAAAATAATACATTGGATACACTTATCTGGCGCAATGTTGCGGGGGGAGTCAGCTTAAGTATCGATACTGTATGTTATGGAGATACAGTGTATTTGCAAAGTGAATATCCATACGGGGTATGGGAGTATAGTGAGGATAGGCTGCAATGGCAAAAGTTGTCTAATTCTAATCTCATGACTTATCGCTTAGAAAATAAGACTTATTTTAGGTATTTTTTGTGTGGAGAGTTCAGCGATACGCTTGTTGCTAATGTCAAGCCACGGCCTTTGCCAATCATGCAACAAACCTTTAGTTTTTGCAACTCAGGAGAACAGTTATTGCTATTGGACAACACATCCATTAGTTCTCAAGTTTATTGGTACACTACACCTAACGGTGGAACGCCTTTACATCAGGGTTTTGAATATCTTGCAGATGTTAAAAAAGAAGATGTCTATTATTTAGAAATTGAAAAAGATGGCTGTTATTCCCAAGAGCGGTCTTTGGTTAAAATCAATTTAGGGGGTTGTGCTTTAGAAATTCCCAATGTGTTTACACCCAATGGAGATGGAGTTAACGATGTTTTTAAATATGGACAAGCTTATGGAAAAGATATTCATACGGTAATATACAACCGTTGGGGGAAGAAAATAAAAGAATTTAGCGGTAACGAAGGTTGGGATGGTAAAGACAGTCCAGCCGGGGTGTATTATTATACGATTACATTAGAAAATGAGGTTTATAAGGGTACGGTTACGTTGATTCGATAATTGGTTGATGTCTTTCCTTTTTGCTAAATGGGCGCTCCCATGAATTGGATAGTACTGTGAAGTAGGAAAGCGTTCTTCG
>CAZKFN010000144.1:0-2497 GCA_964552035.1 uncultured Flavobacteriales bacterium
CTTCATTGAAGTTGTACAAATATAGAGTAAAACTCAAGTACAGCAAGCTTTTGATTGAAAAATACTTCAATTTGTTGAAAACTGTAGCAAAATGTTAATAACTGTAGCTGTTTTAGACCAAATTCTCACGAAATTATTCAAGAAAGATAGTTGTCTTACTTAGAGTTTGTAATAAAAAGATTTAAATAAGGTAATATTCTTGGATTAAAAAACCATTTAAAAGGTCTTTTGCGCTCATCTTTTGCTTTCCTTCCAATTGAATTTCTTGAAGTTCTATCTTTTGATCTGCTGTTTGTATAAAAATTTGGCGGTCTATAACTTCGATTTCTGATGGTAAGTTTTTGTTTGAGGAAGTTTCAGCTATTGAGCAACTGTATACTTTTAATCGCTTTTGAATCTTATGTTCCTTATGTTTGAGCATGCACCAAGCAGTAGGGTACGGACTAAGGCCACGGATAAAAGCGTCTACCAATTTAGCAGGTTGATTCCAATTGATTTCACAGTCTCGACTAAATATTTTAGGAGCTGGTTTAATTCTACTTTGCTCAACTTCTTGTTTCCTAAGTGTAAAATTTCCTATATATATCAATTGAAGACTTTGAGCCAGCAAAGGCCCTCCCTGAATCATTAGCTTATCGTGTAAGCTCCCAGCAGTTTCCTTATCGTCTATGGCAATTTCCTTTTGCAGAAGTATATCCCCAGTATCTATTTCATGTTGAAGAAAAAAGGTTGTCAATCCTGTTGTTGTTTCTCCATTTATGATGGCCCAATTGATAGGAGCAGCGCCTCTATAATTTGGCAAAAGAGAGGCGTGAAGATTTATGGTTCCTTTGGGAGGCATATTCCATACCATTTCAGGAAGCATCCTAAAAGCTACAACCACTTGTAAATCTGCTTCTAGCTTTTTAAGTTCGGATATAAATTCTGGTGCCTTTAAATTATGTGGTTCTAAAATAGGTAAGCCTTGACTTTGTGCATACACTTTTACAGCTGAACTTTTTAACTTTTGTCCCCTTCCTGCTTTTCTGTCTGGAGCTGTAATAACCCCAACAATGTTCCAGCCATCTTCTACTAGATATCTTAAGGAATTTACAGCAAATTCAGGTGTTCCCATAAAGACAATTCGCATCGCTTTCTTTTCACTCATGGTAGATTAAATCTTTAATGTAGAGCAGTTGTTAAACTACTTTGTATTTTTTTGGAATCAAAGTTAAGGGTATTGTTACAATAGAAGTGTTCAAGAACTACCTTTATAGGGTTTCTTTAATTTAATTCAGATGAAATTTACTTTTAAGCTTTTCTTCTTGATCGAAACAACATTTAATAAACTTAATTTGATGGTATAAATAAGAATTCATTTCCTTATTATCTTTTAACAACATCATCTCTTTCTTATGAGAATTATCAAGTCCTATACGGTGTGCAATATAGAATAAGTCCATTTTTTTCTCTTTTTTGGAGGCTATACTTTTCCCCATTTTATCCAAACAAATTTTAAAAGCATCTTTAACCTTAGGACTGATATCTCCATTTCTGTATATTACATTTCCTTCCACAAAAGGATAGAGTTTGTCTCCTTCCATTACTTCATAAAACTTATCAATTATAACTCCATTAATTCCTTTAATGATAATATCCATAGTGCCGTCAGGAAAGCGTTCAGCCAATTGATCAATTTTAACCAGTGATCCGTAGTTCGTTATTTTATCAGCATCTTTATATACAATAATAAAAGGACTACCATTTTGATAATCTTCAACCAATTGGAGGTAACGTTCCTCATATAAATGTAGTGCTACTAATTCATTGGGTAGTAACACTAAATCTAAAGGGAAAGCAGCAATTTTATTCATGAAAACAAGTTTCTTTTTAAAATGAAACCTATGAGTATATTTTTTGTTCTAGATAAAACGAAAATATACAAGATGTAAAAGATTTTATTTTTGTAATTAGAGTATTTTTGTCGTCCTATGAAAGGAAATATTCAAAAAGATAAAAAACAAAAATTTTCTAAAAGAGTGAGCCTTTATCACAACTTTTATAAGAGAAAAGGGGTATATCCATTTTTGTTGAAAAATATCATTAAGCTTCTTGTTTTTCTAATTGTTATCGTTGTAGTTATTCTTTTGCTTAAAAATCAATTGCCTGACTTAAAGGCAACCTTTGAGCTTTTTACCTCTAAATTTAAACCAATTTCTATTTTAATTTTCTTTTTGTTTTCAGAATCCATTCTCTTAGGTTTAATACCACCAGATTTATTTATCATTTGGGCACAACAATTTTCAGCACCTTATGCCATGGTGGCGCTTTTAGGTGTATTATCCTACTCCGGTGGTTTAATTTCTTACTTTGTTGGAAACTATATTGGACACCTTCCAAAGGTAGAAGAATGGCTAGAAAAACGCTTCCTAGAACATTTGGATAAAATTAAAAGATGGGGAGGAGTATTAATCGTTTTTGCTGCTTTATTCCCCTTACCATACTCTCCTGTATGCAT
>CAZKFN010000145.1:0-2367 GCA_964552035.1 uncultured Flavobacteriales bacterium
CACTTTCTTCTTTGGTGAAATTATACTCTCTTTTAGGGGAGGATGGAAAGTACCAGGAGATGAAAACTAAATTAGACAATTTATAAAGTTCATTTTTTCTTAATTTTTGACCGTTCTGCTTGTTGGTAGAGCGGTTTTTTTATGAACTTTTTTTAAAATCATTTTGATAAATGAAGAATTTACCAATTGAGAATTAAGGTTAATGCACGATTAATGTGGATTGGATTATGGGAAATTAAAATGTATATCCTCTCATTATAGCTTCTATATTCCATATATAATGGTTGTTGTGTTGAGAGTTGGAGCAGGGGAAAGGTTTTAATTAATTAAAGCTCCTGCATATCCACCATTTTCTTGAAAGCAGGCAATTCCTCCACCAATTGATTAAAGTTTCCTTCCATTTCTATAATGCCTTGGTGCATAAAAACTACCCGATCTACATTTTTTATGGTAGACAATCGATGTGCTACGATTAGTAAAGTGTATTGTCCTTGTAATGCTTCAATACTTTCTTGTATTACTTTTTCAGTTTCTGAATCTAGGGCAGAGGTGGCCTCATCCATAATGAGAATATCAATGTCTTTGTATAGTTCCCTAGCAATTGATATTCTTTGCTTTTGACCTCCACTGAGGTTGATGCCGTTGTTGCCCAATTCCGTTTGTTCTTTTAGGGGAAGTTCTTGAATAAAGGATTCAATTGCAGCCTGGGTTATAGCTTTTTCAAAGCGTTTCTTATTTTCTTCAGTAGGCTCGTCCCAAAAGGTAATGTTGTTGAAGATGGTGTCGTTAAAAATTACCGCTTCTTGGGTGATATAACCTATTCGTTTTTGATAACTCTCCTTTTGGTAAATGTTCAACGGAGAACCATCGATGTGTATTTCTCCTTCATCCGTATCTAAAAGTGCAGCAATTAAGTTGACCAAAGTAGTTTTTCCACTTCCACTTTCTCCAACAAAGGCTAGGGATTCATTCTTTTTAATTTTTAAATCAATGCCTTTTAAGATAGGAGTTTCTCCATAGTAGAAGTTGATATTTTGAAGGCTGATTTCCCTTTTAAAGTTTTCAAATTTTATTTCCCTTTTATTCTCTTGTGCAGCATGGAGTTCCTTTTCAAAGCTCCTAACATTTTCTAAAGAACCGGAAAAACCAATAAAATAATTCCAATTTTGCTGCATGGCAACTAAAGATGCAAGGGCTCTGTAAAAAAACAGTAAGCTGATCAAAATAGCACTCATACTGCCCCCCAAAACTTGAGTTTGAATGAGAATAACGGCGGCAACAACGATAATTAACAAAGGCTCCCTAGCTGCATTCCCTATTCCATCCAAAATCCCGATTTTCCTACGAGCTACTTCTATTTCATCAATGGAGGATTTTAATTTTTTAGAATGCTTTGGAACCATTCCAGTAGCCCTTAAGTATTTAAAATTAGCTACATGCTGAATAATTAAACCCTGGTACACATGAGAGGAGCTTGTAAATTTTCGAGACTCTCCTTTTGTATATTTATAAATGACACGATAAAGAAAGTTAGTCAATGCCCCACCTACGGCTACTAAAAATGCAAATTGGGCATTCACCACAAAGGCAAAACCCAAATAAACTGCTACCATTGCTCCTTGTTGGAAGGCTCTAAAGTAGAATCTAAATGCAAGAGCTACTCGATCTACTTCTCCGCTCATGGTGTTTTGAATTTTACCCACATCGGAATTGATGAAATACTTAAAACTGACCTTATTTAAGGCATTAAGGACGTCCTTTCGAATTTTTTTGATGAACTTCTGTTGTAGGATTACATTAAATAAGTCGTTAAGGTAAGACGCCAAACCTTTAAAGACAAAAAACACAATCATAATGGATAAAATGGATGCTAGGGTGAGCGAAATACCAAGACTTTCTGCTCCATCCACCAAAAATCTTAGATTTCCCATTTGCTCAGCATCTATGCTGGCATCTCCTCCTACCATTTGCAGTAGGGGCATAAACATACTTAAACCAAAACCATCCAGAATGCTTACGAAAAGGCTTAACACAAGCATGATAAAAATCTTTATCCCTACTTGTTGGTAGAAGTAAGTAAAATCCTTGAAGTGCTTTTTAATAAAGGTTTTCATGAGGTGTTTAATAGGCTTTGATAGAGTTTTTTTACAGTGGCGCAAATATAAACTTATTTAATAGAGTTTTAATTCTACTTCTTGTATAAATCTATGCTGAATTATACAATTGATTTAAAGCATAAAAGTTTCTATTTTGTTTCTTTTAAATTATTACAATGCCCTTCGATATTTTAACAATTAACAGTTAACAATTAAAAATTCACAATTCATAATTCACAATTCATAATTCACAATTCATAATTCACAATTC
>CAZKFN010000146.1:0-2063 GCA_964552035.1 uncultured Flavobacteriales bacterium
CGCAGAATTTACCAACAAGTCACTGACATTTTTGCCGAGTGTAGTATCGATTATGACCCAAATTCCCCTATCACTAAAAAGTTTTATGCTACCGTGCAAAATAAATTTCACTATGCCATTACAGGTAAAACAGCAGCGGAAATCATTTACCAAAAAGCTGATAGTAGCAAAGAAAACATGGGTTTAACCACTTGGAAAAATGCACCTGATGGTAGAGTACTAAAATCAGATACAGCAATTGCAAAAAACTACTTAAAGGAAAAAGAAATCAAGCAATTGGAGCGTACCGTTACGGGGTACTTTGACTATATAGAGGGGCTAATAGAACGTGAAAATACTTTTACTATGGAAGGTTTGGCATTAAGTGTCAATAAGTTTTTAGCTTTTAATGAATATAAAGTGTTGGAAGGCTTAGGGAAGAAGTCAAAAAAGCAAGCTGAAAATAAAGCCTATTCGGAATATGTAAAGTTTAATAAAACTCAAAAAATAGAATCCGATTTTGATAAGATGGTTAAAGGATTGAAAAAAGGGAAAAATAATAAAAGAAAAGAATAGCCAACATACTGAACAGCAAGTATTCTTCATTAAATTATAATTCGGAAAAACGATTTTTTAGGATATGAGTATAATTGAAGTCAAATAACTTTTGAAATAATTAAAGTTGTGTTTTAAGGTTATTTAGGGTGCTTGCTGCGAAAAATGAGCGCATTTTTCTATTGTTTCTTAAATATAGGCGCTATATATGAGAAATATTAATGCGAATACGGCCTAACTGTAGTAATTGTTTTCTTCATCTTCACTACCAATAGCCTCTTGAGCGTCATCTAGTTCTGAGCCAGGGACATCTAGATCTTTTCCACTTAATTTGTGTTTTTCATCCAAAGGTTTTAGTCTTACAGCGTTGGTGCTGTTTAGAGCTTTATTTTTGGAGATCTCTTCTGGATTTATTTCTGATTTTTTCTCAAACTTCTCATAAATATCTTTGCTTTTACCATAAGATGGATAGCCTTTCTTATTATCATCTTTTTCTTGGTTCAAAAATTTTTCTAATTGTTCATTGAATTGATTGGGGTTTTCCATATTGCTTAAATGCCCGGCACCATCAATAATATGAATGGTAGATCCTTTTATTTTTTCATGCATTGACAAAGCTACATCTGGAGGCGTAATTTCATCTTTTTCCCCAACCAAAATAAGTACTGGTATTTTTATTTCATGCAGTTTGGTGCAGGTCTCTGCTCGTTCGGCTAAAGCATGTAAAGTTTTAAAAATTGATTGTTTAGATGTTTTCATGATCATCTCTTTAACAATAGAAACTTTGTCTATCTGTTTTGAAAGTGATAGTGGAGAAAAAAGCTTTTTTAGGCTTTCTTGGGCATATTCTTCCAATCCTTTTTCCTTGATACTTTCAATTGCCTTCATCCGTTTTTCTTTTGCTTCGGGTTTGTCTTCTGTGCAATTTGTATCACATAAAATGAGTGTACTAAAACGGTTGGGATAGTTTTCAATTGCGTTTAACGCTACGTATCCTCCCATGGAAAAGCCACATAGAATGGCTTTGTTAATCTTTAGGGCGTCCATTAAACTTAGTAGATCATTTACAAAGAGCTCAATGGAGAAATGTTCATTCCCAGCAGGAGTGTTCCCATGCCCACGAATGTCATAGGCAATTACACGGTGGTTTTTCTTAAATTCTCCTATCTGCTCGCTCCACATCATTTTATTAAGCGGAAAGCCATGAATAAAAATGATTGCTGTGGAGTTAGATTGTCCTTCATCTATATAACTAACAGTTTGGTCACTAATAGTTATAGTCAAATTATTTTCTAAGTGGCTCATAAAGTGGTATTTTGTTATTGTTTATAATTCGTTTAATAGTGTACTAAGATGAATATAGTAATTACAGAAAATGTTATATAATTTTTAAATAAGTTATATCATTCCCACACTGGTGTCTGGTTAAAGGCTATCTCGTTCCTACTGCTCCAGCTCCCTGTCTGGAGTTGCTCTGTTAGTGTTTAAGAGTTACCTAGAATATGTGCGAATGATTCGGGAAGGCAAAC
>CAZKFN010000146.1:2073-2327 GCA_964552035.1 uncultured Flavobacteriales bacterium
TCTCTCAATCTCTTTCCACTCTTTTTTTAGGTTTATACTATTTGGTTAGAGTTTTTCAAGTTATTCTCTGTATGCTTTTCGTATATTTATTAGCTAATGTTTCAATAGCCTCAAAGTCGCTCTTTTTGGGGTGTCCTTTAAAAAGAATGGGGTCTATCAATTCTGCTTTTATATTTGGCGTCAATTGGGCAATTTTCTCAATTGCTTTACCACCCCATGCATAAGATTCTATTACAGAGGTAAATTTAGCTTTT
>CAZKFN010000147.1:0-2302 GCA_964552035.1 uncultured Flavobacteriales bacterium
CCCTTGTAGAAATTTCTCTAATTTTTCTATATCTTTATAGCTATAAAAAGCGATACATCTTCCCTCACCTCCATCTCGTCCAGCTCTTCCAGTTTCTTGATAATACCCCTCTAAGCTTTTTGGGATATCGTGATGAATTACAAAACGTACATCAGGTTTGTCGATTCCCATTCCAAAGGCAATAGTTGCAACAATAACATCGATATCTTCCATAAGAAACATATCTTGATGTTTGGCCCTTTTATTGGCGTCAAGTCCAGCGTGGTAAGGCAAAGCTTTAATGCCATTTATTTGCAAAGTTTCAGCAAGTTCTTCAACCTTTTTACGGCTAAGACAATAGACGATTCCTGACTTTCCTTTAAGTTGGTTGATACACTTAACAATTTGAGAATTAGCCTCCTCCTTAGGATTTACTTCATAATATAAATTAGGTCTATTAAAGGATGCTTTAAACGTATTGGCGCCAAGCATTCCTAAGTTTTTTTGTATATCTTGCTGAACCTTAGGAGTTGCCGTAGCTGTTAAGGCGATAATAGGCACTCTTTCTATAGCTTCAATGATATCTTTAAGTCTCCTATATTCTGGTCTAAAGTCATGTCCCCATTCAGAAATACAATGTGCTTCATCTATTGCAAAAAATGAGATGTTGATGGATTTAAAGAAATCTATATTAACTTGCTTAGTTAAGGTCTCAGGTGCAACGTATAATAATTTAGTTTTTCCTGCTAGTAAATCAGATTTAACTACTCCTAACTCAGTTTTATTTAAAGATGAATTCATAAAGTGAGCTATAGATTCATCTGAAGAAAACCCTCGAATTGCATCGACTTGGTTCTTCATTAATGCTATTAGTGGAGAGACTACGATGGCTGTCCCTTCTAGAATTAATGCAGGTAGTTGGTAGCATAATGACTTCCCTCCTCCAGTTGGCATTATTACAAAAGTATCATCTCCTCTCATGACACTAGCTATAACTTCTTCTTGTTCCCCTTTAAAATTGTTAAAGCCAAAATGTTTTTTTAATTGGGCCTTTAACGACAATGATGCTGTCTCCATTAATTGAATTTTACTTTATTTCGTTTATTTTTGTGGTATAATTTACTTTACTTTTTAAAGATACAAGTTAATAAAAATTTTATCCTTTATAAAACAAAATCATAACTTTTGAAAAAAACTAATGAAATAATTGCAATTGCCCAGCAAACTCTAGAGATAGAGAGGGATTCTATTGCTGATTTAATCCACTATATTGATGAAGAATTTGCGGAAGCAGTTAGAACTATCTACAATTCTAAAGGTAGAGTAGTAATAAGTGGCATCGGTAAGAGTGCAATCATTGCACAAAAACTCGTTTCAACATTTAATTCTACAGGCACCCCCTCTTTATTTATGCATGCTGCTGATGCCATTCATGGGGACTTAGGTATGGTTCAAAAGGAAGATGTAGTCATGTGTATTTCAAATAGTGGAGATACTCCTGAAATTAAAGTGTTAGTTCCTTTAGTTAAAAGTATGGGAAATCAACTAATTGGACTGACTGGAAATTTTAAATCTTACCTTGGAGAGCATGCTGATTTAAGAATAAGTTGCCATGTTGAGCATGAGGCTTGCCCTAATGATTTGGCACCAACTAATAGTACGACTGCACAAATGGTCATGGGAGATGCACTTGCGGTATGTTTAATTGAATGTCGTTCTTTTGGAAGTATGGATTTTGCCAAATACCATCCTGGAGGTGCATTGGGGAAAAGATTATATTTACGAGTAGGTGATTTGTATATTGAAAATGAAAAACCTATTGTGAATCCAGATAGCTTGTTAAAAGACGTAATTATTGAAATCTCTGCCAAAAGACTAGGGGTAACAGCGGTTGTAGAAAATGAGAAAGTTGTAGGAGTTATTACTGACGGAGATTTAAGGAGGATGTTGAAAAAAGAGGTAGACTTGTCAGTTATTAAAGCCAAAGATATCATGTCTAAAAACCCAAAAACAATTCAAGCTGATGCAATGGCAGTAGAAGCCGTAAAGTTGATGAAACAATCTAATATTTCTCAATTATTAGTGGTAGAAAATGAAAAATATGTGGGAGTAGTTCATTTTCATGATTTATTAAAAGAAGGATTAATATAATGAGTTTAGATCAAAGTTTTGATGATGGAGAAGGGGCGAGAATGTCTTTTTTAGATCATTTAGAAGTTTTAAGATGGCATCTCATACGTATTGTAATAGCTGTATTGGCTTTAAGCGTCATTGCTTTTATCTTTAAAAATTTTATTTTTGACGTTGTTGTTCTAGCCCCTTC
>CAZKFN010000148.1:0-2134 GCA_964552035.1 uncultured Flavobacteriales bacterium
CTTCTTCATCTTTACCTATGGCAGCACATAGAATAGGAGTGGTCCCCATAGCTTGAATGTTAAGTGCTACATTTGCAGCTCCTCCCATACGAGCCTCTCTTTTTATTACATTGACAATAGGAACAGGAGCTTCAGGTGAAATTCTATTCACCTTTCCCCAATAATAGGCATCAATCATTACATCCCCTATGATTAGCACCTTAAGTTTGGAGAAATTAGAAAATAGTTCTTCAATTTCTTGTGCTTTTAAACTCATTGTAATTGATTTAATGCATTTTTAATTCTTCTTATAGCTGTTTTTAGTACCTCTGTTGATGTGGCATAAGAAATTCTTATACAATTTGGACTTCCAAATGCTTCTCCTGTAACAACAGCGACTAGTGCTTCGTTGAGAAGATACATGGATAGGTCTGTTGCGGTGTTAATTGTTTCTTTTTGAGGAGACTTTTTACCAAAATAACTACTGATATCTGGAAAAACATAAAATGCTCCTTTAGGTGTGTTGGTAATTATTCCCGGAATATCATTTAACATTTCCAAAACTAAATCCCTACGTTCTTTAAATGCTTTACGCATTTCATAGGTTGTTGAGGGATCAGCATTCATAGCGGCAACCGAAGCTTTTTGAGTGATGCTACAAGTAGCTGATGTAATTTGACCTTGAATTTTAGTACAGGCATCTGCAATCCATTGAGGGGCTCCAATATAACCCAATCTCCAACCCGTCATCGCAAAGCCTTTAGAAACTCCATTTATAGTAATGGTTTGATCATAGATTTCTTTAAATTGAGCAATACTTTCATGTTTACCTTCAAAATTAATATGTTCATAAATTTCATCAGATACGATGTAAAAGTCTTTTTTAGTACTAATTACTTGAGCTAAAGCACGAAGTTCTTCTTTATTATAGATTGAGCCTGTAGGATTACAGGGGCTACTAAAAATAATCATTTTAGTTTTTTTTGTCATTGCAGCTTTTAATTGCTCGGCTGTAATTTTAAAATCATCTTCTATACCAGCTTCTATAAAGACCGGAACTCCTTCAGCTAGCTTGATAATTTCGATGTAAGTTACCCAATAAGGAGAAGGGATAATTATTTCATCTCCAGGATTGATGAGGCTTAAAACGACATTGGCAATGGATTGCTTAGCACCAGTAGAAACTACAATTTGATCTTTAGTATAGTTCAAGTTGTTATCTCTTTTAAACTTTTTTGAGATGGCAATTCTTAGTTCTTCATCTCCAGGAACAGCTGTATAATAGGTAAAGTTATCGTCAATAGCTTGCTTAGCTGCTTCTTTGATAAAATTTGGAGTTGTAAAATCAGGTTCTCCAAGACTTAAACTAATAATATCTTTCCCTTCAGCCTTAAGGGCTCTACTTCTTTGAGCCATAGCTATGGTCTGAGATTCTGAGAGAGATTGAATACGCTTAGAAACTTCTTGCATTAATTTCATTTTGATTGAAAGACAAAGCTAATAAATTTGAAGGTAGTTTTTGAATTAAACTACAAAAGAGAAGATGTTTAATTATAGATGTAGAATTGCTATTTAAGCAGTAATTTTGTAAAAAAATATACAATGGAAATCGTATTAGAAATTTTTAAATACATTTTACCTTCTGTAGTTGTTTTTACAGGGGTTTATTTGATCATGCAAAGCTTTTTTGACAATGAATTAAAAAAGAAAGATAAACGAGCTAAAGTTGAAGCTTTAAAAAACTCTTCTAAACAATTGACTCCAGTTAGACTACAAGCTTATGAGAGGATGATTCTTTATTTGGAGCGAATCAATTTGAGCAATTTAGTGATGAGAATGCCCAATAAAAATACTTCTGCACTTGAGCTACAACGTCAAATGCTGGCTACAATTCGAATGGAGTATGAGCATAATATGGCACAACAATTATACATTTCTTCACAAAGTTGGAAAATTCTATTAGTGGCTAAAGAGGAATCAATTAAAGTAATTAATTCTTGTGCTGAAAAGCTAGATAGTTCTGCTACTGCCATGGATTTAAGTAGGTTTATTTTAGAGGTTATGGGCAAAACTAAAAATAGTCCTACCGATGTTGCCATAGAAGCACTAAAAAGAGATATTCATGCTATGTTTTAAAGAAAAATAAAAACTAAGT
>CAZKFN010000149.1:0-2120 GCA_964552035.1 uncultured Flavobacteriales bacterium
AGGGACTTAAACAATTAATTGACATTGATAGGGCATGGGTACCTAAAGGTGAAGATAAATCCTTATATGTTCGTCCATTTATTATTGCAGATCAGGTTTTTTTAGGTGTTCGACCAGCTGATAATTATAAGTTTATAATTATAACCTCTCCAGTAGCTAATTATTATTCTGGAGCTATTAAGGTAAAGGTAGAAACTGAATTTGTTAGGGCTTCCAAAGGAGGAATAGGAGCGGCAAAAGCAGCTGGGAATTATGCAGCATCGCTTTACCCAGCTCAAAAAGCTAAGGAAGCTGGTTACGATCAGTTAATTTGGACGGATTCTCAAGAACACAAATACATCGAAGAGTCGGGTACCATGAATTTAATGCTTCGTATTGGAGATAGAATAATAACACCTTCTATAGAAACTGGTTCTATACTTGCTGGAATTACCAGAGATAGCATTTTAAAGATTGCTAAAGATTGGGGATATCAAGTAGAAGAAAGAAGAGTATCCGTTAAAGAAATTATTGATGCTTTAAAAGAAGGAACTTTGGCAGAGGCTTTCGGAGCAGGGACTGCTGCAACAGTTACACCCATTTCAAGTATTCATTTTGAAGGAACAGACTATTCGCTTTCTGATCATACCAATTGGGAATTTGTCAATAGAGTGAGAAAAGAACTGAAAGTTATTAAGAATGGTGAAAAAGAAGATAAATTTGGTTGGATTTTAGAAATCTAAACTGATTACGAGTAAAAATTCTTGAAATTTTACGTATTGCTTTATGGATAATCTTCATAAAACACAGTACCTATACCTTCACTTAACGCCGCCCATTCATCTACATGTAAATTTATACCTATAATAGAAGCAGGAGGAAGATTTCCATAAGACTGTTCAGTGAGTTTTTCTACCAAATTTGAAAATGTAGGATTATGACCTACAAGAAGAACTTTATTCCAATCGTTGTTAAAGTTAGCAATGAGATGAAATATTTGAGAAAGGCTAGCTGAATATATTTCCTTTTGTTGAACGATGTTTTTTAGTGGATATCCAATCTCCTGAGCAATCAATTCTGAGGTAGTAAGCGCACGGACTGCCATACTAGAGACAAGGACGTCCGGATGAATCAAATTTTGAAATAAACTTTTACCAGATTTTTGAGCATCATTTTCCCCTTTAGTACTTAAAGTCCTATCAAAATCCTTGACACCATGAGAACTCCAGATTGCTTCAGCATGCCTAGCGACAAGTATTTTTTTATGCATTACTCTAGGTCTTTTATACCTGTATTAAAACTTTTCTTTTCGATTTGATCTAGAAATATAGGCAGAATAAAGTATTCTAGAAAGCTTGAATTGGAATTAAAGACATGCCTTGCAAAAGATTTAAGGCTACTTACTAGATGTCGAGCATACACCTCATTTAATTTGGGTATTACCTCATTTATAGCTATTAATTTTTCCTTAATATAAACCTCTTTCCCTTTCCAATCTTCTGGTAAATCAGCAAGTATCTCTTCAAAATACTCAGCAAAAACCTTGTCGACTTCCTTATAATAGTTGTGAAGTATAGGATGAGCCGTATACGTTCTCAGTTGAGCCAATTTTATAGACTGTGCCTTTTCTTGTTTACTAACCTTTCCATCATCTGATATGGCAGCAGATATGGCAACTAAAGAAGGTGCTCGCAATAAGATCTCTTTATCTTGTTTGTTTAATTGTTCTATTTCTGTTGACATTTTGTGGCGTTTTTTAGTGAATACTATTAGCTAAATTTGAAGCTAATTTAATTGATAATTGTTTATTTTCGTGTCAATATTCAATAAATAAATATAAGGATATTATTTTACTGAAGCATAATTCAGATGGAAAGAGATTTCAATAAGGAATTGTTTTTTAAAAGTAGCAGGAGTAGTGGTAAAGGAGGGCAGCATGTAAACAAAACCGAATCTCGACAATCTTTATTTTTTAATGTTGAGGAGTCTAGCTTGCTTACAATAAAAGAGAAAGATCTGCTAAAAAAAAGATGGGCAAATCGCTTAAGCAAAGAAGGAATTTTACAAATTGATGTAGAATCTTCTCGCTCTCAAATTCAGAATAAAAAAATAGCCATACAACGGTTTTATGAACTTTTAAA
>CAZKFN010000150.1:0-1988 GCA_964552035.1 uncultured Flavobacteriales bacterium
CATTCTTGATGGTTATAGTTAATCTTTTTGAATTCAAATCTTTTAATTGCAGATTTATCAGTTCGCTTCTTCTTAAACCACAAGCATATATCAATGATAAAGCAGTTTTATGCTTAAAATTAGGGATTGAAGTGAGCATACTCTTTACATGTTCTTTTGGTATTACTTTTGGTAGAGGTCTATATTTTTTAGGTCTTTCAATATCCTCAATAGAAAGCTTTCTGTTTTCTACTTTTAAGTAGAAAAGTTTGATGGCATTTATGACTTGATTCTGATAAGATGCAGAATAACCATTTTTTAAAATAAAATTGCTGTTAAACAGAATAAAATCCTTGTTTGAGATTTCTGCAGGATCTCTATCTTGAAAATATTTAAGAAAAACCTTTATGGCTTCTGTATAGGTTTTAATTGTGCTATTACTATATCTGCGGCTTTTGAGCCATGCCTTGAAATAGGCAATCCTATTTGTATTCTCTTGCTCCATATCTCTCTCCTCATTAGTTTGTGCTAATTTAGTTAAAAATTCCAAGAATTTCCAATTCAAACTCTTTTGTAAATCTCATTAAAAGGAACTCTTATTCTGTCTCCCCAAACTCCGCGATTGTCCCTTATTCCACAGGAGATAATCATATTGATTTGGGAACCTACTGGCAATTTTAACAACCTTTTAACTCTTCTACTATCTAGCCCTTCCATAGGGCAAGTGTCGTATCCTTCATTTGCCATTGCCAACATAAATGTCTGCGCAGCTAAAGCACAGGTTTTATGAACGACCACCCTTACATCGGCCTCGGATACCTCATATGTGATAGGTCTGAAAAGTCCAACAATGGATACTAAAATCTTCCGAATAAGTCCAA
Organism: uncultured Flavobacteriales bacterium; assembly: GCA_964552035.1. Lineage (GTDB taxonomy): Bacteria > Bacteroidota > Bacteroidia > Flavobacteriales_E > Vicingaceae > CAZKFN01. The sequence continues at coordinate 861 of CAZKFN010000150.1, forward strand.
ATATTCCCAGAAAACGTGAATATAAAAATGGTATTACAAATCCATAGTACATTTTCCATGTTTTAACTCTTTTCTCCTGTTTTTCAACGGGACTGTTATTCAAAACATTTAGGGATTCGAGTTCAACCATTCTCTTTGCTCTTTTGCGATATAGATCTTGTCTGGTTACGAACACAACCATCTGTTGCGCTGTTGTCGCTGTTTGTTGATTTAAACAGGCAACTGAGAGTTTCTTTAAAATTACGGGGTCTGTAATATGATAGAATCCCCAAAGTTGCATATTTGAACTATTCGGAGAGAGGGAAGCGAGCTGCAAGCAATGCCGAACTTTTTCCGGATCAATGGGAGTCTCTTTGTAGTATCTTACAGATCTTCTGTAGTTTATTATTTCTTCAAAAGTCATCTTGTTGTTTTTTTAATTCATTCGTAACCAATCTCCTGCAAAATTAGCAATTGTTTTAAATTGAGATAAGGCAAGAGAGGAAATGTACTGAAATTTTCAAGAAACTCGTCTTACATGGAAAGCAATTATTAATACTCAAATAGAGATTGACCAATGGTACCAGAATTTTTAATAAAGCAATGGAGCAAGTAGAGCAAGATTTAATCCTGTGTAAATCTTATAGAAGTTCCCCCTATCATAAGTATGCACCGGGGGTCGTGCAACCCGGAATTACCTCCCGGGGGTCGGTGATTCCGTAAAGGTCGGCAATACAGCCCAAGAATAAAGACCCCCTCAGGGCTGTGCCCCTAAGGGTTTATTATTTAGCCACGACCAAAGCTAGCTTTGGATCGCACGCTAAATAACAAACCCCCCTTGCTCAATGCAAGGGGGGTCTTTTTTCTTGTAGCGCGACCCGGAATTGAACCGGGGACCTCATGATTATGAATCATGCGCTCTAACCATCTGAGCTATCGCGCCAGGAATTGGAGTGCAAAAGTAACACTTTTTTATATTATGGCAAATTCTTTGTTCATTTTTTTATTTATGAAATTTCTTATAATGTTATTGGCTGTTAGCTGCTGGGGCTGTTGCTTTATGTTGAGCAGAGCAAAAATTGCCAGGAGATGATTACACATAAATACTTAGTAGACAAGTATTTAATTTTTCTAAATGAGCCCAAAAGG
>CAZKFN010000151.1:0-1964 GCA_964552035.1 uncultured Flavobacteriales bacterium
TAGTGAAAATGCTTTTCTCATGTTGTAAAATTTTAAGTATTAATGTTTAAAGTGTATAAATTTAATTTAAAAATCAATATATCTTATTAATCAGCCTTAAATGATGAGTATAATCATTTAAATCTTTATTAAAGATACCTTGATGATCTAACTTGTCAATTCTCACCTGACCGGAGGCGTGAATTATATTGTTGTTAGCTAAAATTATGCCAACATGGGTAATCTTGCCTTCTTCATTGTCAAAAAAGGCCAAATCTCCCTCTTCAGCTTCCTCAATAAATGAGAGTTTGCTTCCCAATTCTGCTTGTTGATAAGCATCCCTAGGGAGGATAATCCCAATTAATTTATAGACCATTTGTACAAAACCAGAACAATCTATTCCAAAAGGAGAGCGCCCACCCCATAAATAAGGAGCATTTAAATAAAGCATGGCAAAATCTTTAATGCTTGTCTTAGGTAGTACCGTTTTGGTATTTCTTTGTTCACCTTGATAATGCCAAGATTTATTTGCTACTTTTAATTTTTCCCCTCTATAATTAGGCAAAGTACTTCCCAATAATAGGGTTATAGGTTCATTGTTTTCCTTCGCGAGAATTAATTGAGCAAAATCAGTTACTACAGTTGGTTTATTGCTATTCAAAGCTTCATGTTCCTTTTGATCTATCCAAAGGAATTGCTTTTCATCAATCCAACACTCATAATTGTCTGTTGAAGTCTTTATTCTGTACCAACTTTTTCTTTTTTCGTAAACTTTAATAGTCTCACCAAAAAGTAGCTGAGTAGTTTGCTCACTTCTATCTGAAGGTTCTTTACGACAAGGAACTACACTTAAATGACAAATTCCGTACTTCATTCATTGGGACTTTAGAAGAGCTTAAACGTTTTCAATAACAAATGCTGAAGCACCTCCACCGCCATTGCAAATACCTGCTCCACCGTATTTACCGTTATTCTGTTTTAAGACATTGATTAAGGTTACTAAAATCCTTGCGCCCGAACTTCCTAGAGGATGACCTAAAGAAACTGCTCCACCATTTACGTTCACTTTAGCAGGATCTAATTTCATCTTTTGAGTATTCACCACACCAACCACTGCAAAAGCCTCATTTAATTCAACAGCGTCTAAGTCTTCTAACTTAAGATTGGCTTTTGCCAATGCCTTTGGCAATGCCTTAGAAGGAGCTGTAGTAAACCATTCTGGAGCTTGAGCAGCATCAGCAAAGGATATTACTTTAGCTAGTGGTTTTATTCCCAAAGCTTCCATCTTTTCTTTGCTCATCAAAACAAGAGCTGAAGCTCCATCGTTCATAGTAGAAGCATTGGCTGCGGTTACCGTTCCATCTTTTTGAAAAACTGGGCGAAGATTAGGAATTTTATCAAACATCACACGTTTAAACTCTTCATCTTCCTTCATAATAATTGGATCTCCTTTTCTTTGAGGAATTTCTACTGGAACAATTTCGTTGTCAAATTTTCCTTCTTCCCAAGCTTTGGCAGAACGCTTATAAGATTCAATAGCAAAATTATCTTGATCCTCACGACTAATATTTTCTTCCTTAGAACATAGTTCTGCTGCATTACCCATTGGATAATCATTATATACATCATGCAATCCATCTTTGGCTAAACCATCGATAAGAACACCATTTCCATAAAAATATCCTGTTCTTGCTTTTTCAAGATAAAATGGAGCTTGAGACATGCTTTCCATACCGCCCACTACAACTACATCATTGTCTCCAAGCATAATAGATTGAGCTCCTAGCATGGTGGCTTTCATTCCGGAACTACAAACTTTATTTACAGTAGTAGCTGGAGTAGTATTGCTAATACCAGCAAATATAGCTGCTTGTCTTGCAGGGGCTTGACCTAGGTTGGCTTGTAATACATTACCCATATACACTTCTTGAACTTCCGCTGACGGTAAATTAATTTTCTCTAAAGCTCCTTTAATAGCGATAGCT
>CAZKFN010000152.1:0-1957 GCA_964552035.1 uncultured Flavobacteriales bacterium
CCGGCAATCAGAGGGAACGCAAGTGGGACGATACTAGCTGTCTTCCCTGTCACTTCATCCCGAAAGATTTTAACTCCTAATATCATTTCTAAACTCATGGCAAAAAGAATAAACGCACCTGCAACAGCAAATGACTGAACATCAACGCCTAGTATCATCAAAATCGATTCTCCTAAAACTAAAAAACTGACGAGAATCAAAAGAGCCACAACAGAGGTAAATAAGGGATGTATATTTCCTGTTTTCTGCTTCAAGTCAACAATAATTGGAATAGAACCAACGATATCTATGACGGCAAAAAGCACCATACTTGCTTTAAATATTTCCCATACATCAAATGCAGAAAAGAAGTTTCCCATTTTTAAATTAATCTAAATTATTTTGTATCGTTTTCTCTATAATTACAGGGTAATAAGCGTGTTCTAATACCTGAACCGCTTGCTGTATTTCTTCTGCAGATGCACATTTTTCAATAGGTGTATAAATCTGAGCGATAAACATTCCGTTATCATATACTTCATTAACAAAGTGAACGGTAATACCCGATTGTTTCTCTTTGTTTTTAAGAATAGCACGGTGAACGTTCATTCCATACATTCCTTTCCCTCCGTAGTTGGGTAAAATAGCAGGGTGGATGTTAAAAATACGATTGGGAAAAAGAGCTATTAATTGTTTTGGTATCAGTTTAAGATAACCGGCCAAAACAATATAGTCGAACTCATTCTGACAGCGCTCAAAAAAAGCAGTATCGCTGGTCATCTCTTTTGTAGAAACGAGCTCTACCAAATGCCCCACTGTTTTATCGTATTGAAGAGGTGTGTCAACATTGTTTGATATTATCTTAACCACTTCTATACCAGGATGTTCTTTAAAGAAACAACTTATTTTTTTAGCATTTGAGCCTCCTCCAGAAATAAAAACACCAATACGTATTTTTTTCATGGCGCAAAGGTAGTGGAGAAATAGGGAATAAAAAAATGATTTCGCATGTAATTAAATAAAAAAACGAAAACTTACATCCTACTCCGTTTAGGGAATAAAAAAAGGCCTTACCGAAGCAAGACCTTTTTATTAAAATTGATTACTTTCTAGAAGTGGAAAGTTAAGTTTAAACGACCGATAGGTCCGAATAAAGGATTAACAATTGAGTTATCAACTCCAAAAGAAGAAGATTTATTTCCTTCACTTGTAAGTGTCTCAACTGATTGATCAGCAGCACCAGCTCTTAAACCAACAGTTTCAGAAGTAACTTTTGATTTTCCGTTCATACTCATACCAATTCCCCATCCTAATTCTCCACCAATAGATAATTTAGGGATGATGAAGTATTCCGCTCCGATAAATGCTCTTAATCCTAAAGAGAAAGTCATTCCTGATTTGTCTTCAAGAACACGTGTAGTTCTTGAAATACCTTGTCCGTCAACAGTAGTACCCATGTTAGTACCGAAGTCATCAGCAGCTGTTGCAGTAACTGGAATCGTAGCTGTACTTGGGGTTAAAGCATTTCCATAAGTATATTTCTCTGCTCCTGAAGAAATCATAAACCCGAATTCACCTCCGTAAAATCCTTGTAAACGAGTGTTTCCTTTTCTTTTCTCAATACCAACAGATAGACCAATGTTTGTATTGCTTGATTTTCTTTTGTTTGCTACTTCAGAAGTAATGTCTGGCCAAGGATTAGTTGTTGGCGCAGCTACACCTCTTTCTCCAACCATTACAGTTTGGCTATTTGTAGAGAATCCAAGACGAATACCACCACGGAAAGCTAAATCATCCTTGTAGAAATACTTACCATTAATCGCAAAACTTGGATTGTTTGGTGTCCAAATATTCCCTGCATGATTATTATCTGCTGTTTTTCCAAAAATATTTCCGATATAATCTAATAAAGGAACTGCATCAATACCAATTGCCCAATCTCCAGCTTCTGGCAAATAGTTTTCCCCTTTCTTAGATG
>CAZKFN010000153.1:0-1867 GCA_964552035.1 uncultured Flavobacteriales bacterium
AAGCCTTAGAAAAAGCTGAGGTCTTGTTGATGGAAGTGCCTATGGAAATATAAGGATATCATTTTTTTAAGATTCCTATTTTCTCAATAAACTTACATTTTCCCTTTTTAAAATTAAAAAATGAGGACAAATCCTTTTGTGTTTGCCATAATGGCAAGCATAGTATTGGCTTACTTTTTTCCACATTTAGCTGCAGCGGATAGAGGAATACCTATGGGCAAAATAACTGTTTATAGGAATTTCATTAATTTTCTTTTTCTATGGATTAAAACTGAGTATCGAAGCCTTAAAAATAGGGTTGAAGAATTAGCAATTACATCTGCTTGTTCATCTTTAGCTAAAGGCAATGTGACGGCAGCTATTTTTAATGCTAGTATTTCCGGTATTATTGGAATTTTATTAACCCCAGCTTGAGTAACACCTTTTATTCAGCATTCTGAAATTAATTTTGACTTTACAGCGATTTATATTCAGTTGTCAACTGAAATTATTCTTCCTTTAGTCTTAGGTCTATCGTTGAGAAAGTATTTGGGTAAAATCGCTCAAAGAAACCTTAGGAAACTCACTCTGTTTGATAAGTTTATCATTTTGTTGATTATCTATAAAAGCTTTGTACAGTCTTTTGAAGACAAGATATTTTTCAATATAGCTTTTTTAGATTTGATGTTTATGCTCGTACTTACTGCCTTATTATTTTTTGCAATTTATGGATTGACAGAATGGATTAGTGGGCTTTTAGGTTTTAGTCGTGGAGATAGAATTGCTGCTCAATTTTGTGGGACAAAAAATACTTGGTCCATGGAATTGTTTTTTCCAAAGCTTTGTTTGGTCAGAGCAGTGTTGTGGGTTTAATACTACTTCCTTTGATGTTGTTTCATGCACTGCAAATTTTAGTAGTTAGTATCTTAGCTACCAAAATGGGGAAAGAAGCCATATAGAATAGGATTTAATAAAGAAATTGCGAAAAATCTATTTTTTATCATTTATATTTTAGGACAAAAATTTTTATCAACAATTTTTAAACTGCCTGCTTCAAGCTTTATCAAATTAATAAAAAGACTTATTAACAGCGGTAATTTGAAGCCAGCTTTTCATTAAATTTATGAATCTAATTTTACAATGTATAATGCCGTTTAATATTTTTCTAAATGCCTGATTTTTCCCATTTACACGTTCATACTCAATTTTCATTACTTGATGGTGCTGCACCAATTGCTGCGTTAATGCAAAAAGCCAAAGCCGATAAAATGAAGGCCGTAGCTTTAACCGATCATGGAAACATGTTTGGGGCATTTCAATTTGTAAATGAAGCGAACAAGGCAGGAGTAAAACCTATTGTAGGTTGTGAATTTTATTTGGTAGAAGACCGTCATCAGAAAGAATTTAAAGGAGGGAAAAGAGATAAACGTTACCATCAGCTCTTATTAGCGAAAAACCAAAAAGGTTATGAGAACTTATCCAAACTCTGTTCTCTGGGATATATAGAGGGAATGTATTCCAAATATCCAAGGATTGATTTAGAGCTTTTGGAGAAATACAAAGAAGGATTAATTGCTACTTCCTGTTGTATTGCCTCCGTTATTCAGCAATCCATTTTATTTAAGACCGAGGAGGAAGCAGAAGCTACTTTTGTAAAGTGGCTGGAAATGTTTGGGGAGGATTATTTTATAGAAATTCAAAGGCATGGTCTAGGAGAAATTGATGGGAGCGGAAAAACACAAGAAGATGTCAACCAAATTTTAATCAAATGGTCTAAAAAGTACAATGTCCCCATGATTGCAACTAACGATACGCATTATGTGGATGAGGATGATTGGACTGCACATGATATTTTACTTTGCATCAATACCGGAGATAAAATAAGTAC
>CAZKFN010000154.1:0-1705 GCA_964552035.1 uncultured Flavobacteriales bacterium
AGGTGTTAAGTAAGCTGATATTCTAAAAAAATAGGCTCTATAATAAACCTGCTAAAAGAAGTCAAGCAAAAGAACAAGGTTTTTTCAGTAAGGTACAATAATTAATTTTACTTAAAAAGAGCATGACAAAACAGCTGCCATTTAATGGGCAGCCTAAAAAAATCTTAGATTCAAGCAGTTACTTCTTTTATGCGTGCATAATAAATTCTCAGGAATTTATTAAGTCCTGCAATCTTTGCAACTTTCTTAGCTTTTCCTTCAGCTTCCTTTTTTTGCATAAATTGATAAACAGGACAAGATTCATTTTTACTGATGTTAATTGATGTCATAACTTGATAGCCAATAGTTCTTAGATATTTAGACCCGCGCTTGGATATTCTCCGTCTACTAGCAGAAAAAGAACCCGACTGGTGAGGTGGCGAATCTATGCCTGCATACGCTATTAAAGCTTTGGAATTATGAAACCTTGCAACATTTCCGATTTCTGCAATTAATAACAAAACCAATTTTATCCCAACTCCGTTCATAGCTAAAACCGTACTATATTCTTTTAATTGCTTGGCTAACTGTTCCATGTGTGATAGAATTAGATTTAGAGAATAATCAACTTCTTTGAGCACTCTCACAGCTTCGGTTACAAGCATTTTTGCGGAGGCGGTAGCGGAGCTTAATGTAGGGATACTGTCGCAAGCTAAAGCATAGATTTCAGCAGCCTTGCTTTGGCTTTGCCGATATCCTTCTTTTTTTGCCCAATTGTTGTAAATGATATTAAATTGGTTTTTGCTGTATTTAGTTATGTTATCATAATGCCAAAACTTATTAGCAAAGTCATTTAATTTGCATTTTCCAGGTGTTTTAGTATTATTGCTCAAAAGTTCTGTAATTTTAGGCATAGTTTTATCAAGTAGATTTAAAAGGGTAATTTTACATTTTACTTTTATTGACATACATTGATAATATTGCCTTGACAGAATAGTTAGTTCTTCATAAACATCATCTTTAGGTTTAAATGGCATAAGCTTGAACCAAAAATCTAAACCGTAGTTTGCTATTTTAAGAGCATCTTTTTTATCTGTTTTGCCTTTTCTTATCGCAATATTTGAATATTTGTTCATTACTAGAGCATTGATAACTGAAACAAAAAAGTTGTTCTCTTGTAAATAGTTAAGTATCGGATAATGATAGTATCCTGTGGCTTCCATAACTACTTTAATCTCACCAGTTAAAGAGTTAAGGAGCTTGACGAGATTGTTTAATTCTGTTTGAGTATGATTGACATCAAAGGGACTCTTAATAACTTCACCATAAGGCTTTAAAATACAGACAGTACTTTTTTCCTTAGAAACATCAATGCCAACACTAATCATATTTGACCTCCGTAAAAATATTATGTAATGGTTACTTATCTACACTTGCCACTCATAATTGCTAGTTACGCGAAAGTCTTTAAAAGATTTCAACCTGCTTAATCGAATGTATATAACAAGAGTGATAATCAACACTTTAACATACGGACGCAAAGCCCATGAATGTTGGGGACGATAATCATCACTCTCATTATATCAAAAAGTGCAGAAGCTCAAAGAACTACTACACTGTTATTGTACAAAATGTTGGGGTGTGAGTATTCCAAAAAGATGCTATACAAATCTACGACTTGTTGCTTTACGGGTAAATTGGGCATATAAATCTAATCTTCTAAGCC
>CAZKFN010000155.1:0-1703 GCA_964552035.1 uncultured Flavobacteriales bacterium
TTGCGCTATGACCTTTGAGCTTTATCTTTGCACCCATTCTAACAAGTTCACTCACATGCATAAATCTATTCTCAAAAAGTCTCTCATCAATAACACTTGTTCCATTAGCTTGAGTGGCTAAAGCCATGAACTGGGCTTGCATATCTGTTGGAAAACCTGGATATTCAGTAGTTTCAACATCAAAAGGTTGAATCTGTTTTGCAGGTTTTAATGTAATTTCTCTTTTCTTTTCTTCAATTTCAAATCCCATTTTAACAAGTTTTCTAGTAATAGCTGTTAAATGCTCAGGAATAATGGAGGTTAAAGTAATTTGACTATTAGTAATGGCTCCTGCGCAAAGATAAGTTCCAGCTTCAATTCTATCTGGGATAACTTCTATATTTTCAATTGGCAAAAGTTTCATTGAAGAGCCTTTTATGATTAATTCATCTCCTCCAATACCTTCAATATGAACACCAGAACTAGCTAAAACTTCACAAAGTTGTACAACTTCAGGCTCTTTTGCAACATTGATAAGCGTGGTTGTTCCATGAGCTAGAGCTGCTGCCATAATGATATTTTCACTTCCAGTAACAGTGATTTTATCAAAAACAATGGTAGCTCCTTTTAGCCCATTTTGCGCCTTTGCTACAACATATCCTTGTTTTATCTCTATGGTTGCCCCCATCTGTTCAAGCGCTTTAAGGTGTAAATCTATCGGTCTTTGTCCTATGGCACAACCTCCTGGCAGGGAAACTTCACACTGTCCAAAGCGAGCAAGTAAAGGGCCTAAAACAAGAATGGATGCACGCATTTTTCTAACAATATCATAATTCGCACATGTAGAGTTGATTTTTGTACTATCTAAATACATAGTTTTGTTTTCAAACTCTGTATTTGCCCCTAAATTTGAAAGAAGTGTAGCAAAGGTTCTAATGTCAGCTACATTTGGAACATTTGATATTTTAATGGGGAGAGATGAGAGGATAGAAAGAGCCAAAAGGGGTAGGGCGGCATTTTTTGCTCCAGAAATTTGAACACTTCCACTTAACTTATGACCGCCCTCAATTTGCAATAAATCCATTTCATAGAATCCTTTTATAAAATTAGAAAAGATTATAATAAGATTTTAATTAGAAGCTTCTTTGTAAAAATAATTTTCCTTTTATATTAATTAGGTAGTATTATTATTTGAGAGTTTTTAAAGGCGGAGAATTGAAAGCCACTAAGATATTTATAGTTTTTTGCATAGCTGTTTTTATACTTCAGCAACTCTATCCAAATAGTGCTTTTTACTTTGGTTTAAACCTATATTTTTTTAAAAATTTATATCTTTGGCAACCTTTAAGCTCTATGTTTATGCATGGTAATTTAATGCATTTAGCCATGAATATGGCTGTTTTGTATCAATTTGGCTCACTTTTAGAAAGAAATTTAGGTACAAAAAATTTTACTAAGCTTTTTATAATTGGTGGGATTTTAACTGGGATTTTAAGCGTACTATTTCTTTATATTTTTAATTTAAACCATCTTTTAGTTGGAGCTTCTGGCGCTATATCGGTATTAATTGGGCTTGTTGCTAGACATGATGTTTTTAATAGAAAAGGGTTAATTGTTGCGATACTTTTAATATCTTTTGCTCCTTTAATGCTAGGAGTAAATATTGCGTGGTATGCTCATCTTTTTGGATTTATTATAGGGTGGTTTTGGAAAATTAAGTAGCG
>CAZKFN010000156.1:0-1554 GCA_964552035.1 uncultured Flavobacteriales bacterium
GTAAATAGTTTTTTCTATTCAAAAAATTATGGGTCGCCCTCACCGAAGATTCCCAAACCTCCAAAATAGCCCCCATATCCGTTTCATTAACCTTGCTTAAAATCTCTATGTTTTTCATATGGTAAATTCTCCTTTGGTGATTTTCGTGGAATTGATAAGATTATTCCCCGGTGGCTGAGGCTCTCGATTCCGTGGGGGCTGAGGCTCTCGATTCCGCGGTGGCTGAGGCTCTCGAAGCCACCTGTCCATTCATCAACATAGGCAAAAGCCAATCACGAAGGGCGGAGAGCTGTTGGTTTTGTTTTTGTAATAAATCAAGCTTTTTTAAAATAGGCCTTATCATTTTTGTAAAATAATTAATTAACTCTTTGTGAGGAATAATAAATAAACACTCCTTTAGAGTGGCATGTCTTATACCTTTATGAATGCTACCTGCTGCAACATTTTTAGTATATGATTTTATGTAATCTCCTGACAAGAACATATATAAAAATTCAGAAGTTACTATTTTGTAATTTGGTCTTATTGTAAAGACGGATTCATTAATATTCCAATTTTTGGGAACTTCTTGAATTAGATATGTTAAACCTACTGGTTCTATACTTGTAAATAAAATATCACCAACTTGTAAATCAGACCTTTTGTTAATTACTTTCAATGTCTCATCACTGATTTTATCGCATTTATTATCTAATATAACACGACCTTGTTCTATGCTTTTAATTGTGACATAATAATTATCTCCTTCTCCTAATACAAAGTTTTTACGAGGGTTTAAACCTGTTCCTGTTTTTGAAACTGCATCATTGAGCGTCCCAACCTCCCACCCCTCAGGAATTTCTCTTTTCAACTCGGCATTGTACACCATTTTTCCACCTGAAGATTTGTAGGGTCTGCCATCTGCATTGGGAAAATCAAACTGCACAAACCAATAGTCGTACAGCGTTTTTGCCATTACTTCCAACTCTCGATTGATTTTGTTATTGAGCTCTATTTTGGCGTCCAAATCGGATAGGACTTTGGCAATGGATTTTTGGGTTGGGAGGTCGGGAAGTCTGAACTTTAAATTTCCAATATCATCAGGGGATATTGAAGGATATGATGACACCGCATTCATCCCAATGGTATGCAAATAATCTGTTATACTTTTTTGGGTTAGCAAATAATAAATATACTTTGGGTAGGTCTTTTCATCTGTAATATCAATGGTTGTAAATCCAGTTGAAACAACAACATCCTTAAAGTTTCTTTCTATTATTCCATAATGTTCTTGATTTGGTCTAACGGTAGAATAAAGTATTGTATTCGTAAATACTTTTCTTTGTGCTCTACTTGGTATTTTTTCCGATTTAGTATTAAGTCGCTGAAAACCCTCGATTTTGTTTTTAGTTAAACTTCCAGTATCTAAGTATTTGATAATATTGGGAAAGGAATCCTTTTTAAAAGTTTCCTTATTTAAAACAGCAATATCTTTTATTTTGGCAAATCTATTCATACCGCAATCCCTTTAAATTACCCAAAATCTCTTTTTCCAGTTCTCTGCCTTCGGCAAAG